>VGXW01000384.1 GCA_016873195.1 Planctomycetota bacterium | reverse complement strand
CCCCGGCCCGACGCGTTCTGGACCTGGCTCAACGGCCACGCCGACCCGGCGCGCATCACCGCCGAGATGGAGGCGTTCGCCGCCGCGGGCTTCTCGCGGCTGCAGGTCTGGGACGTGAAGGCGCTGCAGGATCCGGAGAAGGTGGTCCCGGTCGGGCCAGCGTTCCTCAGCGACGCGTGGCTCTCGAACCTCGCCCACGCCGACCGCGAGGCGAAGCGTCTCGGGCTCGAACTCGGTTTGCTCGCTTCCAGCGGGTGGAACGCGGGCGGCACCTGGGTCACCCCGGAGCATGCGGGGATCGGGCTCTACGCGTCCGCCCAGGAAGTTCGGGGACCCGCCGCGCTGGCGCTGCAGCTCACCTTCCCGGAGATCCCCGCGCACAGCCCGCGCGGCGCCGATGGCCGGCCGGCCTACTGGCGGACCGTGGCCGTGCAGGCCTCGCCGGCGGCGGGGCCCCTGGCACCCGAGCAGGTCCTCGACCTGACCGCGGGCCTCGGCGCCGACGGCGTCCTGCGCGCGGACCTGCCCGCGGGGGAATGGACCGTCCGCTGGCTCGTCTTCGCCAACACCGGGCAGAGCCTGATCGTGCCGAGCCCGAACTCCGCCGGCCTGCAGATCGACTTCTTCGACGCCGACGACAGCCGCTTCTACTTCGCGCACGTGCTGGCGCGGCTCGAGGGCGCGCTGGGTCCGCTCGAGCACACGACGCTGCGCTACCTCGAAGTCGACAGCCTCGAACTCGAAGGCGATCGCCTCGGCGCCTGGACCGAAGACGTTCTCGCGGCCTTCCGGGCGCGCTACGGCTACGACGCCACGCCCTGGCTGACACTGCTGCTCGGACCCGCGCGCAAGGACGAACGCGGCGAACGTTTCCTGCACGATTGGACCCGCCTCGTCAGCGACCTGATGATCGAGCACCACTATCGGCAGGGCGACCGGATGCTGCGCGACAAGGGCCTGCTGCTCGCCGCGGAGGCCGGCGGGCCCGGGCCGCCGATCTGGACCAGCTGCCCGGTCGACGCGCTCGGCGCGCTCGGCGCGGTGGGGCTGATGCGCGGCGAGTTCTGGTCGAAGCAGCGCAGCATGTTCCACGTCAAGCAGATCGCCTGCGCCGCGCACACCTACGGCCAGACGATCGTCGACGCGGAGTCGTTCACCTCGTGGCGGCATTGGCGCGACGGTCCGTACTACCTGAAGCTGCTCGCCGACCAGGCGTTCGTCGACGGGCTCAATCACGTCACCTTCCACACAGCGCCGCACGGCGGGGCGGAGGCCGGGCTGCCCGGGCTCGCCTACCACGCCGGCACGCACATGGGGCCCAACCTCTGCTGGTGGCCCATGGCGAAGCCGTTCCTCGCCTACCTGTCGCGCTGCTCGTTCCTGCTGCAGCAGGGCCGGCCCGTGGCCGACGTCTGCTTCTACCAGGGCGACGGCGCGCCCGCGTTCCACCCGCTCGCGGTCGACTGGGATCCGCAGCTGCGGGCCGCGGGCTACGACTACGACGTCGTCGACGTGCGGGTCCTCACGAACTCGATGCGCGCGCAGGACGGGCGCGTCCTGCTGCCGCACGGCGTGAGCTATGCGCTGCTCGCGCTGCCCGACGAGCCTGCGTTCGACCCGGTCGCGCTGCGCAAGGTGCGGGAGCTCGTGCGCGACGGGGCGACGGTGCTCGGGCCGCGGCCCGTGCGCGCGAACGGGCTGGCCGGCCATCCGGCGTGCGACGACGAGGTCCGCGCGCTGGCCGACGAACTCTGGGGGGACCTCGACGGCGTGCGGATCACCGAGCGCCGCTTCGGCAAGGGGCGCGTCGTGCAGGGGCGGACCGCGCGCGAAGCGCTCGGCGCGCTGCCGCCCGACTTCGCGTGGCGGGGCAGCGACGCCCGCACGCGCCTCAGCTACGTGCACCGCACCACCGGCGCCGCCGAGATCTACTTCGTCGTCAACGACTGCGAACGCGACGAGGTGGTCGACGGGCTGTTCCGGGTCACCGGCCGGCAGCCGGAGCTGTGGGACCCGGCGACCGGCGCGATCGACAGCTCGCCGGCGTTCGGCGCCGAAGGGCCGCAGACCCGCGTCCGGCTCCGCCTGCCGCCCGGCGGCTCGACCTTCGTCGTCTTCCGCGACGGGCCGCCGGTGTCGCAACCGACACTGCCCGCGCCGGCACCGCTGCAGCGGATCCGGTCCACGGCAGCCGACGTCGCCCACGCCGATGCGCCGGACGGCCCGGCGTGGATGTCATCCGGCGAGGGGGCGCCTGGCGGGGAGTTCGTCGTCTACGACCTCGGCGCGCCGGTGGTGCTCGGCTCCATGGTGGTCTGGAACTACCAGGACCAGGTGCGCGGGCTCTCGACGCGCGGCATCCGGGATATGGACGTCTCGTTCGCCGTGGACGAAGGGGCGTTCGGGCCGCCGAGCCGCGTCGCGCTGAAGAAGGCCCCGGACATTGGCGAGCGCGGCTACCAGCAGCAGGTTCCGCTGCCGGCCGGCCGGGCGCGCTACGTGCGCTTCGCGGTCGTCGCCAACCACAGCGACGACTGGTGCGGCCACACGGACTACGTAGGGCTCAACCGCGTCGTGTTCGTCGACGCCGACGGCCGCGAGGTCGCCGACGTCCGCGTGCACGCGGTTTCGTCCGGGGCCGCGCACGACCCCAGCACCGATGGGCTGCGCCTGCCCGAGCGCGCGGGCTTCGCCCTGCGCGGCCCGTGGCAGGTCCGCTTCCAGCCGGGTCGCGGCGCGCCGGCGCAGGCGGACTTCCCCGAGCTGATCTCGTGGACCGCTGCCGGGGACGCGGGCATCCGCCACTTCTCCGGGGTCGCGGAGTACGCGCTTCGCTTCGACGTGCCCGAGGAGCTGCTGGCTGCGGGCCGCGTGGAGCTCGACCTCGGCCGGGTCGCCGGCGTCGCGCGGATCACGCTGAACGGCGAAGACCTCGGCATCGCGTGGAAGCCGCCCTACACCGTCGGCGCGACGGGCCGCCTGCGGCCGGGGGCGAACGAACTGCGCGTCGAGGTCGCGAACACCTGGCACAACCGCCTCGTCGGCGACGCCGCGCTGCCGGCCGAACAGCGGATCACGCGCACGAACATCCGCCGGTCCTTCACCGCGCAGACCCCGCTGCTCGAATCGGGTCTGCTCGGCCCCGTCCGGCTCGTGCCGGGGTCGCGGCTCGTCGAGTAGCACGATCCCTCGGGCACGAGAGGAGGCCTCCGCTCCGCCCGCCTGCCTGGCTGCCGGCCGCGGCCGCGCTCGTCAGCGCGCCCGCCAGAAGGCCTGCTGCAACTCCTGGAGCCGGGCCACCGTCTCCGGTTGCTGCGCGGCCAGGTTCCTGGTCTCCCCCGGATCCTCCCTCAGATCGAACAGCTCCGGCTCCGTCGGTGCGGCGGCGTGCGCCCGCCGCGGCCGCACCGTGCCCGGCAGGATCAGCTTGTGCCAGCCATCGATGACGACCTGCGCCGTCACGCTCTTCTGTGGATCGGCGAGGTCGAGAACGTCGTGCGTGAACGCCTCGACGAAGATCGTCCGGCGCGCGGCGACGGCGGCTTCGTCGCGCAGGTCGACGCCGGGCAGCCGCTCGGGCGGCTCGATGCCCGCCGCGCGCAGGATCGTCGGCACGACGTCGACGATCGAAGCGAGGTGCTGCTCGTCGCGCCTCGCGGCCACGTGCCCTGGCCAGCGCACGAGGATCGGCGTGCGGATGCCGAGTTCGTACGGAGTCAGCTTCGCGCGTTTCGACGCGAGGCCGGCGGCGGCATCCCAGCCGTTGTCGGCGAGGTAGACGACCAGCGTGTCGTGCTCGAGCCCGCGGTCGCGCAGGTGCCGGTCGAGTTCGCCGATCGTGTCGTCGAACCACTCGACCATCGCGTGGTACTTCTCGGCGGCCGCGGTCGGCCCCTTGCCGGTGTAGCGGGCCAGCCGGTCGGCCGAGGGGTCGTGTGGCTGGTGCGGGAGCATCGGCGCGTACCAGACGAAGAACGGCTTGCCCGAGGCGACCCC
>VGXW01000383.1 GCA_016873195.1 Planctomycetota bacterium | reverse complement strand
CCCCGCAACAAGGAGAAGATCGAGGTCAAGGTCGACGCGCTGTGCCAGAAGCTCGCGCAACCGGCGTTGACCGACGTCGAGGTGCGCTGCGAAGGACTGGACTCGTTCGACGTGCACCCGACGCGCACGCGCGACCTGTTCTGCGGCGAGATGCTGCAGGTGGTCGGCCGCTACCGCGATTCCGGCCTGCGCACGGTGCGCGTGCGCGGCAAGCAGGGCGGCGTCGATCGGGAGTACGTGTTCCAGGTGGAGTTCCCCGCGCTCGCGGACCGGCACGGCTTCGTGCCGACCTTGTGGGCGCGTGCGCAGGTCGCGTCGCTGCTCGACGCGATCCGGCGGAACGGGCAGCAGCGCGAACTGGTCGACGAGGTGAAGCGGCTGGCGACGCGCTACGGCATCGTGACGCCCTACACGTCGCAGCTGATCCTCGAGGAGGGCATGCGGCTCGCGGGCGGCGGGGCGTTCGACAGCAGCCGCTGGGGCAGCGCGGAGGGGCGCAGGACCGGTGCGCGCGGCGTCGACTTGGGGGACGGCGCGCCGGCGCCGGGTGGCGGCCGCGGCGGTGCCGGACCGACGGGTCCGACGACCGGTGGGCCGGCGGGGCCGGGTGCACCGGCGACGCCGGGTGCGGCGAAGCCGGCGGAGCTGGAGGAGCCACCCCCCGGCGCGGTCGCGCGCCGGGTCCAAGATCTCGGCCGGACGCGCACGGGCGCCGAGGCGATCGAAGAGAGCAAGGCGACGGGCTCGGACGACTTCTACCTGGGAACCAAGCTCCGGGCCGAGCTGAAGGACAAGGACAGCCGGGCCAAGAACGGAGGCCTCGTGCGTCGCGCCGGCGACCGGGTGTTCGTGCCGGCCGGCGAGGACCTGGTCGAGCAGGGGCTGCCGGCCGACTGGGCGAAGACCGCGGTGGTGGTCGAAGCGTTCTCCGACGCCTACTTCGCGCTGCTGAAGCAGAACCCGAAACTGCGCGAGGTGCTGGCGCTCGGCGAGCGCATCGTGTTCCGCGACGGCGAGCGCATCGTGCACGTGAAGCCCGCGGCGAAGCCCGCCGAGCCGCCCGCCGAGAAGCCGGCCGAGAAGGCCGGCGAGGCGCCGCCCGTCGTGAAGTGACGCGGCGGCGACCGGCGGGTAGCGTGGCTCGCCATGGCGTTCGTGCGCTGGCTCGTCGTGGTGCTCGGGGGTGTGCTGCTCGGCGTGGGACTCGCGCTGCACGGGCAGGTGGCGCTCGCGAGGCACCTGCGGGCCGAGGTCGACCGCACGTTCTTCCTGTGGCGCGCGCTCGGCTACGCGACGTTCGCGTTCCAGGGCGGCGAGAATCGCATGGCGCTGGCGATGAAGGAAGTGCCCGAGGAGGCGCTGGTCGAGTCGGACCGCGCGGCGTGGGTGCTGGTCGCGGTCGGCGGGCTCGTGACGCTGACGGGGCCGCTGCTGCGCCGGCGGAAGGTGGGAAAGGTGGGGAAGGCGGGCGCGCGTATCCCTTCCTGATTCCTAATAGGAACCGGCGGTCAGCACGAGTGCGTTCGAACTGCCGAGCCAGGCGATGTTGCCGGTCGGCCCGAGTTCGATCTGCAGTACTTGATTGTGCAGCGCAACGCCGACGAGGGAGGGCGTTGCTGGCAGCGGGAACTGATGGGTGATCGCACCGGCGACCGGCGGCAGCAGCGTCACCGCATCGGTGGTCGCGAGCAGGTCGCAGTTCGCACCGCCGGCCGGGTGCAGCGACGACAGCGGCGTGCTCTGTGGTCCGAGCCCGAACACGCCGAGCCCCAGCGAGTTCCCCGCCATGCCGGTGCAGCGGTAGCGATACGTGCCGCCGAGCCACGGGAGCGAGGTGGCGGAGAGAACCATGGGGCCGCCGGTGCCGGCACAGCCAGTCCCGGCAGCGTGGGCGGACGCAGGGCAGGTGGTCGTCAGGCGCGCGAGTGAGACGGACACGAGTCCCCCGGCGGTCATGAAGCCCCCGGTCGCGAGGAGGTCGCCGTTCGTCAGCATCGTCAAGCCGCCGACCCGCCAGTCCATGCCCGCGCCGATCGGCGACCACGTGGTACCGTTCCAGCGCGCGATGCAGCTTGCGCTGATGCCGCCGGCGGTCGTGAAGATACCGCCCGCGACGATGTCGCCGTTCGGCAAAGCCGTGAGGGCGCTGACTTCCCACTGCATGACACCGCCGGGGCCTCCTATTCCGGTGCCGAGTGGCGACCATGCCGTGCCGTTCCAGCGCGCGATGCAGCTTGCGCTGATGCCACCGGCGGTCGTGAAGGCGCCACCCGCGACGAGGTCGCCGTTCGGCAGCGTCATCAAGGCGTTGACGCCGTAGCTGTCCACGCCCGTACCCAGGGCGTACCACGCCGCGCCGTCCCATCGCGCGATGTGGTTTGCGGTTGCGCCGCCGGCGATCGTGAAGAAACCGCCCGCGACGAGATGGCCGTTCGGCAAGGTCGTCAGGGCGCGAACCCGGCCTCCTATGCCGATCGGCGACCATGCCGTGCCGTTCCAGCGGGCGATGTTGGTCGCGGTGACGCCGCCAGCCGTCGTGAACCAACCGCCCGCGACCAGGTCGCCGTTCGGCAGCGTCGCCAGGGCGTAGACGGTGTCGGTGATGCCTGTGCCGAGCGGCGACCACGTTGTTCCGTTCCAACGCGCGATGCTGTTCGCGGTGACGCCGCCTGCCGTCGTGAACCGGCCGGCCGCGACCAGGTCGCCGTTCGGCAGTGGCAGCAATGCGTTGACCTCGCCGTCCATGCCGGTACCGAGCGGAGACCACGAAGTGCCGCTCCAGCGGGCAATGCGGGTTGCGTACATCCCGCCACCCGTCCGGAACGAGAACTTCGCGACGAGGTCGCCATTCGGCATCACGACCGGAGTCCCGACCCCGTAGTCCATGCCTGGGTTGGGCGGCGCCCAGGCCGTGCCATTCCAGCGTGCGATGTAGTAGGCGACGGCACCATCGGCGCGGCGGAAGTTGCCACCTGCGACGAGGTCGCCGCCTGGCAACGCCGTCAGGGCGAGGACCACTTCGTCCATGCCCGTGCCAAGCGGCGACCACGCAGCGCCGTTCCAGCGCGCGATGAAGTTCGCGGCGACACTGCCAGCCGTCGAGAAGTACCCGCCAGCGACGATCTCGCCATTGGGCAGCGCGGTCAGGGCGCAGGATTCACCATCCAAGCCCGTGCCGAGCGTCGACCAGGATGTGCCGTTCCAGCGCGCGATGCGGTTCGCTGCGACGCCGCCGGCCATCGTGAAGTTGCCGCCCGCGACGAGGTCGCCGTTCGGCAGCGTCGTCAGGGCGAAGACCGACGGGGAGGTGGTGCCGCGCATGCCCGGGCCGAGCGGCGACCATGACGCTCCGTTCCAGCGCGCAATGCAGTTCACGGCGACGCCGCCTGCGGTCGTGAAGTCGCCGCCCGCGACGAGGTCGCCGTTCGGCAGTGCCGTCAGTGCACGGACCTGGAAGTCCATTCCCGCGCCGAGCGGCGACCACGCGGTGCCGTTCCAGCGTGCGATGTGGTTCGCGGCGATGCCGCCGGCCATCGTGAAGTCGCCGCCTGCGACGAGATCGCCGTTCGGCAGCGTCGTCAGCGCGGAGACCCTCTGGGAACTCGTGCCACCGATGCCGGAGCCGAGCGGCGACCACGCGGTGCCGTTCCAGCGCGCGATGCAGTTCGCGGCGACGCCGCCGGCCGTCGAGAATTGCCCGCCCGCGACGAGATCGCCGTTCGGCAGCGTCGTCAGGGCAGAGACCCACTGGTAGCTGGTGCCGCCGATGCCCGAACCGAGCGGCGACCACGATCTGCTCGTGGGGTCGTACACGGCAACGCGGTTGGCGAGCGCAGTGCCCGCGATCGTGAAGTTGCCGCCTGCCACCATGACGCTGGGGGATGGACCAGGGCCGTCCGGGTCCCACTGCGCAAGCGCAAGGACCTGCTGGGCATTCCACCCCCCGACCCCAAGTACCCCTTCCCCCGGCAACCAGTGCGTCGTGCACTGCGCGGCAATCCCCGGCCC
>VGXW01000382.1 GCA_016873195.1 Planctomycetota bacterium | reverse complement strand
CAACTACTTCTCGCAGGGCCCCGCGTCGCTGCTGCCGACGCTGCTGTGGCTCGACGCCGAACGGCTCGAGGACCTCGGCCGCGCCATGGACCAGGCGAAGGTCGACCGGCAGTGCGAGGTCGTGCGCAACGAGATCCGCCAGAACGTGGAGAACCGGCCCTACGGCGCCGCCGACGAAGCGATCTCGCGGCTGATGTACCCGCCCGAGCACCCGTATCACAAAGGCGTCTACGGCACGCACGAGGATCTCGCCGCCGCGACCGCGCGCGACGTGCGGGAGTTCTTCGCGACGTTCTACGCGCCGAACAACGCCTCGCTCGTGATTGCCGGTGACTTCGATCCGGCGGTCGTGAAGCCCCTCGTCGCCGAACTGCTCGGCACGCTGCCCGCGGGCGCGCCCGTGGTGCGCAAGCCCGAAGTGCGCGCGACCCTCGACCGCCCGGTACGCACGACGATGCTGGACAAGGTGCAGCAGCCGCTCGTGAAGATGGTCTGGCACAGCCCGCCGTCGTTCGCCGAGGGCGACGCGGAGCTGAGCCTCTGCGCCGCCGTGCTGACCTCCGGCAAGGACAGCCGGCTCTACAAGCGCATGGTGATCGACGAGAAGCAGGCGCTCGACGTCTCGGCCTTCCAGCGCGGCGCGGGGCTCGGCTCGCTGTTCCAGATCGACGTCACGCCGGCCCCCGGTGCCGACCTCGATGCCATCGAGCGCACGGTCGACGAGGAACTGGCGCGGCTGTGCCGCGACGGCGTCGGCGCCGCCGAACTCGAACAGCGCCAGGCCGGCTACGAACTGCGCACGCTGTCGTCGCTGCAGAACCTCGCCGCGGTCGCCGACCGCCTCAATCAGTACGAGTACGTCTGGGGTGAACCGAACTCCTTCCGGCGCGACCTCGACCGCTACCGCAAGGCGACGCCGGCGGGCGTGCAGGCCTGGGCGAAGCAGGTGTTCGCCCAGCCGGGCCGCGCGGTGATCCGCGTGCTGCCGGCCGAGGCCCCGCGCCCGGCCAATGCGCGCGACCAGCGGCCGCAGGATCTGCCGATGCCCGCGTTCACCGTGCAGCTGCCCGAGCAGTTCACGCTCGAGAACGGCATCCCGGTCGCCCTCTGGCGCAAGCCCGAACTGCCGCTCGTCAGCGTGCTCGTGCAGTTCCAGACTGGGGCACCACTCGGCGACCCGGCGACCGCCGGCCTGATCCCGTTGACCGCGGAGATGCTCGGCGAAGGGGCGGGCGAGCGCGACGCGCTGGCCTTCAGCGCGGCGATGCAATCGCTCGGCGCACGCTTGCACACCGGCGCCGACCTCGAGACCGCGACCGCTTCCTGCACGAGCCTGAAGCGCAATCTCCCCGCGGTGACTGCCCTGCTGGCCGACGCCGTGCGCCGGCCGCGGCTGCAACCGGCCGACTGGGAACGCGTGCAGCGCGTGCACCTCGAGGGCCTGCGCCAGCAGGACGAGGAGCCGGGTGCGGTGTCGGGGCGCGCGGCGATGCGCGCGCTGTTCGGGCCGCAGAACCCCTACGGCGTGCCGGCGGACGGCCTGCCCGAGACCGTCGAGCCGCTGTCGCTCGAGCAGGTGAAGCAGGCGCACGCGGCCCTGTTCGCGCCCGAGCACGCGGTGATCCTGCTCGCCGGCGACCTTACGGCCGACGAGGCTCGCGCGGTGCTCGGCAAGGCGTTCGGCGACTGGAAGAAGAGCGGCCGCGCCCGCCCCGCCCCGGCCGGCACCCTGGCCGCCACCCCGGGCGCCGCCCTGCGCGTCGTGATCGTCGACCGACCCGACGCGGTGCAGACGGTGATCCGCTTCGTGGCCCCCGCACCCGCCTACCGCGACCCGCAGCGCATGCCGCGGCAGCTGCTGAACTCGCTGCTCGGCGGCAGCTTCACGAGCCGGCTCAATCAGAACCTGCGCGAGCAGCACGGCTTCACCTACGGCGCGAGTTCGGGCTACGCGGCCTCGCCGTTCTGCGGCTGGTTCTCCGCGGGCGCCAGCGTGCAGGCGAAGGTCACCGGCGAGGCGCTGAAGCAGTTCCTGCTCGAGTTCGACCGCCTGCGCAAGCCGGGCGGCGGCGACGTCACCGACGTCGAGGCCGACAAGGCGCGCGCGACGCTGCGCACGCAGTGGATCCAGTCGTTCGAGGGCCTGCGCGGCGTGCTCGGCGCCGCCAGCGAGCTGGTGCTGAACGGCCTGCCCTACGACCAGGTGGCCAAGGACCTGCAGGCGATCGGAACGATCCGCGCCGCGGACCTCAACGCGCTCGCGACCAGCGCGCTGCCGATCGACCAGGGCGTGCTCGTGCTCGTCGGCGACAAGCAGGTCGTGCTCGAGCAGCTGCGGGGCCTGCCGCTGCCGGCGCCGACGTTCGCCGATCCGCGCGGCCGGCCGCTGCCACAGTGACGGAATCGCACCCGGCCGTGGCGCTGCTGGCCGCGGCCCGGCGAGAATCGCCGCGCGCATGTCGCCGCGCCTCCTCGATCGCCTGCTCGCGGCCCTGGCCTTCGCCGTGCCGCTGCCGGTCTACCTCGCCACCATGGCGCCGTGCCTCGGCTTCGACGACGCGGCGGAGTTCGCGCTCTGCGCCAGCGACTGGAGCACGGCGCACCCGCCGGGTTTCCCGGCCTATGTGACGCTCGCGCACGGCTGGACGCGCGTGTTCTCGGCGGCGGGCGGCTTCGCCGCGGTGCTGACGGCGTTCTCGGCGGTGCTCGGCGCAGCCGGCGTGCTCTGTCTGTTCCTCGCGTCCCGGCACCTGCTCGCGGCGCAGACGCCCGCGGTGCGGCCGGCGGCGCGCAGCTGCGCTTCGTTCGCGGCGGCGCTCGGCTGCGGCTTCGGGCTCACGTACTGGCAGTGGGCGAACGCGGTCGAGGTCTACGCGCTGCAGGGTTTCGCGGCGGCGCTGCTGCTCTGGTCGGTGGCGCGGCCGGCGGCGGCGGGACGGCGCGGGCCGTTCGTGTTGGCGGGGCTCGCGATCGGGCTCGGTCTCGCGAACCACCACGCGACGATGGTGCTGCTGCTGCCGGTCGCGGCGAGTCTCGCCATGGCGACGCGGCCCGGCGCGCTGCGCGACCGGCGCTGGCTTTGGACGGTCGGCGCGGCGCTCGGCCTGGTGGTTCTGTTCTACGGGCTCTTGTACTGGCGCGCGCACGGCACGTTCGCGTTCACCTTCGGCAAGCCGGACACGCTGGGGCGGCTGTGGCACCACCTCGGCGGCGGGTTCTATGCCGAGGGGCTGTTCCGGCACGAAGCGGAAGTCGCCGGCCGCACGGGCTACCTGCTCGGCGCGGTGTTCCGCAACCACTGGTGGTTCCTGCTGCCGCTGCTGCTGGGGCTCTGGCAACTGCGGCGGCGCGCGTTGCCGTGGTTGGTCGTGGGGCATCTCGTGCTGCTGCTCGTGCTGCAGTCGAACCGCACGATGGTCGCGAACACCGACTCCTACCTGATCCCGGGGCTGGTGGCGCTGGCGCTGCCGATCGCGCCGGGGTTGCTGCCGCTGCTGCGGTCGCGGTTCGGCGTGGGCGTGCTCGCGCTCGCGCTGGCGCTGCCGATCGCGCCGGGGTTGCTGCCGCTGCTGCGGTCGCGGTTCGGCGTGGGCGTGCTCGCGCTCGCGCTGGCGGGGCTCGTGCTGGTGAACCTGCCGGCGGCGAACCGCGCGACGTTCGACGCGGGCGACGCGTGGTTCGCCGACTTCGAGCATTCGGCGCCGAAGGACAGCGTGGTGCTGCTGACGCGCTGGGAGTATCGCGCGCTGGCGCGCTTCTACCGAGCGCAGGGCCGGCGGCCGGATCTGGTGCTGCTCGCCAGCGACGTGAAGGGCATGAACCGCGATTGCGTGGGGGTGGCGCACCCGGACTTCGCGGCGGCGCTGCAGCCGGAGTACGGGGGCTATCTGGACGCGATCGCGGCGGTCGACCCGGACTTCGTCTACACGGACTACTACACGCTCGGCACGAAGGCGCTGGCGGAGGGATATGCGGCGCTGCTGCGCAAGGTGCGCGCGGTGGCGCAGGCGCAAAA
>VGXW01000381.1 GCA_016873195.1 Planctomycetota bacterium | reverse complement strand
GGGTCACCGCGCCGCGGGCAGCGCGCGGTTCATGGGCACGCTGGCGGTGCTGCTGACGATGGCGATCGGCGTCGGCCTCGGCGACCGCGCCGCGGAACTGCTGGTCGGCAAGGTCGCCTACAGCCCGCCGCTGCACCTCGGCTGGGGATGGCACGCGCCGGGCCTCTGCGCCACGTGGCTCGCCTACTGCGTGCTGCTGCGCGCCTCGCGTCGCCAGGCGCCGTGGATTCTGCTCGCGGTGGCGATCGGCTACGGCGGCGCGCGGCTCGGCCGGTTGTCGTTCGGACCCGAACTCGGCGCCTTCGTCGGGGCGCTCCTGGTGACCGTGGCGGGCAACCTGTTCGCGCGCTGGCGACGGCGGCCCGCGGCGGTCGTGCGCACGCCGGGCCTGTTGTTGCTGGTGCCGGGCAGCCTCGGCTTCCAGAGCCTCGCGACGGCGGCCGCGGGGGACTTCGCCGCGAGCGCGCCGTTCCTGTTCCAGATGCTGCTGGTCGGCGGTTCGATCGTCGCGGGCCTGCTGATCGCGGGTGTGCTGCTGCCGCCGCCGCTCGCCGTCGAGCCGGATTCGCGCGGTAATGCGCCGTGACGGCCCCGGCCGATGGGTATGCTGCCCGCCCCGCTCGCATGACCCGTCGCTTCGATCCCCGCGAACGCCTCGACCAGTTCCCGATCCTGCGCGTGCTGCGCGAGCGCGTGCTCGTGTTCGACGGCGGCATGGGCACGCAGATCCAGGCCGCGAACCTGCAACCGGCCGACTTCGCCGGCGCCGAGGGTTGCAACGAACTGCTCGTCGAGACGCGGCCCGACGTGATCGGCGCGATCCACGACCGCTACTTCGCCGCGGGCGCCGACGTGGTCGAGACCGATTCGTTCGGCGGGCAGCCCTACGTGCTCGCCGAGTTCGAGCTGGGCCACCGCTCCTTCGAACTCAACCGGCGCGCGGCCGAGGTGGCGCGCGCCTCGGCGGCCCGCTTCGCGACGCCGGCTCGCCCGCGCTTCGTCTCCGGTTCGATGGGCCCCGGCACCAAGCTCGTGACGCTCGGCCACGTCGGCACGCAGGAACTCTTCGACGCGTACAGGATCTACGCCGGCGGCCTGCTGGCCGGCGGCGTCGACTGCCTGAACATCGAGACCTGCCAGGACCTGCTGCAGGTCAAGCTCGCGATCCTCGCCGCGCGCGACGCGATGGCCGAAGCCGGCCTCGAGGTGCCGATCTTCTGCACGGTGACGATCGAGACGACGGGCACGATGCTGGTCGGCAGCGACGTCGGCGCCGCGCTGACGACGCTCGAGGCGCTGCCGGTCGACGTGATCGGGCTCAACTGCGCGACCGGGCCGGACCTGATGCAGGAGTCGGTGCGCCTGCTCGGCCGCAGTTCGACGCGGCCCGTGATGGTGATGCCGAACGCCGGCCTGCCGCGCAACGTCGGCGGGCGCGCGGTCTACGACCTGACGCCCGCGGAACTCGCTCGCTTCCAGGCGCGCTTCGTCGACGAGTTCGGCATCGCCGTCGTCGGCGGCTGCTGCGGCACCACGCCCGAGCACGTCGCGGCGATCGCGCAGGCGGTGGCCGGCAAGGTGCCGCGGCCGCGGCCCCTCGACTATCAGCCGCAGCTCGCGTCGCTGTTCCACTCGGTGCCGCTCGACCAGGACACCGGGCCGCTGCTGATCGGCGAACGCACCAATGCCAACGGGTCGAAGAAGTTCCGCGCGCACATGCTCGCGGGCGACGTCGAGGGCATGCTGCACATGGCGAAGGAGCAGGTGCACGAAGGCGCGCACGTGCTCGACGTCTGCACGGCCTACGTCGGCCGCGACGAAGCGGCGGACATGCTGCGGTTCCTGCGGCCGCTGGTGCACCAGGTCATCGCCCCGGTGATGGTCGACAGCACGCAGCTCGACGTGGTCGAGCAGGCGCTGCAGGCGATCCCGGGCCGCGCGATCGTCAACTCGATCAACCTCGAGGACGGCGAACCCAAGGCCGACCGCCTCTGCGAGCTCGCGCGCCGCTACGGCGCGATGTTCGTGGCGCTGACGATCGACGAAGAGGGCATGGCGAAGACCGCCGAACGCAAGCTGGCGGTGGCGCAGCGCCTCTACGACATCGTCGTGAACCGCCACGGCCTGCGCCCGGGCGACCTGATCTTCGACCCGCTGACCTTCACGATCGGCTCGGGCGACGAGGCCTCGCGCGACGCCGGCCTGCAGACCCTGCGCGGCATCGAGCTGATCAAGCAGCACATCCCGGGCGTGCGCACGATCCTGGGCCTGTCCAACATCAGCTTCGGCCTCGAGCCCTACGCGCGGCAGATCCTGAACTCGGTCTACCTGGCCGAGGCGCAGAAGCGCGGCCTCGACGCGGCGATCGTGCACGCGAGCAAGATCATCCCGACGCACAAGCTCGACGACGCCGATCGCGCGGTCACGCTCGATCTGATCTACGACCGCCGCCGCGACGGCTACGACCCGCTGTTCGCCTTCCTCGGCCGTTTCGCCGGCAAGCAGCGCGCCGACACCAGCACCGCCGACGAGGCCGCGCTGCCGATCGAGGAGCGCCTGCAGAAGCGCATCGTCGACGGCAACAAGATCGGCATCGGCAAGCTGCTCGACGAGGCGCTGCGCAAGTACAAGCCGCTCGAGATCGTCAACGACATCCTGCTCGACGGCATGAAGACGGTCGGCGAGCTGTTCGGCAGCGGCGAGATGCAGCTGCCGTTCGTGCTGCAGAGCGCCGAGGCGATGAAGGCGGCGGTGGCCTGGCTGCAGCCGCACATGGACAAGGTCGGCGGCGACAGCAAGGGCACCCTCGTGCTGGCGACCGTGCGCGGCGACGTGCACGACATCGGCAAGAACCTCGTCGACATCGTCGTCGGCAACAACGGCTACCGCGTCGTCAATCTCGGCATCAAGGTGCCGGTCGAGCAGATCCTCGAGGCCGCGCGCGAGCACCGCGCCGACGCGATCGGCATGAGCGGCCTCCTGGTGAAGTCGACCGTGAAAATGAAGGAGAACCTCGAGCTGATGAGCTCGCGCGGCATCAGCACGCCGGTCATCTGCGGCGGCGCGGCGCTGAACCGCCACTACGTCGAGCAGGACCTGCGCGCGGCCTATGCGACGGGGCCGGCCTACTACGGCGCGGACGCGTTCTCGGGCCTGCACATCATGGACGAGCTCACGGGGCGCACGCAGGCGAGGCCGGTGACGCAGTCGCCCGTGCCGCAGAAGCGCATCACGAGCCACCGTCGCATGACGCGCGCCGAGAAGGAGAAGCTGCTCGAGCACGCGTTCACGGAGTACGCGGACAGCGGCGTGCCGCCCGCCGCGCGCATCCCGGAGCCGCCGTTCTGGGGGCCGGCGGTCGTCGGCCCCGAGGAACTGGACCTCGGCACCGTGCTGCAGTACGTGAACAAGAAGGCGCTGTTCCGGCTGCAGTGGCAGTACCGGCAGGGCAAGCGCACCGAGGAGGAGTTCGGGCGGTTCGTCGAGCAGTCGGTCGAACCGCGCTTCCGCGAGCTCGTGAAGCGCGTGCGCGCCGAGCGGACGCTCGAGCCGCGCGTGGTGTACGGGTGGTGGCCGTGTTACGGCGAGCGCAACTCGCTGGTGGTGCTCGACCCGGTCGACCGGGCGCGCGTGGTGGCGCGCTTCGACTTCCCGCGGCAGCCCGGCGGCCGGCGGCTCTGTCTGGCGGACTACTTCGCCAAGCAGGACAGCGGCCGGCTCGACGTGGTGGGATTCTCGCTCGTGACGATGGGGCCGGTCGCGACGGTGGAGAGCGAGCGGCTGTTCCGCGAGAACCGGTACGACGAGTACCTGCACTTCCACGGGCTGTCGGTCGAGGGCGCCGAGGCGCTGGCGGAGTACTGGCACAAGCGCATGCGCCAGCAGCTCGGCATCGCGCACGAGGACGCGCACGAGATCGACGGGTTGTTCAAGCAGGGGTACCAGGGGAGTCGGTACTCGTTCGGGTATCCGGCGTGCCCGAACATCGAGGACCAGCAGAAGCTGCTGCCGCTGGGG
>VGXW01000380.1 GCA_016873195.1 Planctomycetota bacterium | reverse complement strand
GGGGGGCAGCGGCGCGGGCCACACGATGCCCGCGCCGACCTCGCCGAAGTCCGTGAACTCCATCGCCGCGACGGAGCGGCCGAGCAGCCGCCGGTAGCCGCAGCCGAGTTGCCACCGGAAGCCGTCCGGGCTCGACCGGTCGATCGGACCCGTGCCGGCGAGGCGGACCGTCAGCCACTGTTCCGTGTCGCTCACGTCGAGCGCCGGGTCGTCGGCGGCGAGGGTCTCGACCTGGCGCACGTCGTAGCGCAGGGCCGGCGCCCAGGTCGCGGTCCCGGCGCGCAGGCCGCGGTGCTGCAGTGCGAACGAGCCGCCCGCGGCTCCCGCCGTGCTGTCCCAGCCGAACAGGATGCCGTCGAACAGCGCCTGGGACAGTGCCGCACCGGGCCCCCGGTAGTCGGCGCGGCTGCGCAGGTGGGCCAGCCCCAGGTGCAGTGCGGGCACGAACTGCAGGTCCCAAGGCAGCGGCAGCACGGGCCCGGCGCCGAGGTCCGCGGCGAACGTGTCGTAGTGCGCGCGCACGGCGGTCTCGAGCCCCGGCTGGCCGCCGCCCCAGATGTCCTCGGCCGCGAACTCGGCGCGCGACCAGCCCAGCGTGGCCTCGATGCGCCACGCCGGGCCGCCGTCGCTCGCCACGAAGTCGCGCTGCCACGGCATCGCGAACAGCGTCCACTCGAAACCCGAGCGGTCCGCGTCGAGCGTGCCCAGCGACAGCTGGCCGTCGGCCGCGAGTCCCGCCATCGAGCCGAGGAACGCGCCGTATCCCGAACTGCGCAGGCCCTGCCGCAACTGGTCGCGCATTTCCTCGAGGGCCTGCGCGGGCACCGCGAGGCCGGGCGCGGCGGCGAGCAGCAGCGTGCGCAGCGCGAGCATCGGCGGACCGGGGCGGCGGGCGACGGAATCAGGTCCGGGCATCGGGATCCGTGAACGGCACGATCAGCACCGCGGCCGACAGCAGCACGAGGGCGACGACGAGCCCGGGCACGGTGCAGCCGTTCAGCAGCCAGGTCGTGACGCCGAACAGGCAGCCGCCCTCGAGCACGGCGAGCGGCACGAGCGTGGCGCGGAACCGCGCGGCCGTCCGCGCGGCGCCGTCGAGCCGGGCCGCGCGCGCGCGCAGCGCCCGGTGCAGCACCACGGCCCCGGCCAGCGCGGCGAGACCGAACCAGGCCGCGAGGTCGTCGAGCAGCGGGACCGGCTCGGTCGCGAGCCCGCCGCCGTCCACCGTCTGCAGCAGCACGGCCGCCGCGACCGTGTAGAACACCATGCCGAGCAGCAGCGCCAGGAACACCACGCGCTGCATCGCGAACGGGAGCGGGACGAACTGCACGGTCACCTCCTCACGAACAGGCCCAGCACGTGGCCGGAGCCGACCCGGAACAGCGGCTGCGCGCGCCGCTGCGCGAACCCGCAGGCCGCCGCGATCTCGCGCACGCGGTCGTTGCGCAGCACGTTCTTGCGCGCCTTGCCGAACAGCCGCACGCGCAGTTCGCGCAGCAGGTTCTTCAGCGACGTGGCCGAGAACCACGTCACGACGACCGCCGTGCGGGCGACGCGGAACAGCTCCTGCAGGTGGCGTTCGCGCAGCTGCTGCGACTCGAGGTGGTGCGACAGGCGGAAGCTGACGGCGACGTCGACGCTGCGGTCGGGCAGCGGGATCTCGAGCGCGGAGGCGCGGCAGTAGCGGCGGCCCCGGTCGCCGTGGTCGCCGCGGTTCAGCGACACCATCGTGAACGACCAGTCGGCCTCGACGAGGGTCCGGCAGTGCCGGCCGAGCAGGTCGGACAGGCGGCCGTGGCCGCACGGCAGGTCGAGGATCGTCTCGACCGGCCCGATCTCCGCGAGGAAGCGGACCAGCAGCGCGCGCTCGCGCTTGTCCGAGAGTCTGCGGTGCAGCTTGTCGCGGTAGTCGGCCTTGTAGGCCTCCGCACCGCGCGGGCTGTTGTAGTTCTGCAGCTTGCTGCGCTGCATCGGGGCCTGGAGGTCGGTCATGGCGCGGGGGCGGTCGGGGCGGCGGGGGTCCGGCGCAGGGGCTGCAGGATATACGTGTGCCAGGCCATCGCGAGGGCCCGCGTGAGATCGTGGCGCAGCACGCTGCGGCGCGCGAGCGTGCGCCACAGCCGCCGCGCCGCTTCGCGGTCGCCGGCGCAGTAGGCCAGGAGCCAGCGCCAGCGTTCGGCGGCCGAGAAGTCGGCTCGCCGGCTCGGCGAGAACGCGGCGTCGAACAGGTCGATGGCGGCGAGGCGGCCGCCGTGGATCGGCCGCCCGAAGCGGATGCCGGCCGGCGTGTCGCAGACGGCGAGTTCGGCGCGCGCCGGGTCGCCGAGCACGAGCACGTTGCGCGGCATCGGCGAGCACCACAGGAACCCGCCCCTGTGCAGCGAAGCGAGCAGGCGCCCCATCGCCGCCGCGAGCGCCGCCCGCACGGCCGCGGGCCTGCTCGCGGTGCGGTCCAGCTCCGCGAGCAACTGCTTCAGCGGCCGGCTGTCGGGCAGGTGGCGCGTGACCAGCGCCGACTCGTCGACGCAGCCGCAGGTGCGGCGCTCGGACCACGCCAGCGGCGGCGTGCAGCGCACGCCGGCGCGCGCCACCGCGCCCAGGTTGTCGTATTCGCGCCGGGCGCGGCTGTTGCGCAGGAACGACCGCAGCCAGCAGAGGCCGCGGTTGCGGTAGACCTTGCGCACCACGGCGCCGTCGCCGACGCCGAGCAGTTCCACCGTGGTCGCCGGCTCCTGCTTGAGCACGAGCCGGCGCTGTCCGGCGAGTCGCTCGAGTTCGGCGGCGGTGGTCACGGCTCAACGCGGGCCGGCCAGGCGTTCGAGGCGCGCGGCGAGGTCGTGCGCGGGCCAGCGCGGGTCCGGCGCCATCTGCGCGAGGTTCGTGTACATCAGCGGGTGCTCGACCTTCGGCGTCGGCAGCCCGAGCCCGTCGCGCACGGCGCGCACGGCGAGCACCTCGAGCGGGTAGAGCAGGCCCGGCGGATCGCCGGACGTGGATCCTGCGCCGAGCGCCTGCTGCAGGTGCAGCTCGAGCACGTCGGCGAGCCGCAGCGCGAACGTGCGCGGATCGCCGTGCCAGTGCAGCAGCACCTCGCGGTACGGGCCCAGGCGCGGCGTCACGGCCGGGCGCTCGCCGGCGTGCAGCGCGAGCAGTGCGCGCACGAACAGCGGCAGGTGGTCGTCGGCGGCGAAGGCCGCGTCGGGCTGCCGGCGCAGCAGTTCGTAGAGCGGCTCGGCGCCCGGGTCGTGCAGGGCGAGTCCGAACAGCGCGGTCAGCGTGCCCTGCTGCTGCGAGAACGAGAGCCGCGCCGGGCCGGCGCGCCGCGCCGGCTGCCCGTGGCGCGCGCGCAGCAGCAGCGAACAGCGGCGCAGCGCCTGGCCGGTGCGCGCCTCGTCGAAGCCGCGGCCGTTGCCGCCGAGCACCTCGACGAAACCGTGGCCCAGATGCCACGTGCCGAGCAGCCACGCCGCGACGTGCACCTGCGGCCGCCGCCGCGGATCGTCGAGCGACCGCGCGAGCCGGCTCTGCTGGTCGGCGCGCAGGAACTGCTCGTTGGCGGGCCGCGCGGCCCACTCGCCGAGGCGGCGCGACAGGCTGGTGACCGCGGCGAGCGTCACGGCCCCGTCCGCGCCCCGCGGCCGGTCGGTCCCGCGCGCACCTCGACGATCGCGAGCACGACCTTGCCGGCGGATTGGCCGCTCATCGTGCCGAGCACGAGCGCGTCGTCGTCGGCGACGGTCTCGAGCGCGCGCAGGTCCTGGATCGCGACGGCGGGCACGTGGATGCGGCCGAAGCGCGTCACGGCGACCGGCACGGGCTGCACGAGTTCGCGCAGCTGCATGCGGATGCCGAGCTGCAGCGCGCCGTCGGCGGTGCGGCCCGGCGCGAGCTGCAGCCACGTGCCGTGCTGCACGGCCTGCACCGCGAGGTCGGAGGCGAACGCGGTGGCGCCGCTCGGCACGAGATCGACGCGCTGCACGAACGCTCTGTGTTCGATGCACGACACGGTGGCCTCGGC
>VGXW01000379.1 GCA_016873195.1 Planctomycetota bacterium | reverse complement strand
AGAGCCCGCTGCTGATGCAGATCTACGCCGACGTCTGCGAACGGCCGCTCCTGATCGCGCGGTCCGGCGAGGCCTGCGCGCTCGGCGCCGCGGTGTTCGGCGCGGTGGTCGGCGGCGCGTTCGCGTCGGTGCCCGCCGCCCAGGAGGCGATGACCGGCACCAAGGAGATCGAGTACCGGCCGCAGCCCGCGCACGTCGCGGTCTACCGCGAGCTGTACCGGCTCTACCTGCAGGTGCACGACGCGTTCGGCACGGCGGGCGCGCGCGACGTGTCGCGCGTGATGAAGGACCTGCTGGCGCTGCGCGACCGCGTGCGCGGCGGCGCGACCGCGTAGCGGCCCCCGGCCCTGGCGGCGGCGCCGGTGGCCGGTAGCGTATCGACATGCCGAGAGTCGCCTTCCCGCTCGCGTTCGCCCTGTTGTACGCCGCGTGCGGCGCGCCGCCCGCCTCGTCCGCGCCGAAGCAGCCGCCGGCCGACCTCACGCTCGCCGGGCTGCAGCCGCTGCAACTGAAGAACCTCGCCCTGCCCGCCCCGGGGCTGATCACGTCGGGCCAGCCGACCGAGGCGCAGTTCGAGGCGCTGGTGCAGCGCGGCGTGCGGCACGTGATCCAGCTGCGCGTCGTCAACGAGCCGGGCACGGGCTGGGAGGAAGCGAAGGCGAAGGCGCTCGGCGTGCGCTTCGTGCGCCTGCCGATCGCGGGCGGCGACGGCCTCACGGTCGACAACGCGCAGCGGCTCGCGGCGGAGCTGCAGCAGGCCGGCAGCGATCCGGTGCTGCTGGCCTGCGCGAGCAGCAACCGCGTCGGCGCGCTGCTCGCGCTGAAGGCGTTCCACGTCGACGGCGTGTCGGCGGAGCAGGCGCTGGCGCTCGGCAAGGCCGCCGGGCTGAAGGCGCTCGAGCCGGCCGTCGCGGCGAGGTTGCAGAAGTAGGCGGGACGGCGGCGGTGAGGCGGCGCGGCCGGAACGTCTGGTTCGCGACCGTGCTCGCCGCGGCGCGGCCGGAACGTCGTGCCCGACCGAGGGCGTCGCGGCCACCATCGACGGCGCAGGAATGCGGATCACCTTGTCCGAAGAGGGTGCCGGTCGCCGTTCGCCCTGGAATGGCATCGGCGTGTTTGCGAAGTCCACCTCCCGCCAGTGACCACCCCGGCCTGCGCCGCATGCCCGCCCCCGACCGGGCCGTATTGCGGACTTGTGGATCCACTACCGGCGCGGTCACGTGGGTTCCTTCCCCGACCCGGAGACCACCGTGCGCCAACTGCTGCTCGCCAGCCTGCTCGCCGCCGCGTTCCCGTTGCCTGCCCAGGACTGCATCGAGTGCCACGACAAGGAGACCCCCGGCATCGTCGCCGACTGGCGGGCCAGCAAGCACGCCAGGGAGAACATCACCTGCGAGCAGTGCCACGGCGAGGAGCACAAGGGCAAGGACGACGTCGCCAAGGTCGTCACGATCACGGCGAAGGTCTGCGCCCAGTGCCACGAGAAGCAGTGGCAGCAGTTCTCCGGCAGCAAGCACGCGCTGTCGTGGGCGGCGATGCAGGCGATGCCGACGACGCACATGAAGCCGATGGAGCTGATCGACGGCATGAAGGGCTGCGGCGCGTGCCACAAGCTCGGCCTCAAGGAACCGGCCGAGATCGAGCGGTTGAAGGCCGCCGGGTCCATGTTCGGCCACGCCTCGTGCGACGCCTGCCACACGCGGCACACGTTCTCGGTCGCGGAGGCGCGCGAGCCCGAAGCCTGCGCGACGTGCCACATGGGCTTCGACCACCCGCAGTGGGAGATGTGGTCGACCAGCAAGCACGGCGTGCGCCACACGCTGAAGCGCCAGGGTGTGCTGCCGAAGGACGCGCAGGCGCCGACCTGCCAGACCTGCCACATGCCGCAGGGCGACCACGGCGCGATGACGGCGTGGGGCTTCCTCGCGGTGCGCACCGACGGGCTCGCCCCGTACCCCGGCGAGGACAAGGACTGGTGGCAGGACCGCGTCACGATCCTGCAGGCGCTCGGCGTGCTCGATCCCGAGGGCAAGCCGACCAAGCGGCTCGACGTCGTCGCGGGCGCCAAGGTCGCGCGGCTGTCGGCCGCGGAGTTCGACGCGGAGCGCAAGAAGATGCTCGCGACCTGCGCGCAGTGCCACAGCGAGAACTTCGCCAGAGCGGAGCTCGACAAGGGCGACAAGATGATCCGGGCGGCCGACAAGCTGATGGCGGAGGCGATCCGCGAGATCGCTGGCCTCTACCGCGACAAGGTGCTGCCCAAGCCCGCCAGCTACGCCTTCCCGTTCCCCGACCTGCTGACCTTCCACGACTCGCCGACGGCGATCGAGAACCGGCTGTTCACGATGCACCTGAAGCACCGCATGCGCGCGTTCCAGGGCGTGTTCCACGCCAACCCGGACTACGCGCTGTGGTACGGCTGGAACGAGATGCAGCAGGATCTCGTCGAGATCCGCGAGCGGGCCAAGGAACTGCGCGAACGGCACGCCGCGCCGCAGAAGAAGTAGGGCCCGGCGGCCTGTCGCATTCTCAGGACGAAGTCGCGGCGGCGTTCGCCGAGCGGCGGCTCGCCACGTGCGGCACCGGCAGCGAGGCGCAGCCGCCGGGCATCAGCGGCCGACACGCCTACGCGGTGCTCGGCTTGGACGCCGACCGGGACACGGCGACCTTGTGGAACCCGCACGGCAGCACGCGCCGGCACCGCCGCCCGCACCGAAGCCCACCGCCGGCAAGCACCGCTGACGCGGCGCCGCCTCGACCGGCGCCAGCGGGCGGCCGTAAGTGGTCCAGGTGCGCATCGGGCCCACGAACCATGGCCGATGTGGGACACCGCAGCAGTGCGCCCCGCCCGCGCTTGACCACGGTCCAGGGCAACAGCAAGATCCGTCGGCCGCTTCCGGACGCCACGGGCGCCCGGCACCGATCCCACCCCTCCACGGACGCTGCGGCACGTCTCGCGCAGTCCCCGCCCGGTCGTCCCGACCCCTCCCGGGGGAGCCACCCATGAGCCTCAGCCAACTGGCCAAGTCCATCGCGGAATCGCCGACCCTCCGCCTCAACGAGGAGGCCCGCCTGCTCAAGGAGCGCGGCGAGGCCGTCGTCCACCTCGGCATCGGCGAACCGAAGAACAAGGCACCGATCGCCGCGATCCTGTCGACCGCGGCCAAGATCACGACCGGCGACATCAAGTACTCGCCGACCGACGGCCTGCCGTCGCTGAAGAAGGCGATCATCCGCTACACGGAGGAGAACTACGACAAGCTGGTCGCGCCCGAGAACGTGATCATCTCGTCCGGGGCCAAGCAGTCGATCTTCAACCTGCTGTTCACGCTGCTGAACCCGCAGGACGAGGTCATCGTGCTGGCGCCCTACTGGGTCAGCTACCCCGAGATGATCCGCATGTGCTACGGCGTGCCGGTGGTCGTGCGGCCCGAGGACGGCACGTTCCACCCGCGCATCGAGGACGTGCAGAAGGCCGTCTCGTCGAGCACGAAGGCGATCATCGTCAACAGCCCGAACAACCCGTCGGGCGCGATGTACTCCGAGAAGTTCATCGCCGAGATCGTCGACCTCTGCGAGCGGAAGGGCATCTGGGTGTTGATGGACGACATCTACCACAAGCTGATCTTCGACGGCCGGCGGCTGATCTCGCCCTACAAGCACACCAAGAAGGACCTCGAGACCTCGAAGGTCGTCGTGATCAACGGCATCGCCAAGGTCTACGGCATGACCGGCTACCGCATCGGCTGGGCGATCGCACCGCGCGAACTGGTGACGATCATGACCAACGTGCAGGCGCAGACGACCTCGTGCGTCTCGCTGATCCTGCAGGCCGGCGCCGAGGGCGCGCTGAACGGCGTGCAGAGCGTGGTCGAGGCGCTGCGGCTGCAGATCCAGAACAACCGCGACCTGATGATGTCGGAGCTGAAGTCGTTCACCGGCGTGCGCTGCCACAAGCCCGAGGGCACCTTCTACTGCATGCCCGACTTCCGCGCCTACGGCAACGACTCGGTGAAGCTGTCGGAGTTCCTGCTCAAGAAG
>VGXW01000378.1 GCA_016873195.1 Planctomycetota bacterium | reverse complement strand
TTTTACGTCGATGCGGACAGGTGGAAACTGCGCCCGCGGCGTTCACCGCGGGCTTCGACGAGCCCCTGCTCGGTGAGGCGCTGCAGCCGGGAGCGTGCCTCGGCTTCGGGCTTCTGCAGCAGAGCCGCGGCCTGGGTCGTGTCGATCGTGCGCTCCTGCCAGAGGGCGTTCAGCAGCAGCAGGTCGTCCAGGTTGTCGCGCGTCTCCTCCACCACGAACCTGGGGAACGCGAGGTTGGCCGGCCCCCCGGGCAGTACGACGACGACGCTCGACTCGGTGCTCCGGGCGTAGGAGGGGGCCGGGCGACCATTGCGCAGTTGCTCGTAGAAGATGCGATCGACGCCGCGGCCGGTACGCTCGACGAGACCGCAGCGCTCGAAGGCATCGGCGAGCAGCGGGTTCCGTGGTCGCGGTTGGGTGACCAGGATGTTGTCGAGCCGCACGCCGTCCGGGAAGCCGCCGGGATTGCCGATCGCAACATGATCGGCGTGCCACTGCACGTGCACGGCGCCGAGCCGCGCGTAGTCGCGATGCACGAGGGCGTTGGCCAGGGCCTCGCGGAACGCGGCTTCGGAGTAGTCGGGAATCCCGATCCGCAGCAGGCCGACCATCAACTCGGTCTCGCCGTTCCTCGCGCGAAGCCGGCCGAGGAAATCCTCCATGGTGCGCAGCAGCGGCCAGCGCACGAAGTCGTTCACCACGACCTCCGTCCCGGCGAGCACCTGGAAGGCAGCCTCGTGCGCAGGCACGAGCCGGCGCAGGCTCGCCTCGCGACCGAACAACAGCATGCCGAGCACGCGCACCGCGCGCACGTCTCCGTTCGCGGCGACGGCTCCGATCGCCTTGGCGAGTTCCTGGTCGGGCAGTTCCGCGAGCGCCTGGTCGCCCCGTCGCGTTTCCCGCACGAGCCGGCGGAAGCGCTCGACCTCCAGTGGATCGAGGTCGTCCCAGCTGGCGCCCTGCACTTCCAATGCGGAGAAGTCGGTCGCCCCACGATCGGCCTGGCGGCTCTGCATCTCGTGGAAGGCCATGGGAACGCATGCCGGCCTGCCGTCACCGCCGAGACCGCGGCGCAGGTATTTGCCCCTGATCGTGCCCACCGGGGTGGCCGAGGCCGGAACCTCGCAGACGATCACCTCGCGTCCAGCGCAGGGAACGACCTCGACGCGCACGGAGAGCGAAGGGGTCGTGCGGTTGGCGAACAGTGCCTGCAACCGGAGCACGTCCGTGCCGTCGGCATGGCGAGGCCGTGCACCGGTGACCGTGCCATCGTCCTCGACGCCGACCAGCAGCCAGGCCGGTTGGTCACCGGGGCGGTTCGCGAGACAGACGGCGGCCTCGACGAGGTCGTCGTCCGCGAGCGCGCGATGCCCTTCTCCCTCGAACCCGACCGTCAAGGTCTCGCCAGCGGCGATCAGCGCGCGCAGCTGCTCGGGGGTCACGCGGCCGATGTTGTCCGGTCGCGGGCCGCCGCGCAACCGGCAGCAGGCGGGGCCGCCCTCACAGCACCAGCGCCCCCGCCGCGACCAGCGCCTGCTCGAGCATGCCCGCCGTCGCCGCCGCGAACGGTTCCTCGTCGACGTAGCACCACCTGCCCCACACCTCCGCGGCCCCGAGCGCGTACGGAAAGTGCGGCGCCGGCGTCTCGCGGCGGCGCGGATACAGCCACGCCGCCCCACCGCTGACCACCACGTTGCACGCGGCGGTCAGCCGCACGTCGGCGAGCCGCACCAGCGACTCTGCGATCGCCGCCGCCTCGCCGCGCACACCGAGCAGGCAGAACGGCACGTCCTTCACCGCGAGCTCCGCGCCGCTCGGCACCTCGATCAACCCCGCCGGCACCGGCTTCTCGCGCAGCGCGTCGAGGAACGGCAGCCGCTCCGGCACGAGGTGCGCGTGGGCGCGCGCGATCGACGCCGCGGCGCCGACCGTGTTGACCAGCGCGGTGCCGTTCGCCGCCGCCGCCCAGACCGATGCCGCGCGCCACATCGCCGCGTCGGGTTCGCGCCGGGCCTGCTCGGGCCACAGGATGCGCTGCTGCGCGGCGAACGGATACCGGTTCGGCGTCACCACGAGACCGTCGCGCGACCATAGCGCCTCCTCGCGCAGGATGCGGCCCACCGGGCTCGCCCGGAACGCGGGCCGGTCGTCGCCGGGCCGGTCCTGCCGCCGCTTGCGCGACGGCAGCAGCGCCAGCGTGACCCGCGCGCCGAACACCTCGAGTTCGCGCACGGCCGCGGGCACGAACGGCGCGAGGTGGGGATCGGCGGCGAACGGCAACGTGTCCATGCGGACCACGATGTTGCGGCACGGCAGGCGCCGGATCCACACGACCTTTGCCCCTCGCACGGCGGCTCGCTACCTTCCCCCGACCGGGCGACGCGATCTGGCGTCTGCCTCGCTCCCGGGAATCCCCCTCCGAGCTCCAGGTTCCACCTTGCGCATCGTCTTCTTCGGCAGCAGCGACTTCGCGATCCCCTCGCTGAAGGCGCTGAAGGACGGCGGTTTCGCCCCCGCGCTGGTCGTCACCAAGCCGGACTCGCCGCGGGGCCGCGGCCGCAAGATCTACGACAGCGAGGTCAAGCTCGCGGCGCAGGGGCTCGGCCTGCCGTGCGAACAGCCCGCCGACGTGCACGCGCCCGAGTTCGTCGAGTTGCTGAAGAAGCTGAAGCCGGAGATCGGCATCGTCGTCAGCTACGGCGTGATCCTGAAGCCGGCGCTGCTGAACCTGCCGAAGAAGGGCCTGCTCAACGCGCACGCGTCGCTGCTGCCGCTCTACCGCGGGGCCGCACCGATCCAGCGCGCGATCCGCGACGGCCGCACCGAGACCGGCGTCACGATCATGCGCATCGTCGAGCAGCTCGACGCCGGCGACATCCTGCTGGCGAAGCCCACGCCGATCGATCCGCGCGAGAACGCCGGGGCGCTGCGCGAACGGCTCGCTGCGCTGTCGGGCCTCGCGCTGCTCGAGGCGCTGGCGCTCGTGCAGAAGGGCAAGGACAAGTACGTGCCGCAGGACCACGCCAAGGCCACTTACGCGCCGAAGGTCGAGAAGGAGCACGGCGTCATCAGCTGGAAGCTGCCGGCCAGGGAGATCGACCTGCTGGTGCGGGCGATGACGCCGAAGCCCGGCGCGCAGACGCGGCTCGGCGCCAAGCGCTTCATCGTGCTCGAGGGCATCGTCGAACAGGACCTCTACGGCATGGGCATCCCGGGCGCCCTGCAGTCCTCCGGCGAGGAAGGCATCCGCGTCGTCACCGGCAAGGACCTCTACCGCATCACGCGCATCAAGCCCGACAACGGCCGCAACATGACCGCCGGCGAGTTCGTGCGCGGCCACCACATCGCGCCCGACGCGCGTTTCGGCTGAGCCGATGACCGGTGCGCGCGCGGCGGCGCTGGCCGCCCTCGTCCAGCTCGAGAAGGGCCACGTCGAGCGGCTGCGCGAGGCGCTGGACGCCGCGGGCCTCGAGGGCCGCGACCAGGCGTTCGCCTACGAGCTCGCGCACGGCGTGCTGCGGCGCGAGCGGCTGCTCGACCACGTGCTGCTGGGCTTCGCGCACCGGAGCCTGCCGAAGGACCCGCTGCTGCGCTGCGCGCTGCGCCTGGGCGCCTACCAGCTGCTGTTCACCGGCGGGGTGCCGCCGCACGCGGCCGGGCACGAGACCGTCGAGCTCGTGCGCAACAACAAGGGCTTCGCGAACGCAGTGCTGCGGCGCGTGGCCGAGCGCCTGCAGCCGCGCGCGGCCGATCCGGGCCGGCCCGGCGACGAACTGCCGCTGGGGCCGGCGCGCAGCTTCCTGCTGCCCGCGCCGCTGCCGGCCAACGAGGTCGAACGGCTGGCCCTGCTGCACTCGCTGCCGTTCTTCCTGCTGCAGCGCTGGCTTCCCGACCTCGGCCTCGACGGCCTGCGCCAGGTGGCCGAGGCCGCGAGCGCGGTGCCCGGCGTGTTCCTGCGCGCGGTCGGCGTCGACCGCGAGACCCTGTGCGACGAACTGGCGGCGGCGGGTGTGGCGAGCGAACCGGCCGAGCACCCGCTGCTGCTGCGCTGGACGGGCGGCAGGTCGCCGTTCGCGGCG
>VGXW01000377.1 GCA_016873195.1 Planctomycetota bacterium | reverse complement strand
TTTTACCGCCGCACGACGCGGGCGTCCGCGAACGCGCAGTGGTCGCCGAGATCGTAGTTCTTGCCGAAGTCGACCTCGATCGCGAGCGTCTTGGCCTTCTGCAGCTCGACGCGCACCGCCTCGGCCTGCATGCCGTGCGTGCGCGGCGCCGACGCGTAGGCGACCTTGCCGTCGACGAACACGCGGAACACGGCGTGCGCGAGCGGGCCGCCGCGGTCGTCGATGCCGATCGCGGCCTCGAACACGTCGTAGGCGCCGCCGAGGTCGTAGGTGAGGCGCGTGCGCGGCACCATGCCGATGCCGCGCGCGAACGCGACCCCGGCGATCACGAACCCGGGCCCGCCGATCGCGCGGTCGACGGTCCAGGGCCACGTGCGGTCGAAAGCCGGCGTCTGCTCGGCCTGCGGCTTCAGGTCCGACAACCACGCGATGCGGTCGCTCGCGACCTGGAGCCGCCGCAGCGAGCTGCCGGGCACGTCGACCAAAGCGCCCTCGTCGAGCCGCAGCCGCAGCCGCTCGCCGAGTTCGAGCAGCCGGCCCTCGAGGTGTTCGCCCGTCGCGAGGTCGACGGCGGCGCGCGGCGCGCCCTGCCGGTCCGCGGCGAAGCCCGTGTTGCGGCCGAACACGATCGCGGCGACGCCCGCGAGGTCGAAGTCGTAGGCCTTGCCGCGCAGTTCGAAGTCGACCTTGCCTTCGGGCAGGTCGGTGATCGTGACGGACGAACGGCTCCCCTTGCCGTCCTTGTGCACGTAGAGCAGATCGTGGTTGTCGGGCGGGTCGCGGCGATCGGCCGCGAACGACGGCGGCTCGGGTCGCTCGGCCCCGCCGTGGCGCAGCGCGGCGAGCGCGCCGAGCGGCAGTTCGACGCTGGCCCCCACGGGCAGCTGCACGGTGAGCACGGCGGGCTTGCCCGCCGCGGCGGCGCGGCCCGCGATCGCGGTCGCCGGCAGTTCGGCGCCCGAACGCAGCCAGACCCGGTGCGGCGCTTCGGCGGGGCGCGGTGCAGCCCCGGGCACCGCGAACGTCAGCACGTCGTCGAGCGCGAGCACGGTTTCGCCCGCGGCCGTCGCCAGGTGCACGCGGCCGTCCGCGGTCACCATGGGCGAGCCCTCGCGGCGCTGGCCGTCGATCGTCACGAGCGTGCCTGCCGGCGCGCCCTGCGCGGCGCCGGCCCCGGCCAGCAGCACGGCGGCGAGGAGGAGCTTCTGCATCGTGGTGCGGTTGCCGGGCGGTCAGCGGTCGGTCACCGGTCGTTGCCGCCCGAGGTGCCGAGCTTCTTGTAGTACTCCTCGAGCATCTTGCGGTACTGCGGCGGCAGGTCCTTCTGCACCTGCGCCTCGATCTTCTCGCGGTCGCGGTCCTTCATGTTGCCCCAACGATCGGCGAGCGTCGGCTTCTTCTCGAGGTTGCCCACCGTGGCCTCGCCGCCCGGCAGCGCGCTCTGGTTCGCCGGCGCCGACGACGGGCCGTTGCCCGACGGCGGGCCGCTCGACTGCCGCTCCATCTCCTCGAACAGTTCGATGAGCTCCTGCAGCTTCGTCACGTAGCCCTCCTGGTCGAGCTGCACGGGCTTGTCGGTCTTCTGCTTCTTGAGGTCGCGCCGCGTGCGCTTCATGTCGTCGGCGAGCCTGTGCAGGTCGCTCTGCTGGCGCTCGAGTTCGGCCAGGCGCTGGTGCGCGACGGAACGGAAGCGCTCGCTGGCGTCGGGGAACCACTGCAGGAACGCGCGGAAGCGCGGCAGCGCGAGGTCGGGCAGCGGGATCTCGGCGATCGCCTGCGCGTAGTAGAACGCCGCCTCGGCGTCGAGCGGGCTGTGGTTCAGATCGTCGTGCAGGTAGTCGCCGAGCACCGTCATCGCGCGCTCGGGGTCGTCGCTGTCGAGGAACACCTGCGCCAGGTGGTAGCGCACGTGCGCGCGCAGCAGCGGGGCCGGAGCCGCGGCGAGCACCTTGGTCAGTTCGAGCGCGACCGCGGGGTCGTTGGCCTCCTGCAGCTTGACGGCCGCGTCGAACGCGGGCACCGCGGCGCGCAGCAGCAGGTCGCTGGCGCGCGCGAGACCGTGCTCGGCGATCGCCGCGGCGAACGCCTGCAGTTGCGCCTCGGTCGCGCCGAGCCCGCGCGCTTCGGTCTCGAAGCGGGCGCGGTCGAACGGCACGAACGGGTTCTGCACGCCGTGCGCCGCCGGCGGGTCGACCTGGGCGACCGCGGCAAGGCCGGCGAGCAGAGCGGCGCCGAACCGGAGCCAGGCTCTCATCGCCCCTCCCCGGACTGCTCGTCCTTGTCGAGTTTCAGCGCGAGCTTGCGCATCAGCTCCTGCACGCGGCCCTGCTTCTTCGCCAGCAGGTCGCTCTCCTGCTTGCCGTCCGCGCTGGCCTTCGCCTCCGCGGCCAGGCCCTCGAACAGCTTGGTCGCCTTGTTCACGCGCTCCTGCAGGTACTTGAGCATCTTGAGTTCGGCGGAGATCGGCACCAGCTGCGGCTGGCCGTTGCAGCTGCCGCACTGGCCGCCGCCGTCGCGGCGTTCGATCTCGCGGCGCAGCGCGTTGATCAGCAGCGCCAGCAGGTCCTCGACCTCGGCCTGGCCCTCCTGCACGGGTCTGCCGGTCTCGTGGGCGCGGCACTGTCTCGCCACCTCGTGCAGCAGGTTCTTCAGCTCGCTGGTCATCTCGAAGAACACGGCGGTGGTGCCGTCCTCCTCGAGCAGCTTCACGGCGTCGGCGGCCTCGACCTCGAGGTCGCCCTCGCCGGTCGCGACGTTCTGGATCTTCTCGCGCAGCGACGCGGGCAGCGACCCGTCGGCGGTCAGCACGTTCTGGCGCGTCTTGTCGAGCGTCCTGGTCTGGATCGACAGTTCGCGCTGCTTCGCCAGCATCGCCGTGAAGCGCTCCTCGAGCGCCCTCAGCACTTCGTCGGCCAGTTGCTGGCGCAGCTGTGCCAGCGCCTCCTCGAGTTCCTTCTTGGCGGCTTCGAGGTCGTCCTTTGCGTCCTGCTGCTTCTGCTTCGCGGGCTTGAACTCCTTGAGCATGCCAGCGGCGGCCTTCTGCTTCGGCACCGCCTGCTGCACGCGCTTCTTGCCGGGCGTCGGCTGGTTCTCGCCGTCTTCGCCCTGCTCCTCCGACTTCTCCATGTCCTTGGACAGGGTGTCGGTCGCGTGCTGTGTCTTCTCCTGCTGCTTCGCGAGCTGGTCGAACGGCAGCTTCAGCAGCTCGCGGCGCGCGTCCTCGGCCATCTGCTCGAGGTCCTTCACGGTCTTCTGCAGCTCCTCGATCGCCTGCTGCTGGTCCTTCAGCGACGGCTCGGGCCTCTTCTCGCCGAGCTTCTGCTGCGCCTGCCCCATCGCCCGCGCGGCCTTCTGCGCGCTGCCGCTGCAGTTGCACTCCCCGGGCTTCGTTTCGCCCGGCTTCGGTTCCCCGGCCTTCGGTTCGCCCGGTTCGCCTGCCTTCGGTTCGCCTGCCGCCGGCTTCGCCGCCGCCTTGAGCTCCGCGTCCTTCTTCTCGACGCCCTCGAGGTTTGTCGCGAGTTTGCCCGTGTCCTCCGCGAGTCTGCCCTGCTTCTGCTCGAGCGGCTTCGTCGCCTCGGCCGCTGCCTCGATGCCGAGCTGGTTCGTCTGCTCCTTCAGTTCCTGCTGCTGCGCCAGCAGCGCCGCCGCGCGCTGCTTCTGCGCCTCGAGCTCGGCGAGGTGCTTCTGCAGTTCCTCGACGCGCGCCGAGGCGTCCTTCTCCTCGCCCTGCTCCTTCGCGAGCGCGCCGACACGGTCGGCGAAGCCCTGCAGCCGCGCGATCTGCTCCATCAGCTTCGCGAGGTCCGCGTTGCGGTTCTGCAGCAGCTCGTAGAGCCGCTGCAGGTCCTTGCGCACGCCGCCCATCTCGTTGAGCGCGTCGTCCCAGCGCTCTTGCTCGAGCAGCGTGCGCACGCGCGCCATGTCCTCGTGGATCCGCGCCTCCTGCACGTACTGCAGTCCCGCGGCGAGCAGCTTGCTGTCCTCGGGCTCGGTCGACTGCAGCACGGCCATCAACTTGGTCATGCGCTCGGTGAGCTCGCGGAACTTGCTGCGCGCCTGCTCCTGCCGGGTGGCCGCCGGCACGTCCTGCTGCGCGCGG
>VGXW01000376.1 GCA_016873195.1 Planctomycetota bacterium | reverse complement strand
CCCCCGGCTTCGACACGGTGAACGAGGGCAAGACCGCGCGGCTCGACGTCGAGACCGCGCTGCCGTGGTTGCGCTGGCGGCTCGGCGGCACCTGGCGCGACCTCGCCGACGGCGAGGGCGGCGACGGCGTCGGCAGGCTGCGGCCGTCCGGCGGCGAGGACGTGAACTTCGACCTGAACGCCGAAGCCCGCGACGGCAGCGAGGGCACGTGGTTCCTGAACGCCCAACGCGTGCGCCGCGACGACCTGGCGCGCTACTACAAGCCCACCGAGCGCAACGAGAACGACCGCGACGCGGTGAGCTTCGGCTGGCGCAGCGCCCCGGCCGGGAGCGGCGAAGGTCTCGAGGCGCGCGTCTACTGGCAGGAGAAGGAGGACCGCCGCTACTACCTCGCCACCGGCAACGTCGGCCGCGCCGAGTGGCAGTCGCTGAGCACCGACTGGACCTGGCGCAGCGACCAGGTGCTGCAGGGCCACCGGCTGCTGGCCGGCCTGACGCTGCGCCGCGACCTCGGCGAGAGCCCGGACGACGAGCAGTTCACGATCACGCGGCCGAACGGCGTGGTCACCAAGGCGGCCCCGGACCAGACCTGGTACGACGCGGGTCTGTTCTTGCGCGACGACTGGCGGTTCGCGCCGCAATGGACGCTGTCGGGCGGCCTGCGCTTCGACCACTTCTGGTACGACGCCGACCCGGACGCCCTCTACCAGCCGGCGGTCGGTTCCGCGTCGCTCGACGACGTCGACGTCGAGGAATCGTCGTGGACCGGCGGGCTCGGGCTCGTGTTCGAACCGGCCGAGAGCTGGCGCACCTACGCGTCGTGGTCGCGCGGCTTCCGCATGTTCGCGCCGCGTTTCGGCATCAGCAAGACGGGCTACGGCGTGCTCGTGCCGAGCGGCGTGCTCGAACCGGTCGTCGGCGACAGCTTCGAACTCGGCGTGCGCCACCGCCGCGCCATGGTCGAGACCAACCTGGCCGGCTACTACACGCGCTTCGACGGCTTCCAGAACCCGGTCGCCAGCACGTTCGAGGGCCAGCAGTTCTACGACTACAACCGCAATGGCACCTTCGAACCCGACGAACGCGTCTACGTCACTGCCGGCAACGGCGAGGCCTGGGTCGGCGGCATCGAATGGGACGCGCGGTTCGACCTGCACGAAGCCTGGTCGGTGCTGCCGAACGGCTGCTTCGCGACGGCCGGGTTCATGTGGAACCACGGCGAGGACCAGACCAACGACGTGCCGCTGCGCCACACCCATCCCGCGCGCGGGCTGCTGTCGGTCGGCTACGAGGAGCCCGAGGGACTGTGGTACGTCGAGCTGACCGCCGACTTCGTCGACGCGTTCACCGACATCGATCCGGCGCGGCTGCGGAGCGACGTCGGCTACCGCAGGAACCCGCAGGATCCGTCGTCGCCGCTCGTGCGCGAGGACGGACTGCCGGGCTACACGCTCGTGCATCTGGAGGCGGGTGCGCGGCTCGGCGAACGCGCGCGCTGCGGCTTCGAGATCGACAACCTGACCGACGTGAACTACCGCGCGGCGCACAGCCGCATGGACGGATTCGGCATCAACCTCGGGCTGTGGTTCGAGGTGACGTTCTGAACTCCTGGACGCCGTTGCGGCGTATCCCTGGAAGCTGCCGGTCGCTGCAGTGCGGCGACGCCGCTGCAGCGGCGCGACTACTCGTAGACCACCAGCCGCACGTTCTTCGGCGCGAACGGTTCGATGCGCAGCTGGTTCGTGCCGGTCTGGATCCAGCGAGTGACGTCGAGCCGGAACGGCCTGCCGAGGAAGCCGCCGGCGTCCTGACCGTTCACGTGCACGCGCGCGGCGGCCTCGGGCGCCAGGTCTTCGCCCTCGAGGTACACGCGCGCCTGGGCGAGTTCCGGCGGCAGCTGCAGTTCGACGTCGCCGTCGAACGGGTCGGCCTTCGCCGGTGACAGCGTCAGCATGCCGCCGCCGACGCCGCCCCAGGGCCGGTCGCCGTAGCGCGCGATCTCCACTGCGTCCACCCAAGCGCTGTCGTCGAACCCGGGTTCGGTCCAGCCCGGCACCGCGTCGCGCGCCGCCTTCCAGTTCGCATCGATGGGCAGCGTCATCGGCCTGCCCTGCGCGTACTCCACCGTGAGCACACCGAGCAGGCCGGCGGGATTGGCGCCGCCGGCGGCCGCATTGGTCGCGGCGATCGCGAGCAGGTTCTCGCCGCCGCGCAGGAACAGCGTGACGTCGAGCGACACCGGATTGCGCCAGCCATCGGCACCGCCGTCGGTGTGGCCGGCCTCCTTGCCGTTGACGTGCACGGTGGCGTGGTTGTCGGCGGTCAGCACGAACGTTGCGCGCCGCACGGGCGCCGCCGCGGGCAGCGTGAGCTGCCGGCGGAAGTACCTGGTGCCTGCAGGCGCCTGCTGCTGCGGTTTGCCCTCCGGGTACCAGACCCACGGCTGTCCCGCGAGCGTCTGCGCGACGAGGTTCACCGCGGGCAGCGACGGAACCGGTTGCGGCGGCGATGTCCGGCGCACCGCCGGGGCCTCGTGGCGGACTCCGCGCCCGGACTCGATGCGTAGCGGCAACGACCGCGCGGTGGGCTGGCAGACGAGCAGCACGCTCTCGTTGGGTTCCAGCGAGAGTTCCACGTCGACGACTTCGCCGGCGCGCGTGCACGGCACCGCCGTGATCTCGTTGCGCATCGCATCCCAGCACTCGGGGAAACCCGGCGCGTGCAGCCGGAGGCGGAAGCGCCGCCGTTCGCCCCGGTGGTCCTGGTTGGTCACGAAGAACACGTCGCGCCCGCACTTCACGCGGTGCAGCACGTGCAGCCAGTGGTCGGTGCGGCCCTCGACGACCTCGAGGGTCGCCCGCACGCCCGCGTCGCCCGCGAGCACCTGCTGCCACTGCTCGGGCGTCGGGTTCTCGGGCAGCAGGTAGGAACGGCCGCCAGCGGCGTTCTGCCTGCAGACCGCGAGCGAGGGCTTCGGATCACCCCAGATCGCCTCGCGCAGCGCCGCGACGTCGGCGGCCGTGCGGCCCGGCGTCGCGGACAGGCGCGGCAGGAAGCCGCAGACCACGACCACGCCACCCGCCTCGAAGAACCGCCGCGCCTTCTCGAGCACCGGCACGGGCATCACCTCGGCCGCCGGCAGGCAGAGCACGCGATAGCGCTCCTGCCGCAGCACGAGCGAAGACCCCTCGACCTGCATGTCCCCCTCGAGCACTTCGTAGGGGATCCAGTCGCAGTCGTAGAGGGCGTCCTGCAAGCCCTCGCTGAGCTGGTCGACGGCGATCGCCTTGCCGACGTGCAGACTCTGGCCCGGCGGCACGAGCGCCACGGGCGCCACGTGCCGGCCGCCGGTCAGCATCACCGACAGCCGGCTCGTGTAGTCGGCGAACACGCGGTAGAGCGGCCAGCGCGGCTCGTGGCCGCCGTTGTAGAAGTAGGGCGGGCAGTCCGTGTCGGCCGGCGCGCGCGGATTGAACGAGTGCGGCACCAGGAAGTTGATCCCGGCCACGTGCATCGCGTCCGTCCACCACTTCATCTCCGGGTAGGTGAGGTCCTGGCCGCGCGCGCCGAAGATCTCGACCATCGCGCGGTCGTCGCGTTTGCCGTAGGCGTGGCTCACGGAGCTGCCGAGCTTCGGCGTCTGCCAGCACGGCGAGTCGCTGCTGTCGCGCCGGCCCCAGACGAACTGGTCGAACACCGCGTCGATGCCGCCCATGCTGCTGTACTTCTGCAGTTGCATGAGATCGCCGGCGCAGAAGTCCTGGTGCAGGTAGAGATTGCCGTGCTCCATGAAGTGGCCGATCGAGGCCACGCCGTGCGCTTCGCACCAGCGCGTCGTCATGCCGTACATCGTGCGGCCCCAGGTCTCGGCGCGCGCGTCGAGGTACTGGAACCGCGCCGCGGCCTGGGCCTCGCCGTGCAGCCGGAACTTGTAGGCGACGTAGGCCTGCTTCCAGTCGACGCCGCGCTCCGCGAGCACGACCGGCAGTTCGGTGCCCCAGTCGCCGCGCGTCTCGGGCTCGTCGTAGAAGAAACCGACGACCGTCTTGCCGAAGTGCTCGCCGAAGCGGTCGAAATGCGGCTGATAGACCGTGTCGAGCAGCCATTGCACG
>VGXW01000375.1 GCA_016873195.1 Planctomycetota bacterium | reverse complement strand
CCGCGAGGCCACCCGCGACGAGTTCGGTGGCCACCGCCTGCCGTTCGCCGCGCGCGTCGATCGCGACCGCGGCTCCGTAGTGCACACCGCCGCGCGGGCCGAGGAAGCGCACCCCGTCGCTCGCGAGCGTGGGCTCGAGGTCGCCCTCTGCGGCGATGTGCAGGCGCAGCTCGCCGCGCGCCGGCAGCGAATCGAAGCGGAAGCACTGCTCCATGCCGTCCGCATTCAGGTCGTACCACTCGACCGCGGCCCCGCGCGCGAACGCGACGCGGTGGCCCTGGCGCTGCGGCAGGGCCGGTCCGGTCGCCGCGGCCTTGCCGGCGACGGTCACGCCGCGCAGCGCGAAGCGGATCGGCCAGGTGCGTTCGGCATCGCTGCCGAGGTAGGGCGTGAACGAGGCGCCGCCCTGGTCGAAGGTGGCGACCCAGGCGGGGCCGGTGGCGTGCAGCGAGCCGTCGGTGCGTTGGTCGTACACCGGTTCGGCGATGCGGAAGCAGTCGGCCGAAAGTGCGGGTTGCGCCGGTGCGGCGGGGACGGTCGGGACGGGGGAGGCGCCCTGGGCGGCGAGGCCGGTGGCGAGGAGCGGGACGATGGCGCTGCGGAACATGAGGACTCCGGGGTTTGGTTGCCGCCTACAACCGGAGTTCGCCGCAGTCGTGACCGGGTTTGGGGTGGGAGTCCGTCGACAGGCTGGCTCCGGCTGTGGCCGGGTGATTGCGGCGGGCCGCGCGACAGGGAGAGGGACTCATCTCACCCGCCTCGCGTGCGAGACACCGTCGGTCTCGGAAGTCCGACGCGTGGCCGCTTGCCGATCACCTCGGGCGCACGATGCGCCGCCCCTCGTCGACCTGCCAGGTTGCGCCCCCGGACATTCCCCGCAGCTGCGCGCCGGATCGGTGCGCCGCCGCTGCGCGTCAGCGGATCGTGAGATCCGCGGTGTTGCCGAGCGCGATCGAGCCGAGGCAGGTGCCGGCGCCGAAGTCGAAGCCCTGGAAGGCGAAGGTCACGCCGACGAGCCCCGTGTCGAGCGGGATCGTCCACTGCAGGGTGGCGCCCGGCAGCACGACGTCGGCGCTCGAACCCTGGCGGCAGCCCGGGCAGAAGCCGAGCGGCACGTCGACCACGGCGCCGAACACCCAGCCCGCCCAGCCCGCCGTGTTCGCCAGCTGCAGCGCGATCGTCTCGCCGATCGCGCCATTGCCCTGCGCGGACCACGTCAAGGGGCCACAGCCGAACGCGCGCGTGCCGAAGCCGCCGGGGGCCATGCCGAGGTAGCGATGGGCGAACACGCCGCCGCCGGGGCCCACGTGCAAGACCAGTCCGTAGTCACGGTCGCCGTTGGTTCCTGCCCCGCCACTGTGCCGCGCGACGACACCATCGTTCCCGATGCCGGGGAAGGCCATCACGGACGCGGTGTCCCGGCGCAGCAGTTGGCTGCCCACGAGGTCGACCGTCGTCGCGTGCACCACGGGAACGGCCTGGTTCTCGACGAAGGTGAGACAGAACCGCGCGCCGTCGCAGTCGACCGCCGGCTCGCCGTCCGGATCGTTCGTGAAGGAGAGTTGCTGGTCGGCCGCCAGGATCGTGCCGGCGCTGGTCACCGCGGTGCCGCGCAGGAACCGATGGGACGTCTGCGGGTCGACCTTCGTGTCGACGACGAGGTACTTGCGTGTGCCGTCGGTCGGCGACGACACGTCGAGCCCGGTCGGCCCCGACGGAGAGTCGAAGCCGGTCAGCGGCATGTTCTGGGTCAAGACCTGGCCGTCCCAGGCCAGGAACATCGCGCGCGTCTGGCCGACCTGCCCCTGGTCGCGCCGGTAGACCACCGCCCAGGTTTGCGTGGCGGACGGGCCCTGGCCGTCGCACTTCGAGATGCGCGGCGAATGCTCGTAGTCGTTCGACACGTCGATGGCGTTCCAAGTGTTGCGCGGCACGCCGTTCTGGTCGAACTGGGCATAGAGCAGGTCGTGGTCGGTGAGCGAGAACTCGTACTCGAAGACGACGGTGAAGTAGGTGGGCCCCGACAGGCTCGGGTCACCGCCGACGTCCGGAGACGAGACCGAAGACGAGAGCGGGAAGGGCGGCGTTGATTGCGCGCCCATCGTCGCGGTCGAGCCGTCGAAGACCCGCAGAGCGAGCCGGCTGTTCTGTCCCGGCGCCGCGCCTTCGGCGACGACCAGGAAGCGGTCGTAGAGGTTGAGGTTCGCCACGCGCGGCTTGCGCCAGGCGTCCAAGGTGGCGTCGACCACGATCTGCGGGCCGACCGGCTGCATCGCGTCGTCCAGCTGCTGCAGGCGCACGTCGGTGTCGGTCTGGCTGTACTGGTACTCCCAGCAGACGACGTACCTGTGCAGGGTTGCGTCGTAGGCGAGGTCGCTCCCGAGCACGGCCGCATGGGTCGCCACGGTCGTCAGGCTGCCGATCAGCGGGTCGATCACGAGCGGCAGCGTGGCCTTCGCGGCGAACCCCGCGGGCACGTGGATCGCGAGGCTGCTGCCGGTCCACTCGGTGGACAGTTCGCAGCGGTCGCCATCGGCGTCGATGGTTTTCGCCTGCCCGTAGGTGACCACGCCCAGTTCGTTCACGAGGCGGAAGCCAGCACCTTCGGGCTGCACGGCGAAGTCGCCGGTGAGGCCGATGTCGACGACGATCTCGCCGCGCCGCGGCAAGGACGCGAACACGAAGCGTTGCTCGATGCCGGCGTCGCTCGCCGCGTACTCCTCGCGCACGCCCGGCCGTGCGATCGCCACCGTGTTTCCGGTGCGCTGCAGTTCGCCACTGGCCGCCGGCTGACGCTCGCCGCCAACCGCGACCGAACGCAGCGCGAAGCGGACCGGCAGGTCGCGCGGGGCTTCGCTGCCGAGGAACGGTACGAAGGTGGCGCCGTCGCGGTCGAACGACGCCTTCCAGCGCGGGCTCGTGGCCCATACGCAACCGGGCTGCTCGTCGAAGGCGATGCCCTCAGGCTGCGGTGGCACCGGCGAGGTCGGCGCGGTGGCGTCTCGCCGCGGCGGCGGCAGGGTCGCGGTGACATGGTCGCCTCCGGTGGCGATCGACGGCGCAGGTTCTGGTGCGGGTGCGGTCTTGGTGGAGGTCGGGCTCGGGAACGGCCGCGCGACCTTCGTTTCGCCTTGGGCGAGCAGGGAGGCCGAACCGAGCAGGAAGAACACGAGGCTGCGGTGGGTCATGCGCGCAGGAACCGGAGGGTCGCGCGGCTGTGACCGGATTCCGTGGCCGTACGGAGTTGTTCGGGGGCTCGAGCCAGGGCCTCTTCGCCGACACCTGGTCCCGGCGCCGCGACCTTGAGCCTCCTTCTGACCAACTGGAGCGCGCGGCTCGGCACGCACATCTACCTGCAGGGCTCGGCTCCAGCCCAGGGAGCGAACGCCGGCAGTGGGATCGTCAGCAGCGGGCTCGTCTGGCTGATTGGCCGTTGATGCCGCCCAGGCGCTCGCACACCGCTCACGGCGTCGCAGCGGGCGGTTGCAGACCGAGTGATTCCGCGGCGCCGGGCAGGTGCCGCTGTAGCACCTCCACGAAGCGGGCTCGAACGCCAGTGATGGCGTCCTCCGGCAGCAGGGACTCGAACAACGGGGTTCCCCACCGGGCCTGCTGCCAGACCCCGAGTTCACGGCCGAGACTGGCGTGCCGCTCGGGCCAAGCAAGATCTGAAGCGGCGAGGTTGCGCCATCGACGCCAAAGCGACCGGTGCGGGTGGTAGATGCCGGCGTCGGTGAACACGACCACCAAGGGCAGGCAGGTCGCCAACAGGACCCCGGCGACGGAGCCTCCGACCGCTGCCGCGATGGCGTCGCCGACCGGCATCGCGTCCTGTGCACGGGCCGGGGCAGCGACGACCGTGGCGATTCCGCCGGGCCTGCAGGGCCTTGTGCTGCGCGCGCAAGGCGTCGTGATCAGCGTGCGCGCGCAGAACGCGACCTACGCCACGACCGCGGCGCACGACGTGGCGCTGCGGTGACGCGACCGAGCGTCACGGGCACGCAGGCAGCAGCCTGCGTCGGCCGTCGTGGCCGTGCCCTGAGGCCAGCCTACCGGCGCAGCAGCCAGCGCAGCGCGCGCGAGGCCGCCACCGCGGCGCCGAGCAGCACCACCGTCGC
>VGXW01000374.1 GCA_016873195.1 Planctomycetota bacterium | reverse complement strand
GGGGATCGGCCAGCGCCGCGCCTTGCGTTGCCACAGCACGAGCAGCCACAGGAGGCCGAACGTCAGCACGTGCTCCGCGCGCAGCAGCGTCGCGAGAGCGTGCAGCGCTCCCCAGCGCGCAGAGGTCCAGAGGCCGCGGCCCGCGCGCAGGCGTTCCTGGTCGTGGAACGACGCGAGCACGAGCACGAGGTAGGGCAGCTCCACGTGCGGGCCGCTGCCGAGCACGATCAGGTTCGACGATGCCGCGCACAGGAGCGCGCTGCCGGTGGCGATCGGCGCCGGCAGGTGCGGGCGCAGCAGCCCGAAGACGAGCGGCGCCACCAGCGCGCCGAGCACGGCGAAGCAGAGCCGCACCACGATCCCCGATCCGGTGCCGTCCCACAGCGCGGCGACCAGCCAGAGCATGCCGGGCGGCCGCAGCGGCAGGGCCAGCAGCTCGTCGGGCCTGCCGGTGGCGAGCTTCTGCGCGAGATCCTGCCAGACCGGCGCGTCGCCCTGGAAGGCGAAGCTCCACGCGGCTCCCCGGTCGGGCGTGGCGACCCAGAACAGGATGCGCAGGAGCAGGCCGAACGCGAACAGCAGGAGGGCGGTGCGCACGGGCGCGCAGGATACGCGCGCGGGGCGGCAGGAGGAGATCCTGCAGCCCCGCAAGGTGGTGGCATCACCCGGGTCCGCGCCGCGGCGGCGCCGAGGGCGCGCTTCGCCCCCGACGTTGCGCCGCGTTGCGGCGCGCCAGGATCACTGCGTGAACAGGTTCAGCCACTGGTTCGACGTCAGGATCGTCGTGTTCGTCGCGTCGAGCGTGAGGACCTGGCTGTACCACAGGATGCCGAGCGCGCTCGCCGGTGCCGGCGCGAGGAACGCCACCCCGTAGAGGCCGTTCGTGTCGGTGAAGGCTGGCAGCGCGTAGAAGATGTTGCCCACCAGGATCGGCGGCACGCCCGGGAACAGCGTCGGGCCCGCTGCGTCGCCGATCGCGAGGTAGAACAGCCGGGGCCCGCCCTGCGTGGCGACCTCGATGTTGACGAGGTTGCCCTGGGCGACCTGGTCGGGCGTCATGCGCAGCTCCGCGTCGAGCGGCGGCGTGTAGCGCGTGCCGAGCTCGAGGTTGTCAACGTTCCAGCCGCCGAGCTGCAGGCCGGCGTCGGTCACGAGGCGGAACTCGATCTGCACCGACGGGTTGTTGTCCGCGGCCGGGATCGGGTACTCGACCGTGGTCCACGCGGTGTCGCGGTGGTGGCCGGACGAGGCGTTGACCCAGATCTGCACGCCGTTCACCGAGACGGTCGCGCGGTCGTAGATGCCCTCCTCGACGGTGAGCCAGCGCTTGAACCGCAGCGTGACGCCGGTGCGGCCCGTGCAGTTGATCACCGGCGAGCGCAGGTAGTAGTTCATGTTCGCCGGGTAGGCGCCGTTGGACGTGCCGGCGCCGAGGTCGGTGCCGTAGACCGAGCCGGTGGTCACCGCGGCCGAGGGGTCGGCCCAGGTCACGCCGGACGAAGTGCCCGACTTGCCGTTGGGCGCGCCGAGCTGCCAGTCGTCGGTCGAGGTGCCGCTCTGGCGCGCGTGCGTCCAGCCGGCCGCGCCGCTCTCGAACGTCTCGCTGTAGAAGCCGACGAACGGGCCGGTCGGCGGCACGCTGACGACGTAGGTGTATTCACCGGTCGCGGGCAGGCGCACGGTGAGGTTGCTGCTGTGCGTGGCCTCGAGGTGGTAGCTCACCGAGCCGCTGACGATGCCGGGCAGCATGCCGCGGTAACCGTTCGTGGCGCCGTTCGGGATCATCACGCGGGTCTGGTTGCCGGTGCCGGTGTTGTAGACGAGGCGAACCTGCGTGATCGTGCCGCTGGACACGGGCGCGACGGTCGCGTTGACGAGCCGCGGCGTGAGCCGCGTCGAGGTGCTGGCGAGCGGCGTGTGCGAGATCGACGCGACCTGCAGCTCCGGGTAGGGCAGGTTCTTCGCGATCGCCGCCGCGCTGAGCTGCGCGTAGTGCGGCGTGCCGTTGGCGAGGTTGCCGTCGTCGTCGTCGGCGATGAACACCTGTTCGACCGCCGCCGGCTGGTTCCACGCGTTGGCGACGATCGAGCCGATCACGGTGTCGTCGGAGATCGCGATCGCCTGGGCCGTGCCGAACGCGGCGCGCAGGTTCTCACGGTAGCGCCACGCGAAACCCATCCAGGTCTGGCCGGCCGTGTGCACGGGGGCGCCGGTCTGCGGGTAGAGCAAGGTGTTGTCGCCGCGGCGCAGCGCGACGCCGGCCGTCTGGAAGCCGGAGCCCAGCATCGGGCTGTCGACGATGTACATGCCGATGATGTCGCTCCAGCCTTCCGACAGGCCGTCGCCCGTGCTGTTGCTGATGCCGCCGTAGCGGTCGTCGAGGCCGTGGCCCCATTCGTGCGAGATCACCGTCGAGAACGCCGTGTTCGCGCAGCCGCCGCCGGCGTTGTAGAAGTTGATCGTGTTGTTCGTGTAGTAGGCGTTGCACGTCGACGCGATGTTGACGCGCGGCGTGATGTTGCTGGCGGTGGCGAGCTGCGTGGAGTTGCCGAGGATCGAGCGGCACCAGACGTTGGTTGCGTCGATCCAGTAGGCGCAGGTCGGGTGCGCGGCCTGGTTGGTGGTCGCCGCGGCGGTCAGCAGCTGGATCGTGCTGTTGACGCCCGGGTCGACCACGAAGTTGCCCGACGGCGCGTCGGCGCCCGTGAGCACCGCGTGGTGGGTGCCGTCGAGCTGGCCGACGGTGATCGTGACCGGCGCGGCGATGTCGATCGTGAACTGGCCGTTCTGGTCCGTGGTGACGGTGCCGACGCCGGGCACGCTGAGCACGATGCCGCGCAGCGGCACGTTGACGAGCGCCGAGTAGGCGTCGATGCCCGTGCGCGTCCACGCCATCAGCGTCACCGTGGTCAGCACGGGCGCCGCGAGCGGGGCGCGGACCGGCGTGGCGGCTTCGTGCACCGGGTTCGTGCAGCTGGCGAAGCCGCACTCGTGCTTGTCGTTCTGGAAGTGCAGCACGGCGCCGCTCTTCGCGTCGACGTAGTAGCGGCCGATCGGGCCCTGGCCGTTGCGGTCGACGTTGCTGACCGGGACCTCCCAGGCGAGCGCGAACGGCGCGAGGTCGGTCGCGGTGACGTCGCCCCAGATCACGAGCCGCAGGCCACGCGGCAGGCCCGGCTGTGCGACGCCGGTCGGGTCCGCGCCGAGCGCGCGCCACGCGAGCGCGGTCGCGAGCTGCTCGCCGATCGCCGGCGTGGTGTCGAAGTCCGCGGGAATCGGGAAGGCGACGCTGCCGAGCATCGCGACGCGGCCGGCCATGTTGATGCGCACGTCGGCGCGGCCGTGCACGACCGGCACGCCGCGGAAGTACTGGTCGTAGGTGAACGACCACGTGCGGCCCATGCGCGCGCCGATGCTCTCGCGGAACTCGGAGGTGCCGAGCCCCAGCACGTCGCGGTAGGTGGCGAGCGCGGCGTTCGCGTGGCCGCGCGCCGCCTCGAGCGTGTTCGCAGTCCAGTTCGCGATCGGCAGGCCCTGGCCGTAGATCGCCTCGGGCGTCAGCGTGGCGGGGTTCCAGCGCACGACCCACGGGCCAGCGTGCGTGCGCACGAACTCGGCGTAGGCCGACTTGGTCTGGAACTCCGGAGAGCTGCCCTGGTCCTGGACCTGGGCAGACAGGGAAACCGCGAGCCCGAGGCTCGCACAGAGGACGAATCGCATGAAGGGTCTACCTTGCGGGGCTGGCAGCGCACCGGCCGCGGCGGCCGGCGTGGGGTGGAGGACCTGCGGTGCCCAGGCAGGAGCAACCGGAGGTGGGGAGGCCAAGGAAGTATTTCCCAACCGCGCGGGGAGTCAACTCCATGTCCTGCGGCCTCGCGCCGGCGCGGGGCCGCAGCGGAGATGGCGCCGATACGGTGCACCGCGCGGCGGCGCGCCGTGCGATGCCATCGCGGCCACGCAGCGGCTCCCCGGTGGCCCGGTCCCACGGCCGGTGCGTGAGGCTCAGGGGCCCTGCGTCCCGTCCCGGCACTTCGTGAGGAAGGCCACGAAGTCCGCCGGCGCGGCCGCCTCGAGGCGCACGGGTTCGCCCGTGCGCGGATGCGCGAAGCCGAGCTCCGCCG
>VGXW01000373.1 GCA_016873195.1 Planctomycetota bacterium | reverse complement strand
ATGCGCTCGGCGCGACCGACCATCCAGTCGCGGCACTGCTGGCAGCGCTCTGGCAGTTCGGCGAAGCGGTGCTGCAGGTGCATGTCGCGGTAGTGGCCGAGCTTCGCCCACAGGTTCGCCAGCGTGTCCTGCCAGACGTTGCCGACACCCTCGTCGCCCTCGGTGTCGCCGGGGCAGCGCGGCACGCGGCCGTCCCAGAACACGTGCATCATCGTCACGGCCCAGGGGCAGGCGATGCGCTGCTCGGGCGGCGTGTCGAGCGGCGTGCCGAACCGGCCGCCCCAGCTCAGCATGTGCCGCGCCTTGACCGTGGCCCCGCGCGCGATCCAGTGGTCGCGGAACCGCTCGAACTCGCCGTCGTTCTCCTGCATCGCGATGTACTGCACCATCACCTCGGGGCCCGTGGCGCGCGCGGCGCGGCGTTCGAGCAGGTGCTCGACGTTGCGGTAGACGACGTCGCGGTCGCCGCCGCAGCGGATCTTCGCGTAACTCTCCGCGGTGAACGCGTCGAGCCCGATCACGAACTGCGGGGGCCCCGCGTCGAGCAGCTGGTCGGCCAGTCCCCGCGTCAGCAGCATGCCGTTCGTGTTGAGGCACAGCGCCGTGAGCCCGACCGAGCGGCCGTAGGCGAGGCACTGCAGCAGCAGTCCCGGCTCGAGCAGCGGCTCGCCGCAGAACGAGAACCACACCTGCGTGTCGGGCGCCTGCCGCGCCACTTCGTCGGCGCACTTCTGCCACAGCGGGAACGGCATCACGCCCTTCGGCCGCTTCATGGCCGGGTGGTGGCACATCGAGCAGTGCAGGTTGCAGTCGGCGCAGAGTTCGACGGCGAAGCGGGTCGGGAAGTGGATCGGGCGCAGCGTCCTGGCGACGCCCGGGAGGTCGGGTTCGGTGATCATGGTGCCTTGCGACGGGGCCTCCGCAGGCCGAGAGGCTACCGGAGGATCGGCATCGGCGGGACATCCGGGTTGAGCACGAAGTCGTAATTCCGGGAGGGTGTCGCGCTCGCGCCGATCCGATCGAACGTGCAGGCGCTGCGCCCGGAGCAGCTCCGCCGGTTCCGCCACGGACGCAGACGCCGTGGATTTCCCTGCCGAATGTACGCCGAGCACGCCACGGGGTTGTATGGCGACGCCACACGACCTCCTGTTCCACTCGACCTTCCGGCACCCGTGCCATGCGGGGCCGTGGTTGCAGTGGCTCCTGCCCGAGCGGCTCTCGAGTTCGCTCGCGTGGGAGGAGATGCGCCTGCATTCGAGCCGCATCCACGGGGTGGGCCTGCGCCAGTACGCCGCGGATCTCGTGTTCGAGGTTCCCGTGCGCGGCACGAACCACCGGGTGTTCCTCGTCGTCGAGCACCGCAGCTTCGCGCACCCCGGGCTGCACGACACCCTGGTGCGCTACTGCGTGCACCTGGCGCACGCGGCGCGGCGGCATCGTTCGACGCCGTTGGTCTCGGTGATTGCGGTCGTGCTCTACCACGGGCCCGGCAACCTCGTGCTGCGGCCGCAGGTCGGGGTGGATCTCGATCCGGCCACCACCGCGGTGCTCGGCGCCTTCCGGCCGCGCCAGCGCGTGATCCCCGACCTGCTCTCGGCCTGCAGCGAGGCGCAGTTGCGCGACCGTCCGCTGACCGCACTCGGCACCTTGACCCAGCTCGGCCTGCGCTTCCTGCCACACCTCGGTCCCGCCGCTACCCTTGCCGCACTCGACCGTTGGGGCGGCCTGCTGCGCGCGGTCGACGCCGACCGGGGGCCGCCGGACGGAAGGGACGCCATCGACACGTTCGGCGGGTATCTTCTGCACGTCAACGAGACGCCCGCCGAAGACGTGCACATGGCCCTGGAACGCAACCTGCAACGAACCGAGGAGAAGATCATGAGCACGGCCGAGAAACTGCGACAGGAGGGCATCGCCGAGGGACTGCGGCAAGGACTGACCCAAGGGTTGTCCCAGGGATTGACCCAGGGTTTGTCCCAGGGACTGACCCAGGGATTGACCCAAGGCCGCGTCGAGACCCTGCTGCGCCTGCTCGCGCGCCGCTTCGGCTCCTTGCCTGCCGCCGTCGAGCCGCGCCTGCGCGCGGCGTCGCTGCTCGAGTTGGACCGCTGGGCCGATCGAGTGCTCGACGCGCCGACGCTCGAGGCCGTGTTCGCCGCGGACTGAGGCTCCACCGCCGCGCCCTTGCACCCCCCATCCCCGGCCGGCATCGTGCCGCCATGCAGGCCTGGCGCATCGACGTCCTCGTCCGACCCGATCAGCCCGACCCGGCGGGCGCCGCCGCGGAGCGAGCGCTGCGCGGCGCGGGCCTCGACGGCGTCACCGCGGTGCGCAGCCGCCGCGGCTACCTGCTCGGTGCCGAACTCACCGAGGCGCAGGTGCGCGCCTTCGCCGGCAGCGTGCTGTGCGATCCGGTCGTCGACCACTTCACCGTGCACGCCCCGGGGGTCTCGCCCCCGCCGCCTGAAGCGGACCATCACCGCGTGGTCGTCGTGCCGCGCCCGGGGGTCACCGACCCCGTCGCACATTCGGTGCAGAAGGCGCTCGTCGACACCGGGCTGCCCGAGGTCGCCACGGGCACCTACAAGGTCTTCGACGTGCACGGCGCGGTCGGCCCGGCCTGGCTGCTGCAGGCGGCGCGCAAGGTGCTCGCGAACGACGTCGTGCAGCAGGTGCTGCTCGACGGGCTGCCGGCCGGGCTGCCCGGCCCCGCCGGGGCAGCCGACCTCGCGGTGCACCCGATCCCGCTCGCCGGACTCGACGGCGAGGGCCTCGAACGGTTGTCGCGGGACGGCGGGCTCGCGCTGGACCGGCTCGAGATGCAGGCGATCGCCGCGCACTTCCGGCAGCAGGGCCGCGCGCCGACGCGCATGGAGCTGGAGACGATCGCGCAGACCTGGAGCGAGCACTGCAAGCACAAGACGCTGACCGGCGACGTGCGCTGGCAGGGCAAGGTGATCCGGAACCTGCTGAAGAGCACGATCGCGCACGTCACGCACACGCTGGACCGCGACTTCTGCGTCAGCGTGTTCGTCGACAACGCCGGCGTGATCCGGTTCGACGACGAGGACTCGGTCTGCATCAAGGTCGAGACGCACAACCGGCCGTCGGCGATCGAACCGTTCGGCGGTGCCGGCACCGGCGTCGGCGGCGTGATCCGCGACGTGCTGGGCACCGGGCTCGGCGCGCGGCCGATCGCCAGCACCGACGTGTTCTGCTTCGCGCCGCCCGACCTCGACCCGGCGCGGATCCCGCCGGGCTGCCTGCACCCGCTGGCGGCGCTGAAGGGCGTCGTCGCCGGCGTGCGCGACTACGGCAACCCGATGGGCATCCCGACCAAAAACGGCAGCGTGCACTTCGACGAGGACTTCGTCGGCAACCCGCTCGTCTACGTCGGCAACGTCGGCATCCTGCCGACCGCGCGGGCGAGGAAGCAGGCGGGCCGGGGCGACGCGATCGTGGCGCTCGGCGGCCGCACCGGCCGCGACGGCATCCACGGCGCGACGTTCAGTTCGCTCGAGCTGCACACCGAGAGCGAGAAGGTGAGCTCGGGCGCGGTGCAGATCGGCGACCCGATCACCGAACGCAAGGTCATGGACGCGGTGCTGCGCGCGGCCGACGAGGACCTGTTCTCGGCGATCACCGACTGCGGGGCCGGCGGTTTCAGCTCCGCGATCGGCGAGATGGCCGAGGAACTCGGCGCCGAGGTCGAACTCGCGCACGCGCCGCTGAAGTACCAGGGCCTCTCGCCGTGGGAGGTGTGGGTCAGCGAGGCGCAGGAGCGCATGGTGCTCGCGGTGCCGCCGGCGAAGCTCGAGCGGCTGCTGGCAGTCTGCGGCGAGGAGGCGTGCGAGGCGACCGTGCTCGGCCACTTCACCGGCAGCCGCCGGCTCGTCGTGAAGTTCGGCACCGTGGTGCACGCCGACCTCGACCTGCAGTTCCTGCACAAGGGCCTGCCGGTGCGCGAGCGCGAGGCGATCTACGTGCCGGGCACGCACCGCGAACCCGCGCTGCCGCCCGAGGCCGACTGCGGCGCGGCGCTGCTGGCCGTGCTCGGGGACTACGGCGTCTGCAGCAAGGAGTGGATCGTGCGCCAGTACGACCACGAGGTGCAGGCCGGCGCCGCCCC
>VGXW01000372.1 GCA_016873195.1 Planctomycetota bacterium | reverse complement strand
AGCAGGCCTTCCAGGCCGCGCGCGTGCAGCTCGAGGAGGCGCTGCGCCAGCCGGCGTGGACCGCGTGCCTCGAGCAGACCGACCCCGACCGCTACGCCGCGCTGCCGCCCGCGGTGATCGTCGACGTCGACGAGACGATGCTCGACAACTCCGCGTTCGCGGCGCGGCAGATCCGCGCGGGCGCGAGGGCGTTCGACGCCGCGGCGTGGAGCGCCTGGGTGCGCGAGCGGCAGGCGACGGCCGTGCCGGGTGCGCTCGGCTTCGCGGCCGCGGCGAACTCGCTCGGCGTGCGCATCGTCTACGTGACGAACCGGCAGTCCGACGGCAAGGTGGACGGCACCGCCGTGACCGAGGAGACCGACACGCGACAGAACCTGCTGCGGCTCGGCTTCCCGATCGTCGAGGCCGAGGGCGAGGACCTCGTGCTGACCGCGGGCGAACACGGCGACAAGGCCGCGCGCCGGCGCGAGGTGTGCAAGCGCTTCCGCGTCCTGCTGCTGGTCGGCGACAACCTCGGCGACTTCGCCGCCGCCACCGATCCGCGCAAGGCCCCTGCCGCCACCGCGGGCCAGGCCGCCGAGGCAGCCGTCGCCGAACGGGCGCGCGAGCTGCTGGTCGCCGAGTTCGCCGGCTACTTCGGTTCGCGCTGGATCCTGCTCCCCAACCCGAGCTACGGCGGCTGGGAGACCGTGCTGCGCGCCCAGCACGAGCACCTGCGGGACGCGTTGCGCCTGCAGCGCTGAAGGGCGCGGCCGCGGCGCGGGCTCAGAACCCGCCGCCGACCCCGGTGGCGAGCCGCGGCTGGCCGACTGCCGGCAGCATGACGACGAACGCTGCCCCGCCGAGCGACGAGTCCTCGCACCAGATGAGCCCGCCCAGGCGCGTGACGATCGCGCGGCTCGTGGCGAGACCCAGGCCGGTGCCGCTCGGCTTGTCGGTCAGGTGGTCGCACAGCTGGTTGAACTTCTCGAACACGGCGCGGCGGTCGCCCGGCGGCACGCCGGGTCCCGAATCCTCGACGCGCAGCTCCCAGCCCTCGTCGCGGCAGCCGACGGCCACGCGCACGCGGCCCTTCGGCGGCGTGAACTTCAGGGCGTTGTCGAGCAGGTTGCGCACGACCTGCGCGAGCCGGCCCGCGTCGCCGAGGAGCCGCGGCAGTTCGCTCCGCTCGACGTGTTCCATCGTGATGGCGCGCGCCGCCGCAGCCTCGCCGAAGTGCCGCAGCACCTGTCGCACGACCGCCGCCCCGTCGTGCTCCTCGTTGCGGAACAACGCCTCGCCGCTCTCGAGCTGCAGGTAGTCGAACATGCCGTCGACGAGCCGGCTCAGCTGCAACCCTTCCTCGTGGATCACGCGCACGAACTCGGGCCACTCGGCACTCTCGCCGGGCGGCATGTTGCGCAGGATCTCCGCGTAGGCGCAGATGTTCGTCAGCGGGGTGCGCAGCTCGTGCGAGACGCTGGACAGGAAGCTGTCCTTGAGCCGCTGCAGTTCGTGATTGCGCGTGCTGTCGACGAGCAGGAACACGCTGCCGAAGTCCTGGCCCGTGCGCACGGAGGTCGCCTCGACCGCGGTCAGGTCGTAGACGCTGTCGCGGCACGGGATGCCGGAGTAGCGGACCTGCTGCAGCGACTCCGCGGTGTCGTCGTCGCTCCTGCGCAGCGCCTGCCAGGCCTCGTGCGCCCGCTTGGCGAGTTCGGGCGGCAGCACGTCCCACAGGATGCGGCCCTCGGGATCCTGGAGCGGCGAGGACAACGCGCGCCGCGCCGCGGGATTCGCGAGCACGACCTCCCCGCCGGCGTCGACGACGAGCACGCCCTCGAGCAGGGCCTCGAGCACCGACCGCGACCGCTCGTAGGCGAGTCCGAGCGACAGCAGCTGCGCCGCAGCGCCGCGTTCGTTCTCCCGGTCCGCGGCGCGCGCCAGCGCCGCCGCGGCGGCGTCGCCCCGGCCCGCGCGCCGCCCGAGCCAGCCCGCCAGGACCATGGCCGCGAGGATCGCGAACGATGCCGCGACCCCGGCGCCGAGCGCCAGGGCCACGATCCCGGCCGCGCAGGCGCAGACGGTGCAGACCGGCGGCACGGCGGCGACCCGGTCAGCCAGCCGGCGGACCGCGGTGGTTCCGTTCCTGGTGCTCGCACCGCTCTTCGTCACATCACTTCGGGGTATCGACCTGCCGCGGTGTCCGGCTTGACGCGCGCGCCAGGGGCGCAGCGCCGGTGAACGCCTGCAGTCCGGGGTCCGTGCCGGCCGATGTACGCCCGTCCAGCGAGGATCCCCGATGCTGCTGCTCGAACTCTGCCTCCTGCCCTTGCTGTCGGCGCAGGTTCCTGCGCCACAGGTTCCGCCAGGAGACGTCCCGCGCGCCCAGGCGGCACCGACCGCCGAGCCAGCCGACGTCGCCGCGCTCGCCGCCGCGGAACGAGCCGGCGCCGACGCGGACGTCGCCGTGTTGGCAGCGTGCACCGCCTCGCCGAACGCGGCGGTGGCCAACCGCGCCGCGTGGCTGCTCGCGCGCTGCCTCGTGCCCGCGGCCACGAGTCCGCTGCAGGAGGTCGCGCGCGCATCGCCGCACGCCGACGCGCGCCTGCTCGCCATGCAGGCGCTGGTGCGCATCGGCGCGCCCGCGTCGGTCGCGGTGGGCTGCGCCGCCCTCGCCGACCAGGACCGCCGCGTGCGCACCGTGGCGGCTCAGTTGCTCGGCCGTCTGCGCGCACCGGCAGGCGCGCCCGCACTGCTCGCCCTGCTCGACCGCAGCAGCAGACTGCCGGCCGAGGACGGCCCAGCCACCGACGCGGCAGCCGCGCTGCTCGCGCTGTGCGACCTTGCGGACCCGGCCAACCTGCTGCCTGCGGCCACCACCGTGCACGCGGGCCAGCAGCGGGGCCTCGGCCAGGCCCTGGCCTTCGGCTTCCAGACCCTGTCGCCGAAGCTCGACCGCCCTGCGGAGGTCACGCTGCTGGTCGCGGTGCTCGACCACCGCGAGGCGCTGCTGCGGCGCTATGCGATCACGCGGCTCGGCGAGCTCGCCGACCCCGTCTCCGCGCTGGCGCTCGAACGGCGTCTGGCCAGCGAAGGCGACGAACTGCGCCCGCTGGTCGAGGTCGCGCTCGCGCGCACTCGCCGCCAGCAGCACGGCCGATCCGACGACGGCGCGACGTTGCTCGCGAGCTTGCGCGAGGCCTGGAACGGCCTCAGCGAGACCCAGCGCCTCGCCGCGGGCGTCTCCGGCGGCGTGCTGCTGCTGCTGCTGGCGTGCGCCGCAATCGCGGTGGCACTCCGGCGGCGCGCGGCGGCCCAGTACGATTCTGAAGCGGCCACAGAACTCGTCGCCCCGTCGGACGAGTACCTCGCCGAACTGGAACGTCAGGCCCGGGAACTCGCCGAGGACCCCACGGCGGACGCCGCGGCCGATGCGGAGCCGGAGCAGCCGCCCGACCAGGAAGCGCCGGCCGACGTCTTCGAGGTGGCGACGGCCACCGCGCCGGACTCCGTGGACGCCGGCGACGCGACCGACTGCGACGCGACCGACTGGGACGCGGCGCAGATCCCCGATGGCGAGGTGGACGAACTGCTCGACGCAACCGAAGCAGCGCAGCACGAGGCGGTCGCCGCGGCGCGGCCGCGCTGAGATGGCCGGATCCCCGCTCCGCCGCACCGTGGCCGCGCTGCTCGCGACCTTCGCCGCGACCGGCGGCCCTGCGCCGGCCCAGGTGCCCACGCTGCAGGTGCTGTTCCGCGCCAGCGCGGCCACCGCCAGGCCGACCGCGATCGCCTGGTTGCGCGGCCACTGGCTGCCCGGCCGCCCGGAATGGCCGCGGGACCTCGGCCGCGACGCCGCCGTGGTGGTGACGTGGGACGCGGCGGGGCTCCGCATCGCGGGCACCGCGGCGGCGCCGCCCGATGGCGCCCTCGCCATCGCTTCGTTGCGCTTCGACGGCGGCCCGGCGGCACTCGGCACGCTGGCCCCCGACGGCCGCGAGGACTGGTTCGTGCCCGTCACGACGCCGATCCCACCCGCGTGGCTCGAACTGCTGCGTGCGCTGGGCGCGGACAGCGCGGACGGCCCGCGCACGCTCGACGCCGCGGTGCTTGCGGGCCACTTCGCGGGAGCCATCGCCGACGGCGACCCGCGCGGCGAACTC
>VGXW01000371.1 GCA_016873195.1 Planctomycetota bacterium | reverse complement strand
GTGGATCGTCGTCGCCGCGACCGCGACCGCGGGGCAGGTCGCGCCGAGCAGCGCGGCGAGCAGCGCGCGCCGGCGCGAGACGCCGACCTCGGTCGCCGCGCCGTGCACGCAGACGGCCGCGAGCGCGATGGCGGCGGCCGCGAGCCACAGTGCCGCGCGGTGCGTTCCCGCGGTGAAGGCCGGCAGGCCGAGCCGCGCCCAGTCGAAGGCCGCGAGCCAGTCGACGGCGGCGCGGTAGCCCTGCGCCAGCAGCGTGCGCGCCGCATCGGCCGGCGGAGCCGGCAGGCCGAGCACGGCCAGGGACTCGGGGTGCAGCGTGCACGGCAGTGCCGCGCCGAAGCCGGCACCGGCGGCGAGGGCGAGCAGGCAGCGATCGAGTACGCGCGAGAACCGTTCCGACACGCAGACCTCCTGGAGGATGGGAGCGAGCGCTGCGCCGGGGCGCCGCCGGCCCGGCGCAGCGGAGCGATTGTGGGGGGGCCGCTCGCGCGGTCAAGGAACGACTGGATCGGCGGGGCGGCAGGCGGGGCACGTGCCGCGGCGGAATTCCCGCACGAATCCGACGCACGGCGGCGCGTTCCTGCGCGATCGGTGGTGTCCGAACGACATCACCTGGAGGTTCCCATGAAGACCACACTGCTCGCCACCGCTTCCGCCCTGCTGCTCGCCGCCGCGCCCGCGGCACAGCACTACACGTTCCTGATCGGCAGGGGCGTTTTCGACACGACGGGCTCCACCGTGCTCCCCGCGACCTGGGCGGCGACCAACCAGGGCGGCGTCAGCTGGTCCGGGACCAGCACCGGGTGCAGCGTCGCCCCCCCGCCCTACCAGGAGGTCTGGATGCAGAGCCAGACTGCCATGCAGGCCTGGGTCCAATTCGACTTGCCGGCGGGCAAGCACAGCGCGTTCCTGCAGCTGCAGGGCGACGGCAACGACGGCTACGCGAGGATCCAGGTCCGGTTCGCCGGTGCTTCGAACTTCACGCACGCCGGCGACGCGCCGGGCTACCCGCTCCACAGCCACTGGGTCTACCTGCACAGCTACACCGCCATCGCGAGCGTGAAGGTCTGGCAGCGCGATGCTTCGCCCGACAACGACGTGGCGATCTGCTACTGCGCCTACGAGGGACCGGCGAGGCACTTCTGTCAGGACTACCCCAAGGGCGTCCGGCGCGAAGCGTTCGCGCAGGGCCGGCTCTACGCCGCCCTGCCGGACCCGGAGCATTGCGTCGATCTCGGCGTCGGCAATGCGACGCCGCTCGGCCCGTGCCTGCTGGTGTTGAGCCCCGTGCCGAGCACGCCGTATCCGATCCTGCCGTGGATCAACTCCTGCGTCTGGCCGATGGCGAGCGGCTTCGCGCTCGCCGATCCGAGCGGCGTGGCCCGCTACCGCATTCCGGGGATCAACGACTCCGCCCTCGAGGGCGTGAGCCTCTACAGCCAGTGGTTCGGCCTCGACCCGCCCTTCACGATCATGGACGTCTGGTCGAGCCAGGCCATGCAGCTGACGTTCACCTACTGAACGGGGCTCGGCGGGCGGCGCCGCCTCACCGCCCGCCGCCGCCCGCGGGCGGCAGCGCCGCGCGCAGCGACGCACCGTCCTCGGCCGCGCCCGCGGCTTCGCACACGTCCGCCGCGGCGCGCAGGAACTGCTGCGCGGCAAGCGCATCCGCGGCGACCCGCTCGGGGTCGAGCAGATGGCGGCGCCAGCCCTGGGCCGCCTCATGCCGGCCGCGTCGCTCGCAGACTTCGGCGAGGGCCGCCGCGACCTTCGCGGTGCGCGCACAGGGCGCGCGTAGCGCCTGCTGCATCGCGTCGAGGCTCGCTCCGAGTTCGGTCTCGGCGGCCTCCAGTTCGCCGGCCCTCAGCAGACCGACGCCCACGTGGTACTGCGCCTCGGCGATCCGCCAACTGCCCACCGGCAGGCCCTCGCGCGCCCGTTGCAGCACCTGCCGCAGCGTTGCCAGCGCGAGCGCCGACTCACCGCGCGCCAGCAGCAGCCGGCCCGACACGCTCGCGGTGGCCAGCGTGTCCTCGTGCCGTTCGCCGAGCTTCTGCCGCTGCACGGCGAGCACCGGGCCCGCGAGTGTCGCCGCCGCGTCGAGTTCGCCCAGCTCGAGCAGCGCGCGGGCCAGCGCACTGCGCGAACGCAGCGTGCCCGGGTGCTCGTCGCCGAGGTACACCGCCTGCTGGCGCGCCGCGATGCGCAGCGGCGGCGCTGCTTCGGCCGGCCGGCCGCAGTCGAGGGCCACCGCGGCCGCCGCGTAGAGGCACAGCGGCGCCAGCCAGTCCTTGCCCCAGATCGGGCCGAGCCGCTGCAGCACGCGCAGCAGTTCCGCGCGCGCGTCGGCCTCGCGCCCCTGCTCGTGCAGCACGTCGGCGAGGTCGTGGTGGCAGAACAGCACGCGGTGGTCGCCCTCGGCGAGCAGGCCTCGCGCGCGCGAGAGGTAGTCCCGTGCCAGCGCCTCGGCGGCGCCCGCCTGCCGGTCGATGCGCAGCAGCTCGCGCAGCCGCTGCAGCGCGAACAGGGTCGTCTCGTGCGTGGGCCCGAAGTGCGCCTCGGCGAGCGCCAGCGTCTCGCGCAGCGACGCTTCGGCCTCGCGCACCCGCCCCTGCCCTGCCAGCGCGTGCGCGAGGCCGTCGCGCACGCGCAGGGTGCTCGGATGCAGACCGCCGCCGATCCGCGTGTGGGCCGCGAGCACGCGCGCGAACAGCTGCTCGGCTTCGCGGCACGGGTCGCCGTTCCCCTCGAGCAGGCACAGGTTGCCGAGTTGCTCCAGCGCGTCGAGCGTGGCAAGGTGATCCTCGCCGTGCAGGCTCGCCCGCAGACCGACCGCAGCCCGCGCCTGCTCCACGGCCTCGGGCAGCGCGTTCAACGTCCGGAACAGGGCCACGAGCGTTTCGTGGACCTCCGCCGCGACCGCCGGATCGGCCGGCAGACTGCGCGCCGCGGCCCGCAGGATCTCGATCGCGGCGGCGCGGCGCTGCGGCTGGCCGGGCGCGGCCGGGTCGCCGGCGAGTGCCTGGCCCAGGAACTCGTTCACCTTCGTGCTGATCAGCGCTTGCGCCTCGGCGCCCTCTCGCGCGCGGCGTTCGTTCTCGCGCGTCACGTAGAGCGTGGTGGTCGCGACCAGCCCGGCCGCGAGCGCCAGCACGAGCAGTAGGGCGACGGCGACCGCTTCGCGGTGGCGGCGCAGGAACCGGCTCATGCGGTAGAGGCGGCTCGGTGGGCCGGCGGCCACCGGCTCCTGCCGCAGGTGCCGCCGCAGGTCGTCGGCGAGCGCCTGGGCCGAGCCGTAGCGCCGGTCGCGGTCCTTCTCGATCGCCTTCAGCACGATCCAGTCGAGGTCGCCGCAGAGGCGCCGGCGCAGCCCGTGCGGGTCGGTGCTGCGCGCTTGCGCGACCGCCAGCGCGCCGTCGCCGAGCTGACCGATCCGCGAGCTCGGGTGGCGCGGCTGTTCCTCGCGCAGGATGCGCACCAGCTCCGTGCCGCTCGCGCGCAGCTTCTCCGGGTCGAACGGCAGCGTGCCCGACAGCAGCTCGTAGAGCATCACGCCGAGCGCGTAGACGTCGGTGCGCGTGTCGACGTCCATGGCGTCCGCGGCCTGCTCGGGGCTCATGTAGGCGGGCGTGCCGAGCAGGCTGCCCGAGGTGGTGTGTTGGCTGCCGCGCGCGTCCGGCGCGCAGACGGTCTTGGCGACGCCGAAGTCGATGACCTTCGGCACGGGCCTGCCGTCGCGCCACACCAGCACGTTGGACGGCTTCAGGTCGCGGTGGATGACGCCCTTGTGGTGCGCGTGCTGCACGGCCTCGCAGACGAGCACGAACAGCTCGATGCGCTGTTCGGTGGGCAGCCGCTCCGCGTCGCAGAACTCGTGGATCGGCACGCCGGGCACGTACTCCATCACGAAGTACGGCCGGCCCGTCCCGGTCGCGCCCGCGTCGAAGATCGCGGCGATGTTCGGGGAGTCCATCAGCGCCAAGGCCTGCCGTTCCGCCGCGAACCGCCGCAGCACCTCACGGCTGTCCATGCCGGGCTTCAGCACCTTCAGCGCGACGCGGCGGGCGACCGGCTCCTGTTGCTCGGCGAGGTAGACCACGCCCATGCCGCCGCGGCCGCGCTCCGCGACGATGCGGTAGGGGCCGATGCGGTCGGGCAGCGGGGG
>VGXW01000370.1 GCA_016873195.1 Planctomycetota bacterium | reverse complement strand
CCAACCGCACCGTGGGCCGCAGCTTCGTCTACCGCGCCGTGGCGAGCGGCGACCGCACCAGGAAGCGGCTGCTGTCGGGCCTGCTCGACACGGTGTTCGACGGCGCGATCGACCAGCTCGTCGCGAGCGCGCTGGCGGCGAAGCGGCCCACCGCGGCGGAGATCGGCAAGCTGCGCGCCCTGCTGGCCGAAGCCGAACGGGCGCGGGGGCAGTCGTGAGTTCCGCCGCAGCACTGCTCGACTGGCTCGCTGCGCACGGCGCCGTGCTGCTGCTCGGCACGACCGTGGTGCTCGCGGGCGGGGTCGCGGCGGCCGCCTGCTGCCGGCACCCGGCCGGGCGCCGCCGCCTCGGCCTGCTCGCCGTGTCGGGCTGCGCGTGCTACCTGCTCGCCGCCGCCGTGCCGCTGCCGCGCTGGACGCCGGCCCGCGAGCCGGAGCCGCGGCTCCCCGCAGCGGACGCTGCGGCCACCCCGATGCCGGTGCGAGTCGTGCCGTCGCCCCCGCCGGCCATGGCCGGGCCCGCGCTTGCAGCCGCCGGCTTCGCGGAGCCGCTGCCGGCGGCCGCGCCCACCGCGCGCTCGGCGCCGATGCCCGTGCGTGCGTCCCGCTCGATCCCCTGGGCCCACCTGGCCGCCGCCGCCTGGCTCGGCGCCGCCGTGCTGTTCCTGTTCCGCGGCCTCGCCGGCGTGGTGCGGCTCCGCGGCGCATTGCGCCGCTCGCGTCCCGGACCGGACCACTTCGCCGCCGAACTGCCGCCGCGCACCAGCCTCCGCATCACCGACCGCGCCGTGCGACCGTTCTGCGCCGGTGTGTTCCGCCCCGTCGTCGTGCTGCCAGCGGCCCTGCTCGCGCCGGAGCGCCACCGGGAAGCCATCGCGGTGCTGCACCACGAAGCCGCCCACCTGCGCGCGCGCGACCCGCTCGTGCAGGTGCTGTTCGCCCTCGCCGCGATCGCGCTCGGTCTGCACCCGCTGTTCTGGTGGCTGCGGGCCGACGTGCGCTTCCAGAGCGAACGCCTGGCCGACGAAGCCGCCGCCGCAGGGGGCCGCGCGGCCTACGCGCGCGACCTGCTCGCGCTCGCCGAACGCGCCCTGCCCGAGTTCGCCGTGGCCGGCGCCGTGCCCGTGTTCCATCGCCCGTCCGAGTTCTACCGGAGGATCCAGATGTTGCTGCAGACGCGCCGTCCGCCCCCGCCCCCCTCGATGCTGCGCACTGCCGGCCAGGCGTTCGCCGCCGCCGCCGTCGTCGCCGCCTGCACCTGCACGCTCGGCGTGCCGGCCGCGGCCCAGGAACCGACGCCGCCACCGGCGACCTCGCCGGCGGCGCAGCGGGAGAACGACGCCCTGCGCGCCGAACTCGACGCGCTGCACGCCGAGATCAAGCGCCTGCGCGACCTGCTCGCCGAGGCCGGCCCGACGGGCGCCGGTTCGTCTTCCGTCGAGTACACGGTGCAGGAAGGCGACACGCTGGCGACGATCGCGAGGCGCTTCCTCGGCGACGCCAACCGCGCGCAGGAGTTCTTCGCGCTGAACCCGGGTCTCGACCCGGCGCGGATTCGGCCCGGACAGAAGCTCCGCCTGCCGCCGAACGCGGCGCCGGTCGGGACGACACCCGAAGGCAAGGTGGCCCGCGGTACCCCACCCTACGAGGACCTGGCCACGGCGCTGCGTACCCGCGTGTTCCTGCCCGGACCCGATGGCCTGCCGACCCACGCGGTGAACCTGGCTCCTGCCGAGGCACCAGCGTCCACAACCTCCGCCGAGGCCATCGCCGACCTTGCGTCCCGCTACCTCGACCTGCAGGCCGAACTCGAACTCGCCGGCGCGCGCGTCGCGGAGACCCGGAGCCTGGCCGAAGCCGGCCTCGCGCAGGCCAGCGAGGCCAGGCAGGCGGCCCTGCACTGCGCCACGCTGGAGAAGAAACTCGGCGTCGTGCGGCGGCTCGTCGACGGCGAGATCGCCGCGACCGAGACCGAACTCGCGTGGCTCGAGCAATCGCGCCGCGGCGCCGCGCCGACCGAGAAGCTGCGCCTCGAGGTGCAGTTGCTGCGCGCCCGCTGGCGCCTGGAAGCACTGCGCGCGGTGCGCTGAGAACCCGCCGGGTCAGCCGAACAGGTCCTCGCGCGCCGCCGCGAGCAGCCGCACGACCGCCGGGTGCTTGACGCGCCGTTCCACGGTGACCGCGAAGTAGCGGCAGCGCACCTCCGGCAGTTCCCCCGCCGCGACGAGGCCGCGCCGGGCGAGGTCGCGCGCCAGCACCGCGGGAGCCAGCACGAAGCCGAGCCCCGCCCCGGCGAACTGCCGCGCCAGCGCCGAGTCCTCCACCTCCGCGGCCACCTCCACCGCGACCCCGGCCGCACGCCGCCAGGCCTCGAACTCGCGCCGCAGCTCGCTGTCGTCCAGCGGCAGCACGAACCGCGCACCGTCGAGCGAGCCCGGGAAGCCGCGCCGCAGCGGGCGCACCAGCGCGCTCGTGCCGAACACGGTGACCGCCGTGGCGCCCAGCGCGTGGTGGAACGCCCTGACCTTGCTGCCCGAGGCGACCGGGGCGTCGGCGATCACGAGGTCGAGTTGATAGAGCGCCAGCTCCGCCAGCAACCGTTCCGGGCGGTCTTCGCGCACGACCAGGTGCACCCGCTCCGGACCGGACACCAGCGGCTCCAGCAGCCGGAACGCGAGTTCCTTGGGCACCACGTCGGCGACCCCGACCTGCACGCGGAGCGGCCGGCCGGTCGGCCGGTCGCGCACCGCGTCCAGCAGTTCGCGGCCGAGCCCGAAGATCTGCTCGGCGTAACCCTGCACGAGCCGGCCCATGTCGGTCGGCACGATGCCGCGGCCCTGCCGCTGGAACAGCCGCTCGCCGAATGCCCGCTCGAGTTCGCGCAACTGCGCGCTGATCGACGGTTGGCTCACGTGCAGCAGCCGGCTCGCGCGCGAGATGCTGCCCTCCCTGGCCACGGTGTGGAAGTAGCGCAGATGGTGGAAGTTCAGCCAGTCCATGTCCGGCACCGTACCCGGCGCAAGGTCATGCATCGACAATTCCTATGGTTTCAAGTCAAACGTTCGGTTTGTCATCCGGTATCCCGGAGCCGATCCTGGCCGCGTTCCCAGGAGACATCCCGATGCAGATCCTCGTGACCTTCCAGGACCGCCGACCCAGCGAACAGATCGCCTACGTCGCCCGCCGGACCGTCGAGCACGCGCTCGACCGCTTCGCCTCGCGCATTCGCGACATCACCGTCAAGATCCGCGACGACAACGCCGACCGCGGCGGCGAGGACCAGGTCTGCTCCCTGGCGCTGCGCGTCGTCGGCGGCGGCGAACTGCACCTGCACGACCGCGACAGCCGGCCGGAGCCCGCAATCCACCGGCTGGCGCGGCGCGCGGCGCGCATGGTCGCCGGGTTGGCGCGCCGGCGCGGCCGCTCGACCCGCCGTTGAGCCGCGGGAGCCGCACCCCCCGATGCCCGGGCAGGCATGCGCGCGGCCCCGCCGGTTCAGCCCACCAGCAACAGCACGGCGACGCCGAGCACCGTCAGCACCGTGCCGCCGGCACCGAGCCAGCCGATGCGCGCGCCGTAGGCGAACTTCGCCACCGGCAGCATGAAGATCGGCGTGGTCGCCATCAGCGCCGACGCGACCGGCAGCGGCGCCAGCTGCGTGGCGGCCATCGACGCCCAGACGCCGAGCACCGGTCCGAACAGCATGCCGGCCAGCGTCGCGGCCAGCGCGCCGCGGTGCCTCGGCACCTCGAGCAGCGCGAGCGGCCGCCGCTGCAGCACCGCGAGCAGCTGCACGCCGGCGGCCCCGGTCGCCATGCGCACCAGCGTCGTCGCGAGCGGATCGACCCCCTCGGGCAGGTCCGCGGTGCGCGCCATGCCCTGTTGCGCCAGCACCACGCCCACGGCCTGCCCCACGGCGCCGAGCAGCGCCCCGCCGACCCCGATCCACCACTGCCGGCGCGTCAGGCCCGGCCGCCACGCCGAACCGTCGCGGCTGCGCAGCAGCACCACCGTGACCCCGGTCACCGACAGCAGCATGCCGGCCACGAGGCCCGGCGGCGGCACGCCGTCGCGCGCCGCGACGATCGTGGTCGCGATCGCGGGCCAGGTCGCCATGATCAGCGAACACAACCGCGGCCCGATCAGCGCGAGCGCGTGGAAGTAGCCGACGTCGCCCAGCACGAGCCCGGCACAGCCCGACAGGCACAGGA
>VGXW01000369.1 GCA_016873195.1 Planctomycetota bacterium | reverse complement strand
CCTGCCGCCGGACCGCGAGGCCGAGCTGCTCCAGCAGAAGCTCGCGGTCGAGATCGGCAAGGCCGAGCCGAAACTCGGGCCCGCCGAGGTCGCGGCGCTGGTCGCGGCGCGGCTGGCCGACGAGCCCCTGCGCGGCACCGGCAACCTGCTGCTGCTGCCGTGGCGCCAGGAGAACGCCGACGAAGCGCTGCTGGAGCTGCGCGCGGCCTGGTTCCTGCCGGGCACCCTGGTGCCGCTCGACCAGGACCGCGACGTCGACCCGTTCGCGGTCGTCGTGCCCGGCTCGGCGGACCTTCGCGGTCGTCGTGCCCGGCTCGGCGGACCTGCCGGCCGAGCTGGTCGATCGGATCACCGTGCCGATCCTGCGCGAACTGCTGCACGTGGAGTTCGCCTTCTGGTCGCAGACCACCGCGGGCTGGTCGGCCCGGGCGGCCGGCGCGAGCGGCGGCGCGGGCCCGGAGCGGATCTGGGACAGCGCGCGCGGCGGCTGGCTCGTCGACGCGGCGGCGGGCGGCGAGTGGCCGCTCGACCGCGGGGCGCAGAGCCTGCTCGACCCGGCCGACGACCTGCAGCCGCACGCGATCCGCGTGGTCTGCGTCGTCGCAGAGCCGCCCGGGTTCGCCGCCGAAGGCCTGCTCGCCGAACCGCTCGACGACGATGCGACCCGCCTGGGGTGCTGCTGCAGGGCGACCGGTTCCCGGGTGCTGCCGACGGGGGCTGGGTCAAGGTGCGCGGCGAGTGGCTGCGCTACGATGCGCGCGAGGGCGACCTCCTGCGCGGGCTGCGGCGCGGCCAGCGCGGCACGAAGGCGCTCGAGCATCCCGCCGGCGCGCGCGTGCACGTCGGCCGCACCGTCGAGTTCACGATCCCCGTGCCGCACCACAAGGACGACTGGAATGGCTGACCGATCCGACCAGCGCGGCTTCACGCTCGCGGAGATGCTGGCGGCGCTCGGCATCCTGCTGCTCGGCATCACGTCGCTGCTCGGCGCCCTGTCGGCTGCTCCGTCGCGCAGCGGCGCACGACCGACGCGCGGCTCGCGTCCGCGGCGGCGGTCGAGGAGATCCTGCACCGCCTGCAGTACGAGGCCGTGCGGCGGCGCAGCGGCGCCGAGTCCGACCTCGACCTCGAACTCGCCACGCTCGAGGACCGGACCGTGCCGGGTTTCGACGGCCTGCGCTGGTCGGCGAGCGCCACGGTCGACGAGCTGCGGCCCGACGTCTGGTGCGTGCGGCTGCGGCTGCGCTGGCTCGAGCAGGGCGACGACGTGGTCGAAGAGTACCTGCGCATCCTGCCGCGCCAGCTGCCGCTGGCCGCGCGCGTGCGGGCCGCGCGCGCGACCGCCACCGAGACTTCCCCGAGGTCCCCTGCTGGCCGCGTTCGCGGCGCCGGCCCAGACGCTGCAGCTCGCCGACGGCAAGGTGCTGCTCGCGAAGGTCGAGCAGGCCACCGGCGAGGGGCTGCGCGTCAAGCGACTCGACAACGGCGGCGTGCTCGACCTGCGCTGGGAGCACCTGGCACCCGCCGCGGCGCTGGCGGTCAAGAAGAGCTGGAACCTGGCCGGCGAGACCCAGGACGAGTTGCTCGAACGCGCCGAGGAGGTCGAGTTCCTGGTCGGAGGCAATCGCCGCACCGAGATCGGCAAGATCGTCGAGCGCGGCAGCGAGATCGTCCTGCAGCGCAAGGGTGTGCAGTTCCGCATCCCGGCGACCGAGGTCAGGAAGGTGGTCCAGGTCGACGTGCCGGCGACGCAGATCTACACCAAGGACGAGTTCTACATGGCGAAGCGGGCGCAGTTCGCGCCCGGCGACCAGGCCGACGAGCACCTGCAGCTCGCCGACGAGTTGCTGCGCTTCCGCGACTACGACCGCGCGCTCGAGCACCTGCTGAAGGCCAGGGAACTCGGCAACTCGCTGGACCCGGCGCGGCTCGAGCGCGAGATCGCGCGCGCGCAGCTCAACAAGGAGAACGAGCGCGAGAGCGAGCAGATCGCGCTGATCCAGGCCGCGCGCAGCCGCGCGACGCTCGAGGACTTCGAGAAGGGCCTGAAGGCGATCGCGCAGTACCAGAAGGACTTCCCGCAGGGCAAGCTGAAGCAGGAGTTCGAGGCCGAGACGAAGCGGTTCGACGCCGCGCGCACGCGGTTCCTGTGGGGGCAGGTCGCCGACCAGTTCCGGCGCACGGTCCAGACCGTCGCCGAGAAGAAGGTGGCCGAGGAGGGCTGCACGTTGCAGCAGGCGCGCGACTACGCGGAGAACAAGATGAGCGACGACCTGTTCGCGCGCGTCGGGCAGCAGCTCCGGCTCGACGTCGCCGAGGTGAAGCGGCTGTGGGCCGACCGCGGCAAGAACCCGGTCGTGGGCAAGCGCACCGAGTTGTTCAGCTACGGCCTCGGCACCTGGGTGCTCGGGGAGCAGGCGATCCTGAAGGGCACCGAAGTCGGCAAGCAGAAGGACGCGCGGCAGCAGAAGGAGGAGACCGACGACCGCGAGGTGCAACGCGTCGCGAACGCCCTGAAGAAGGCGCTCGAGCGGCGGCAGAAGGCGATGCAGGGCCAGGGCGGCGAGCAGCAGCGCGAGCAGACCGACGAAGACTGGTGGAACGACGCGGACCGCCGGGACAGGCGCAACTGGCTGTGCGCCTACTACGCCGAGTTCGGCGGCCAGCTCGTGGTGGCGTCCGCGACGCTCGAGCCGTGCGTCTCGTGCTGGGGCGAGGGCTCGATACCCGAGATGGGCGGCGACGGCAGGATGGTGCGCCGGAAGTGTTTCCTGTGCCACGGCACGAAGTGGCTGCGCCGCGTGAAGGCCTACTGAACTGCCGGCCGCCGCGACGCGCGACGCGGCGGCACGTCCATGGCGAACCACCCGATGGCCGCCGCTGCTCCGTCTCCCCGGCGGCCGGGCCCGAGCGCGCCGGCGTCGGCCGCGTTGGCCGGCTGGCTCGCCGCGTGCGGCGGGGCACCGCCGGCGCTGCCGCCGCCGCGGGCGCCCGGGCCGCCGGTGACGTCGATCGAACTGCACGCGCCCGCGGTGCCGCCCGGGCGCGAACTCGGTCCGGAGATCCTGTTGCCGGCGGCCGACGCGCCGGACGCCGAGGTGGCGCGCGTCGGCGACCTCGCGCTGCGGCAGAGCCACGCCTACGCGCGGCTGTTCGTCGCCGACCCGAAACTCGCGCTGTCCGCGGTCGACCTGCTGGTGTTCGACGTGCTGGTCGCGCGCCATGCGCAGCAGCACGGCATCCGCGTCGCGGAGGCGCGCGTCGAAGAGCTGGCGGCCGCCGAGGAACGGCGGCTGCGGCAGGACGTCGACCGCGAGTTCGGGGGCCGGCTCGCGTTCGACGACTACGTCGCGCGGCTGTTCGGCGTCGCGCTGCCCGACTGGCGGCGCACGCTGCGCGTGCGCACCGCGCAGCGGCTCTACCAGGGCTACGTGATCCGCTACCTCGCCCTGCGCGAGGACCGCGCGCAGGTGCGCTTCCTGGTGCACGGCGAACGCGCCGTGGTCGCCGAGGCGGTCGAGAAGGTCCGCCAGGGCGCCGACTTCGCCACGCTCGCGCAGCGTCTCTCGGAAGACCTGAGCCGGCGCGAAGGCGGGTTGCTGCCGCCGTTCGGCCGCGGCTTCCCGCACCCGGTCACCGCGACGGCGTTCTCGCTGCAGAAGGCGCTGCAGAAGGGCGAGGTGTCGGCGCCGTTCGAGGTGGAGTCCGGCGCGAGGGCGCGCTGGTTCGCGGTCTACTGCCTCGACCGGCTGGCCGGGCGCGACGTGCCGTTCGCGGCGGTGCGGCAGGAGATCGAGGCCGGACTCGAGTTGCACCCGCTGTCGCCGGTCGAGACGTCGGCCTACACGCTGCGCTGGCGCGGACAGCTCGAGCGCGCGGGGCGGTGACCGGCGCGCGCGATGCCGCGCGCAGCCCATGACAAGTTTTCCGATAAAAGACGGCGCCCATGGACGAGATCTCGCGCGAGCTGCCGCCGGACACCACCACGCGCCGTGCCAGCGAGGAACGCACGAAGGGCCCCGAGGAGCTGGTGCTGGCCGAACGCGCGACCGTGCGCGAGGATCTGGTCGTGAACCCGCCGGCGGACTCCGTTCCGGGCCCCGCTCCGGAGATCCCTCCGGAAGCGGTCGGGCGGCGCTTCCTGCCCGCGCTGCCAGCGGAGGCGGCGGCCGACGCGGAGCCCGGCCCGGCGCCGACCGCCGCCGCGCCGGCGGCCGAGCCCGAGGGCATCGACGCCGCGGCCGGCGGCC
>VGXW01000368.1 GCA_016873195.1 Planctomycetota bacterium | reverse complement strand
GCGCGGTGCGACTTCTGGCTCGACGCCGGCCAGGCGCTCGAGTACGGCCTCGTCTGCAAGGTCGTCCGGAAGCGCGAGGAACTGCCGGACTGACCGCCGCGGTGCCTCGCTGAACCGGGCCCGGGCCCGGCCGTTTGCCTGCCCATGCACCGCCCTGCCGCCTGCCTCTGGCTCGCCGCGCTGACCACGTGCGGGCTCGCGCAGGAACGTGCGCCGGAGCGGCCGCCCGTTGGCCTCGTGATGCTCGTCGTCGGGCCGGGCCGGCAGCTGGTCGCCGGCGCCCGCGGCACGTTCTTCTGCGAGCCGACGCACCGACTGCCAGCGCTCGGTGACCTCGACTCTCGCACCGCGGCCGCATTGCCGGTTCCCTCCGCGCAGTGGTTCGTGGGCACGAGCAGCGAGCGCGGCGTGCTGCGGGCCGCGCGGCCCGGCGACGACCCCTCGGGCCGCGCGGGAGCCGGTCTCGTCACCACGGACCAGGGGCTCGGCGCGCTCGTCGGCCGGCTGCTGCCGGGGCCCGCGCAGCGCGTCGAACTGCAGCCGATGGCCGCGGTGACCACGGCGACGGGCAGCGAGACCTTCACGCTGCACGCGCGGGCCTGGCTTCCGTCCGGCGAGGCCGTGCGCCTGCCGGCGAGTTCGGGCACCGAGGTGCGGCTGCCCGGCGGCACCTACGAGGTCTGGGCACAGAGTGCCGACGGTTGGACCTGGCAGCGCCTCGAGCTCGCCTCGGGGCAACGCACGGAACTGCGCTTCGACGGCCCGGCCCAGCGGCTGCGCCGGAGTGGCGGCGCCCGGGTCCACCCCGCGGGGTTCCCCGAAGTCGACCTGTTCGGCGACCACGGCGAGGCCACGCTGCGCGGCGGCGCGCTCGGTGCACCGCTCGCGGGCATGCTGGCCGGCACCGTGCTGCCGCCGCAGGTGGTGCCGGGGCCGCCGCGCCTCGAGGCGATCCTCTGGCCGCCCGCGACCGAGCCGGCGCCGCGGCTGCGTCTCGGCGCGCCGTCGCCCGTCGAGCAGGCCCGCGACACGGCGCTCGTGACGCTCGCGCGCGGCCCGCAGGGCCGCTGGTCCGTGTTGCACGTCTCGCCGCTGCACCGGGACGCCGCGGGCGCGTGGTACGAGACGGCCGCCAGTCCACAGGGCGACTCCTGGCTGCTGCTGCTCGCCTCCGAACGCGCGCCGCTGGCCCTGCCCTGGTCCGAACGCGCCCGGTTCGGCGAGCACGCCCGCGATTGCGCGCAGCGCATCGCGCCGCTGGTCGTGCGCGCTCGCGACGAATCGGGCCTGCCCGCCGTCGACCTCGCCGTCGACTACGTGCCCGCGAACATGGAGCCGGCGACGGTGCTCGGCCACACCGACGCGGGCGGCACCGCGCGCCTGGGTCCCGTGGTCGGTCCCGGCACGCTGCGCACCAGCGACCCCCGCTTCGCGAACCAGGACCTGCACCTCGAGACGATCCCGGCGGAAGGGGTCACGCTGACCGTGGCGAGCGGCAGCGAACTGTCCGGCCGCGTCACCTGGCCCGACGGCAGCGCCGCCGCGGGCGTGCCCGTCACGCTGCGCGACCCGCGCGGCCGTTTGCGTCCGGAGCAGCGCACGGTGGTCTGCGCCGCCGACGGGACCTTCCACTTCACCGGCCTGCGCGACGACCTCGACTACGTGCTGTTCGCGAGCACACCGCGCGAAGGGCGCACGTGGACCGCACGGCTCGCCCGCGCGCTGCCCGGCGAGCCGGTCGAGCTGACCGTGCGCGACGAGGATCCGGTGCTCGGCCCCGCGCGCGACGGTCGCTGAGCGAAGCGCCTTGGCGATTGGCGAGAGCAAGGCCAGGGGCAGTTCTTGCCTGGTGCCGACCAGGAGGTGGAGTTCGTAGCCGAGCCACGACACCACGTGCGTGATCGCGCCATCATCGTCCCGGTGCTCCTGCTTGCCGCCGGCGGGTGCTGGCAAGGTGGCTTCTGCCGAGCGCTCGCTCGGCGTGGTGCGCTCGGTGCGGGTGCCGAGGTGCGTCGCATCGGCCGCGGCATGCGCGCCGAGGTCGGGAACTGCGGCTCCCGGCTCGGCGACCTGCTTGTCGAATATCTGCCGAATCAAGACGAGGAACCCGGGCTGGCCGAGGTTGGCGAGGAACCGCGACATGTTCCAGGCCTCGGGCAGCTTGCCGGCCGGGTCGATGCCCACGACCCGACACGGTCCTTCGTCGCGGGCCAGTTCGGCCGACGGTGGCGTCGATGCCCTGCTCGCGCCTACGCTGCGCGCGCCCGCCATGGCCGATCCCGTCCGCATCGCGGACTACCGCCCGCCCGACTACGCCGCCGACCGCATCGAACTCGACTTCGACCTGCGGCCGCACGGCACCCGCGTCACCGCGCGCACGCACTGCCGCCGGCTCGCCGCCGGCCCGGCACCGCTGCACCTGCACGGCGAGGGCTTCACGACGGAACGGCTCCTGATCGACGGCCGCGAACTCGGCCCGGCCGACTACACCCTCGTCGACGGCGGCCTCGTGCTGCAGGCACCGCCCGCGCAGTTCGTGCTCGAGGCGACGACGCGCTTCGACCCGGCCGACAACACGGCGCTGTCGGGCCTCTACACGTCCGGCGGCCGCTTCTGCACGCAGTGCGAGGCCGAGGGTTTCCGCCGCATCACCTGGGCGCAGGACCGGCCCGACGTGCTCGCGCGCTACACGGTGCGCCTGCAGGCCGACCGCGCACAGTTTCCCACGCTGCTGTGCAACGGCGACCTCGCCGCCGCGGGCGAACTGCCGGGCGGGCGGCACTTCGCGACCTGGGTCGACCCGTTCCCCAAGCCCACCTACCTGTTCGCGCTGGCCGCCGGCCGGTTCGAGACGATCCGCGCGCCCTTCACGACGCGTTCGGGGCGCCCGGTCGAGCTCACGTTCCACGTCGACCCGGGCGACGGCGAATCCGCGCGCTTCGCGCTCGACTGCCTCGTGCGCGCGATGCGCTGGGACGAGCAGGTGTTCCAACGCGAGTACGACCTCTCCGTCTACCAGGTGGTCGCGGTGCGCGACTTCAACTTCGGCGCGATGGAGAACAAGGGGCTCAACATCTTCAACAGCGCCTACGTGCTCGCCGATCCACGGACCGCGACCGACGCCGACTACGAGTCGATCGAGGCGGTGATCGGCCACGAGTACTTCCACAACTGGACCGGCAACCGCATCACCCTGCGCGACTGGTTCCAGCTGTCGCTGAAGGAAGGGCTGACGGTCTACCGCGAGCACGAGTTCATGGCGGCGACGCGCTCGGCCCCGGTGCAGCGGCTCAAGGACGTGCGGCGGCTGCGCGCGCGCCAGTTCCCCGAGGACGGCGGGCCGCTCGCGCACCCGGTGCGGCCGCCGAGCTACCGCGCGATCGACAACTTCTACACGGCGACGGTCTACGAGAAGGGCGCCGAGCTCGTGCGCGTGCTGCGGCAGATCGCCGGCGACGACGCGTTCGCGCGCGGCCTGCAGCGCTACTTCGTGGACTTCGACGGCAAGGCGGCGACGGTCGAGGATCTGGTCGGTTGCGTCGCCGCGGCCGCCGGCCGGGACCTGTCGGGCTTCCTGCGCTGGTACGACCAGGCGGGCACGCCGGTGCTGACCGTGCGCCACCGCCACGATCCGGCGGCGCGCACCTGCACGCTGGAACTGGCCCAGGCGACGCCGCCGACGCCGGGGCAGCCGCACAAGCTGCCGGTGCCGATCCCGCTCTGCATCGGCTTGCTGTCCGCGTCCGGGACGGTGCTGGCAGCGCGACTGCACGGCGTAGAGGCGCCGGCCGCGGAGCACCGGTTCGTGCTCGACACCGAACGCGCGACGCTCGTGTTCCACGGGATCGACGCGCCCGCGCTGCCCGCGGTGCTGCGCGGCTGCAGCGCGCCGGTGCGGCTCGACGACGGCCTCGGCCGCGCCGAGCGCCTGCTGCAGATGGCGCACGACCCCGACCCCTACACGCGCTGGGACGCCGGCCAGCGGCTCGCGGTGGACCTGCTGCTCGCGGCCGCGGCCGGCAGCGTCGACGAAGCCGCCGTGTTGGAGTTCGCCGGCGCGATGGCCCGTGAACTCGACCGCGCCCCGGCCGATCCCGCGTTCGCGGCGCAGGCGCTGCGCCTGCCGGAACTCGGCGAACTCGTGCAGCGCGCGGACGCTCCCGATCCCGAACGCCTCGCCAGCGCGCGCGAGCAGTTGCGGCGTCGGCTCGCCTCCGCGCTGCGCCCGGGTCTGCTCGCCGTCGCGAGCGCCGCGCCGGGGCCGCCGCCGCCCGCTGCGCC
>VGXW01000367.1 GCA_016873195.1 Planctomycetota bacterium | reverse complement strand
CCTCACCAGCACGACGAGGTCGCCGTTCTCGGAGTTCGCCGTGGCCGTCAGCGCGCCGCCCGGTGCGGCGCCGGACCCAGTGAGCTGCGGCATGACGTTCGTGCCGACTTGCGGGCCGAAGCCGCCGACCAACGTGACGCGGGGCGAAACGCGCAGTCGGGTCGTGACGCTCGTGTAGATGGTGAAGGACGGCACGATGCCGTTGTTGCCGCCGAGCACCTGGCCGCCGAGCACGCGCAGGTCCACGGAGTCGGCGAAGACGCCGTTGCCCGCGAAGGCGGCGTAGAGGCCGTAGGGATGACCGTCCCCGCCTTGCAGGACCGAACTGCCGGCGATCTGTACCTTGCCGCCCCAGGCCGTCAGGGCCGTGCGGCCGTGCTGCATGGTGTAGGCCAGGAACGGATCCTCGCCTTCGATGCGGCACGACTCGACCACCGTATCGCTATGTTCCAGGTAGCAGGTGCACAGGATCGTGCAGTCGCGCAGGCAGAGCTGGGCGCAGGCGGTCGCGTAGACGCCCGTGGCGCGTGCGCAAACGCCGAACGGGGCGCCGGGCAGGCAGTTGTCGTGGGCCGGCTGCGCGAGCCGCTCGAGCAGGACCGGGCCGGCGCAGTTCGTGAGCCGGACCAGCGCGGTGCCGGTGGCGATCTGTGCGCTCGGCCAGGCGAGCTGGCGCAGCGTCACCGCCTGCTGCGCGGTGGTGTTCGCGAAGCCGATCCCTCCCGTGATCGATACGCCGGGGTCGCCGAGGATCGTGAGGCCCTTGCCCGAAGTCGTGAAACCCGCGTAGCTGCCGGCCCGCACCAGCAGCACGGCTCCGTCGGGAACGGCCGCGACGGCCGCGGGCAGGCTCGTGAAGTTCGCCCCGGGCCCGTTGGCGGCATCGACGACGAACGTCTGCGCCGCGAGCGACGACAGCAAGCACAGAACCGCAGCGAGAGCAGTCCGCATCCGGCCTCCTTGGTCAGGTGCCCGGATTCTCCCCGGTCCAGGCGGAACTGCGAAGGGGGGGCCTGCCCGACTGCCCCGATGTCGCGGTTCAGCGGCAGAACTCGTCCCAGATCGGCCGCGGCATCGCCAGCGACAGGGTCACCATGCGCGCGGCGACGCGCAGCCGGTAGCGGCCGCACTCGTAGTCGTCGCGGTCCGCGACGAAGCGGCGGCGCCAGCCGACGCCGTCGAGTTCGGTGATCTGCCGCGCGATGTGCACGAACGCCGCGCGAGCGGCCGCCGGATCGGCCGCCGTGTACTCGCGGAACACGCGGCCCTCGATCAGTTCGGTCTTGCCGCCGGGCGCGCCGAGCACGAGCAGGTCGAACAGGTCCACCTGCGGGTGTTTCGGCGCCGGCGGTGGCGGCGGCGGCGGCGGCGCCTGCCGCAGCGTGTAGCGCGGCTCGATGCCGAGCCCGTGCAGCCATTCGATCGCGTCCGCGAGCAGCGCCGCCCTGTCCTCGGCGAACCAGCGCGCCTGCAGGTCCGGGTGTCGCGACAGTTCGGCGCGGAAGCGGCCGAACGCGCCGCGGCCGGCGAGTGCGAGCTGCAGCCGTTCGCGCACGTCGTCCTCGTCGAGCTGGTGGACGAAGTGCTGCATCGCGTGCAGCTTCTCGTGCGCCTCGCGGCGCGGGACCTTCTCCCAGCGGTCCTCGTCGCAGTCGAAGTCCGGCTCCTCGCCGGTGACGATCGGGTCGAACCACGGCCGCGCCTCGCCGGTCTCGACGTCGAGGAACGTGAACGGGGCGTCGCCGTAGTCGTCCATCGCATCGAGGACGGATTCCATGTCGACCTGGAGCTCGCGCAGCGGCATCGGCACCTCCGGAAGGGTGCGCCATCGTGGCCGGCGCGACGGCCGGGCCCAAGCGAAAGAACCCGTTCCGCGGGGAACTGCACCAGGGCGCGGGGGCGCTGCGCGGGGGCGACCGGGACGCAGGGAAGAAACCGTGTCGGAGGAGGACTCCCGGTGTGGTCGTTGACGCGTCGGTCGAGGCGGGAGAAGGTGCGGACCCGGTCCCGGCTGGTGCGGGACGCAGTCCGACCGTCCTGCACCGGTCTCGGCACCGGCGCGATCTGCTGTGCCGACATCCCTTCCTACGCGACGCTCATGGGCAGAAGCCGATCTCGTCGTTTCCTGGCCTGCGGGCCGGAAGCTCCTCGTGCACTGGCTGTCCTCGGTCTGCTTGCGCTGCTGGCGGGTTGCACCGCGACGCGTGCGCCGGTTCCGTTGATGGAGCGACGCACCCAGGAGCTGCAGGCTCTCCGCTTCGGCATGTTCATCTGCTGGAGTTTCAGCACCTTCTCCGGCAAGGAGTGGACGCCGGACGTCACCGACGTTGCGCTGTTCGATCCCTCTGGCTGCGACACCGAGCAATGGGTGAGGACCGCCAAGGAAGCAGGGATGGGCTACATCCTGTTTCTCACCAAGCACCACGACGGCTTCTGCCTCTGGGATACCGGCACGACCGACCGCAAGGTGACGAGAAGCCCGCTGGGCCGCGACGTGCTGGCGGAACTGAAGAAGTCCTGCGACAGGCACGGCCTGAAGCTGGCGCTCTACTTCTCCGAGGGCGAGTGGGCGTCGCCGGACTTCCCCGATGGGCGAGCACGCCGGTCCGGCGGCGGCTACGACCCGGAGTTGAAGCAGGCGCAGTTGCGGGAGTTGCTGACCCGCTATGGCCCGATCGAGTACATCTGGTTCGACCACGCCGTCGGTGATGGCGGCCTGAGCCACGCGGACACGATTGCGCTCGTGAAGTCGCTGCAGCCCGGCTGCTTTGTCGGTTTCAACAACGGCGAACAGGAAGGTGCGGACGTTCGCCTCGGCGAGCTGGGCCGCCCCGGGCCGCTCGACGACCAGGGCACCGCCGGTCCGCATATGGACCGCCCGGCAGCGAAGTCCTACCGACTGGCGGAGTTCACCTATCCGATCCTCCCGCGGCACGAGGGCGGCGCGATGTGGTTCTACTCCCTGCCGAAGCACGACCGGCTTTGTCTGCCGGCGGAGAAGATCTACGCCGACTACCTCGGCGCAGTGAAACACGGGAACATCTTCTCGCTCGACGTCGGCCCCGACTACGCAGGCAGGCTCCGCGCCATCGACGTGCAGACGCTGCGCAAGGTCGGTCAGTACGTCCGCGGGGAGATCGAGCCGCCCGCGGGTTCGGGCGGCGCAGCGCACTGACTGCGATCGCCAGACGAGGTGGAATCAAGCGCTGAACGAACGGCAACCCGCGATGGCACTGCTGCTCGCGGCACCGAGGACAGCCCCATGAGCGAGGCCCTGTCAAGGGCCGTGGAGCACCGCCCCGAGCACCCTTCGCGCCATTCCGTTCCCTGGTCGCTGAGCCGCGGTTCCTCGGCCGCAGACCGCCTTCCTGCTGGTCGCGCGCCGCGAACGCCCGCCGGCGGCATGACGGGGCCCGCGCCCCGCCCCTACAGTGCGTCGATGCCTTCACCAGCCGCCCGCCATCTCGTGAAGCCCGGCAGCAAGCTCGACCTGCGCGACCACGACCCCGGCGACACGGCGGCGTTCGGCGGCGACAAGGCCGCCGGCAAGCAGCTGCTGCAGCAGCGGAACGAGCGGCTCGAGGAGCTCCAGGAGGCGCTCTACGCCGAAGGCCGCCAGCGCCTGCTGGTCGTGCTGCAGGCGATGGACGCCGGGGGCAAGGACGGCACGATCCGCAGCGTCTTCGCCGGCGTGAACCCGCAGGGGGTGAAGGTCACCTGCTTCAAGAAGCCGACCGCGGCCGAACTCGCGCGCGACTTCCTGTGGCGCGTCCACCCGCACGTGCCGGCGAACGGCGAGATCGCGATCTGGAACCGCAGCCACTACGAGGACGTGCTGGGCGTGCGCGTGCACGGACTCGTGCCGCCGGCCCGCTGGCGCGCGCGTTGGGACGACTACCAGCAGGCCTACGCGGAGGCGCTGGCGGCGACGAGCACCGCGGCGGCGCGTCGCCGTGGCGGAACGCTGCGAGCAGCACGGCGAGGAACGTCGCCGCTCCCGGCGGGGGCGGACGGCCGCTCGCTCGCCGCTGGTCCCGGACGTTGCCGGCGGCGCGTCCGCCCGGCAGACTGCGCGGCGGCATGACCGCCAAGACGTTCTTCGCGTCGCAGGCGAAGTTCCGGCTGTGGCTGGCGAAGCACCACGCCTCGGTCGACGAACTGTGGATCGGCTTCTACAAGAAGGCGTCCGGCCGCGGCGGGATCACCTACCGGCAAGCGCTCGACGAGGCGCTCTGCTACGGCTGGATCGACGGCGTGCGGAAGCGGGTCGACGACGAGCACTTTGTGCAGCGATTCACGCCGCGCCGGCCGAAGAGCCACTGGAGCGACGTTTT
>VGXW01000366.1 GCA_016873195.1 Planctomycetota bacterium | reverse complement strand
CTTCAGCGCGAACATCGGCTTGCGGGCCTCCTGCGCCAGCGGCATCAGGCTGCGGAAGTGCTTCAGCGTCGCGAGGCAGTGTGGATCACGATCGATGGTGAGCGGGCCGCGCACAGGTTCGGCGAGCACGGACTCCCGGTAGGAAGTGGGGATCCGTTCGATCCAGCGCGCGTAGGCCTTGACGGGGCGGTCGAGGCGCACGGCGTGTTGCATGACCACGTAACCTTCGGGCCGCATCGCGCCCTGCGGAGTCGGCAGGTCGCCGATCGGGTTGCGGTCTCTGCGCTCACGCCACTCGTCGCGCCATCGCTGCAGAGTCGGGCCGAGGTTGCGGAGCCCCTGCAGGGAGTACAGGTCGGGGGCCAACGGTACGACGACGTGGTCGGCCGCGACGAGAGCGGCGCGGTTGAGCGCACCGAGGTTCGGGCCGACGTCGACCAGCACGGTCTCGGCTCCGGCTTCGGTCGCGGCCAGCCGCAAGGCGCGCCACAGCGCCGAGACCACACGGAACGCGCGCGGCTTGCGGTCGAGGCAGTCGGGCCACTGGCTCGACAATTCGTCCTCCGCAGTCGACAACAAGAGGTCGCCGACGACGAGGCGCAGACCCGGCGCGACTTCCTCGGCAAACGGCGCGGCGACGTCGCCGGTTCCTTCCAGCAGCGGCTGCAGCGCGGCGTGGATCGTGCGCCGCTCTCCCTGCTCGGGCCAGAGTTCCTCGAGGCGCTCGTCGTCGAGGAACATGCTCGTCAGGTTCGCCTGCGGATCGAGATCTGCGGCCACGACGTCGAGCCCGAGGTCGGCGTACATCCAGGCCAGGTGGTAGACGAGGGACGTCTTCCCGACGCCTCCCTGGTTGTCGAAGAACGCGATCGTCTTCAAGGTGCGGGCCTCACGGTGACCTGGACCATCGTGGGCTGGAAGTCGAAGACCGGCGCGGGATTGCCGTTCTTCGCGAGGCTCTCGCGCGCCAACGGCACGCCGAGGCCGAAACGCTGCGCGAACCCGAGGTGGTGCATGATCTCGGCGACGAGCGGGTTGCGGTACTCCACCGCGCCAGTGCCGAAGTTCTCGGGCGTCACCTTGCCGTAGAGACCGCCTGGACTGCGGATCTCGATGCGGTCCGCATACCAGTAGACGTGCGCCGGCGCGTTCGTGCCTTCGTAGCTGCGGTGCATCACGGCGTTGTGCGCAAACTGCTTCAGGGCCAGCACGGGGTAGTCGGGCCTCCGGATCTCGCGCGAGGCGGTGTCGACCACGGTGCGCGTGGCCACGTTGAGTTCGAGCAGTTCCTCCAGCCGGCGCAGCACGTCTTCGAGGCGGCCCGTCAGCACCTTCTGGTCGCGGATCGGGTCCGTGACCTTCGTCCCGTCGAGGCGCAGGAACTGGACGTAAGCGCCGGGGATCCACGCGCGCGGATCGTTGGCGAAACCGAGCAAGGCTCCGTGGGTCGGCAGGTTGCCTGCGAGCAGGCGCAGCGAACGCAGTTGCTGTTCGAGCGGGCGGTGGTTCTGCTCGAGCACGTCGATCGCCACGGCGCGCGGCAGGTAGTGCATCCGGATGTACTCGAGATCGAGGGCCCCGAGGTCCGCCCCGACCGCCGGTCGCATGTCGAACGAGCGGTCGCCAGACCGCCGGCGTTCGGCCAGCCGCTGCTCTTCTTCCTCGGTGGCGGGCCGCGTGGTCGGGCCGACCTTCACGTAGACGCGGCCCTTGTAGCGCACTGGCGGCGACGACGACGGCTCGACGAACACGACAGCCAGGCGCGCCCCGCGCAGCGTGCGCACCTCGACGCCGAGGCTCGGCGGCGGCAGCAGGTTGCCGTCGTCGCGCATCTGGGCGAGATTGCGCAGCAGGCGATCGTCGATCGGCAGATCGTTGGGAGCACCACGGTCGTCGACACCGACGAAGACAACGCCAGCTCGCGCATATCCGGGCAGGTCGTTGGCGAACGCGCAGATGTTCCTGCGGATGCCCTGACCATCGGTCGCCGAGGGCTTGCGTTCCACGAGCTGCGACTCGAGGTCCGCCAGCAGAGCTTCCAGGTCCGCGTCGGAGTAGGTGGTCATGGGCAATCGGCACGCGGCATCCTCCCCGAGAGCGGCCGGCAAGTCGAGCCAGGCGGGGCTACGGACAGACTCGCACCGCAGGACGGGCCGAGACCCCCCACCCGTTCACCCACCGGCGAACGCCGCGTCGATCGCCTTCCTGGCCGCGCGTCCCGCCTTCGTCGCGAGCAGCGCCTTGTGGAAGTCGCGCATCGCGTAGTAGCGCACGCGGTTGATCTTCCGGTGGTCGCCGGCGGCGTCGAGCGCGGCGAGCGCTTCGCCGATCCCCTTCGGCCCGACCGCGTCGTGCAGCGCCAGCAGGCGCGCGAGCACCGAGTCGGAGTCCTTCGGCCCCGGCGCGACCTTCTTGCCCGCGAGCCGCTTGCGCTCCAGGTCGAGCGACCGCCAGCGCCCGTCGCGCAGGTCCCGCAGCAGCGGGAGGTCCTTCGCCGCGAGGTGCTGGACGATCGTGACGCCGGTGTAGTGCGCCCACGCGTGCCGGTCCTCCTCGTTGCTGCGGTCGCCCCACATCGCGATGACGTGGCCCAGCTCGTGGCAGAGCCCGTAGAACAGGAACTGCCCCTCCGGCGTCGGCGAGCGGAACACCTTGCCGTCGATCACGGGGAAGTCGATCGCCGAGTGGAACGGGAACTGCGGCGCGAAGTGCGGGGGCTTGGTGATCTTCGGCTCGAGGTGCACGCACAGCCGCAGCTTCTTGCCGGGCACCTTGCTGAAGTTCTCGAGGCCGAACACGTCGCGGTAGCCGTCGAGCACGAGGTCGAACACGTCGGCGATCGCGACGAGCCCTTGCCGCTGCATGCCCTGCGTGCCGATCAGGAGGAAGCGCGGGCGCGACTCGACGATGCCGAGACCGGCCGCGAGCTCGGGTGCCGGCTGCTCGAGCCGCGCGCGCAGCAACTCGAAGTCGTCCACGCGGTCGAGGTCGAGCGCGGCGTTCGCGGCGGCCACCAGCGCCTCGCGCAGCGCCGGCGAATCGGCGAGCTTCGCCAGCTCCGCCCCCAGCTTCTGCGCCTTGGCCGGCAGCTTCTTCGCCAGTTCGCTTTCGTCCTTCGCGACGGGCCTGTCCGCGTGCGCGCGGTTCACCGCTTCGACGGCCTGCACGTAGTCGCGCGCGAGCGCAGAGGGATCCTGGGCGAACGCGGTGGCGGCGAGGACCGCAGTGAACGCCGCTGCGAGCGGGGTCTGCATGGCCGGGCAATGTACCGCCGCCGCCGCCGCGAGCGGCGCAAGGGCAGCCGCTACTCGAGCGCCAGCGCGCGCAGTTCGGGGCCGAGCCCGACGATCGCCCGGTCGACGTGGAACGCGACGACCATGCGCCCACCCTCGTCGAGCGCGGCGCCGAGCGCGCGGATGCGCAGCGACGGCAGCGGGCTCGTGTAGAGCGCGCGCGGGGCGCCGAGGCCCGTGCCGGGCCGGCTCGGCGCGCCGGTGATCGCATCGCGCCCCTGCGCGTCGGCGGCGACGAACAGGTACCACGCTGCCCCGCGCGGCGAGATCGCCAGTGCCTGCAGCGCCAGCACCGGTCCGTCGCGCACCAGCTCCGGGGTTCCGGCACTGCCGTCGGCCTCGAACCGCTGCACCAGCAGGCGCTGCGCCTGCCAGCCGAGCGCGGACGGCTCGCGCAGCACGAACACGGCGCTGCCGTCGGCGGCGAACGCGCGCAGCTGGTCGGCCCAGTCTGCACCGCGGTGCGTGACCACCGCCGGTCCGAAGCCCGTGCCGGGCACGTAGCGGCGGCACCAGCGCACGCGCTCGGTGGCACCGCCCGTGCTCCCGGTCGCCGCGTAGGCGACGAGCGCGCTGCCGTCCACGGCCGCGCCGATCGCGAAGTCGTCGGGCAGTTCGGCGACGTCGTGCACTTCGCTGGTGCCGGTCGCCACGTCCCAGCGCTGCACGGCGAGGCGGCCGAGCAGGCCGTCGACGTGGCCGGCGAACACGTTCCCGTCGCCGTCGATCGCAAGGTGCCGCAGCGGTTGGGCGCCCGCGGCGACCAGCGGAACCTCGAGCCACGAAGTCGTCCCCGGCCGCAGCACGTGCAGGCCTTCGCGCACCTGCCCCGCCTGCAGGCCGTGCCAGTAGGCGACCGCGCCGCCGCGCGCGCCGACCGCGAACTCGCTGCGCAGGTACGCGCCCGCCGGAGCAGCGACCAGCGCCGGCCGGGCGGGGCCGCCGCGCGGGCACTGCACGGCCTCGAGCACGAACGGCGACAGCCCCCGCCGGAACAGGACCACGCAGCCGCCGGCCGCGTCGCCGCCGAGGTCCTCGAGCTCCCCCG
>VGXW01000365.1 GCA_016873195.1 Planctomycetota bacterium | reverse complement strand
CCGTCCCGGCGAGGTCGCCGAGCTGCAGCCGCGCACCACCGAGGTTGGCGGCGGTCAGCGCGGTCTTGCCGAGTCCGTGGGCGCGCTCGAAGTAGCGGGTCGCCGAGTAGGGCGAACCGTCGCCGAGCTCGAGGGCGCCGCGCGCCGTGAGCGCGAGCACGTCCTCGGGGGCGAGGCCGAGCGCGCGGTCGAGCAGGCTGCGCGCGCGCGCGAGGTGGCCCTGGCGGCCGAGCAGCACGCCGGCCGCGACCAGCGCCTCGACGTCGTGCGGCTCGAGCTCGAGCGCCTTCTCGATCGTCGCGGCGGCCTGTTGCGGCCGGCCGGCGTCGAGTTCGGTCTGCGCGCGCGCGAGCAGGTGCGCGGCGAGGCCCCGGCGCGTCACGGTCAGCCCGCGGTCGGCGGGCAACGCGGCGGGCAGGTTGTCGGGCGCCTGCACGGCCGGGCCCACGGCCGCCATCGCGCGGCCCTGCAGCGAACCGCCGCTCCAGTCCTCGGCCCGGTAGCCCTCGAGGCCGATGGAGTTCCACTGGAACTCGCGGCGCAGCTGCACGAGGCGGTGCGAGCCGCGGCGGATCTCCTCGTCGATCCAGGTGTCGTCGAGCACGCGCGGCGCGAGCAGGATCATCAGCTCGACCTCGCTGCGCGACTGCACGGTGCTCGAGAACAGCTGCCCGACCCAGGGCAGGTTCATCAGGAACGGCACGCCCTGGCGCGACTCGTCCTTGCGCGTGCTGCGCAGGCCGCCGAGCACGATCGCCTGGCCGTTGGCGACGCGCACGAGCGTCGTCGCCTGCCGCTGGCTGATGATCGGCACCGTGATCAGGCCGTCCGGCGTCGTGACGGTGCCCGTCTGTTCGCGCACCTGCGGCGTGATCGCGACCGACAGGATGCCGTCCTCGCCGATCATCGGCTGGACCTGCAGCACCACGCCGGACTCGACGAACTCGACGCCGTACTCGGTGCGCGCCACGCCCTGGTCGTCGATGACCTCGCGCGTGATCACCGGGATCTGGTCGGTCACCTCGATCGACGCGGGCTGGTCGTTCATCGTCGACACGCGCGGGCTGCTGAGCACGCGCACCTGCCCCTGCGACTGCAGCGCGTCGACGAACACCGAGAAGTCGCCCGTGTCGAGCACGCCGAAGCGCAGCGCGGTGCCGCCCGACGCCGCGGTCTGGGCCACCGCGGCGCCGCCGCCGGCGAGGCCCGACTTGTTGCTGTTGAACAGGCGCGGCAGCAGCGACCAGTTCACGCCGAGCCGATGCGCGTCGTCGAGCCGGACCTCGAGGATCCTTGCCTCGATCGAGACCTGCTTGTTGCGCCGCCGCACGGCGTTGTCGACGTAGTCGCGCAGGCGGGCGACGCTGCTCGGGCGCGCTTCGACGTGGATCGCCGAGGCGACGCGGTTCACGACGCTGCGGGCGCCCTCGCCGAGCAGCGTGGGCAGCGTGGACTGGAGTTCCTCCCAGAACCCGGTGCTGCCGGCGCCGCCGCTGCCCGTGCCGGGGGCGGTGGACCTGCCGCCGGAACCGCCCGTGCCGGAGCCCGAAGCACCGGCGGCGCCACCGGTGCCACCGCTCGGGCCGTCCATCAGGTCGACGTGCAGCGTCTGCCGCACGGTGTCGCGCACGCGCAGGAAGTTGCCGTCCCACTCGTAGCCGAGGTCGAGGCTCTGCAGCAGCGCTTCGAACGCCTCCTCGACCGTCGCGCGTTTGATGTCGAACGTGCACGGCGTGGCCTGCACCGCGGGATCGATCAGCAGGTTGATGTCGGAGTCCTTGAACAGCGCGAGCAGCACGTCGCCGACCGGCGTGGCGCGCGCCTGCAGCGCCTCCATCGCGCGGCCCTGCGGCGCGGGCTTCTGCAGCGACGGCAGCGGCACGACGAGCATGGGCTGGTAGACGGGTTCGCCGCTGCCCAGTTCGTGGTCGAGCCGCGGCGGCGACGCGTCGCCGGTGGCCATGCAGCCCGACAGCGCGAGCACGAAGGCCGCCGGCAAGGGGGCCGATCCGGTCCGCAGACGACGATGGGATGCCAACTTCACTTGCGTGCCTCCTGGTTCGCCTTCGACTCCGCAACCGGAGCCGGATCCTGCCTGCCACTCTCGTCCGTCTTCGCCTGCCCGGCCTGCAGCTCGTGCCCGGCCTGCTCCGCCGCCCGCCGCTGCCGCTCGGCGCGGAACTCGCGTGGGTACGGATCGTCCATGTCGTAGGTCAGCGACCGCCCGCCCCAGCGCAGCACCACCGCCCCGCGCTCGATCGACGCGACCCGGCCGCCGGCGACGGCGTCGCCGACCCCGACGATGCGCCCGCCCAGTACGGCGCGGCGCGCCGCACCGCTGATCAGCAGCACGCCGAGCTGCAGCGCCGGCGGATCCTCGCCGCTCCACCGCGCCGCCGCGCCCGCCTGGGTCTCCGCCGCCGGCGCGGCGCCGGTCGCGGCGGCGTCGGCGAGCACGGTGAACACGAGCGGCACTTCGCCCTGCCGCGCGAACGAACCGTGCGCGGCGAGCAGGTCGCCCCAGCGCTGCGCCTCGGCGGACTTGCCGTCGCCACCCTGCCCGTCCTCGCCGGGCATCTCGGCGGCGTCCGACCGCGCCGCGGAACCCGCGCCGGGACCGTCCGCGAGCAACCCGCGGCCCGACAGCTGCCAGGCCGCGAAGCCGCCGCAGGCGATCAGCAAGGGGACCACGACCACGGGGCCCAGGCCCTTTCGTTTCTGCTTGTTCACTGGCCACCTCCCTGGTGGTAGGTGGCGAGGCCGAGTTCGAAACCGACGTCGTTCGCCGGCCCCGGCAGGAACCGCCCGCTCTCGACGACGAGCAGCCGCGCGTGCTGCTCGATGCCGGCCAGGAAGGCGCAGACCTGCTCGGGCGCGCCGTGGCCCGCGATCAGGAACGACTGCTTGCCGGGGCTGTTCGACTGGCCCGCCTTGACGTTCGCGAACTCGATGCCGGCCGCGTCGCCCACCGCCTGCACGACCTGCAGCGTGCCGGACACGTCCGGCCCGTCGAGCAGGCGCCAGCGCGACGGCGGCGGCGGCGGCACCTCGACCACCTCCTGCGCCTGCGCCGCGAGCTGCCGCGCCACGTCGCCGGCCCGCCCGGCTTCCCTTGCCAGGTCCGACTCGACCTTGCGCCGGCCGTAGAACGCGACGCCGGCGAGGCCGCCCTGCAGCAGGGTCGCCACCAGGATCACCGCGGTGACCACGGTCCTCTTGTCGGTGTGGCTCACGAGTTCCTCCACGACAGGCCGATGCGGAAGCGGAAGCGGTTCTGCTGCCCGGCGACCTCCGTGACCTCCTCCTGGCCTTCGGCGCACAGGTAGGGCAGCTCGCGCAGCCGCTTGGAGAACGCGGCGAGCGACGCGAGCGCCTCCTGGCGGCTGCCGCCGGCCACGGCGCCCGTCACGACGATGCGTTCCGTGCTGGCGAACTTGAGTTCGTCGAGGTGCAGCGCTGCGCCGGCGCAGGCGCTGACCTCGGCCAGCAGCCGGCTGACCGGCCGGCGCAGCTCGAGCGCGCCCTGCAGCCGCGCCTGTTCGGGCGACGCCGTCTCCGGCGATGGCCGGGCGCCGGCCTGGGCCATCTCCAGTTCGAGCCGCTGGGTCTCGGCCGCCGCGGTCGCGAGCCGTGCGCGCGCCTCGAGCAGCGAGCGGCCGTCCACGACCGCCTGGTACGTGCACGCGAGCCCGGCGGCGGCGGCCGCCGCGATCGCGAGGATCCGGCCTGCGCTCCACGGCAGGCGGATCGTGGGCCGATCGAGCAGCGACGGCGGCTTCGTTCCGGCGAACAGGTGCGCGAACAGCATCGCGGCGGCGAGCCCCGGCGGCGCCCGGCCCTCGGCGGCGCGCACCGCCACCGGCGCGCGCTCGATGCGCCGCAGGTCGCCGCGGATCATCTCGATCGAGTTCTCGTCGAGGCCGACCCGCGTGCCGAGCAGCAGCAGGGTCGGCGGTTCGTGCCCGGTCTCCTTCAGCCAGTCGAGCGTGCGCGGCAGCTCCATCGCGAGCTGGGCGGCGAACGCATCGGCGTTGCCGTCCGCGCCGCCGAGCAGGAACCTGCGCACCTGCACCGGCGCAGCGCCATCGCACAGCACGAACCGCGCGCGGCCGCCGTTGCACTCGAGCACCGCGGCGCGCTCGCCGGCGTCCGCCGCCGCCAGCGCGAGGCAGGACTCCGAGGAGTAGAGGCCCAGCACTTCGAGATGCACCTGCTCGAACGCCTCGCGCAGCGGCCCCCAGACGTTGCGCGCGATCGCGGTGACGCCGACGGCGAGCCGGCCGCCCGGCAGCCGCTGCAGCAGCCTGACCGCAGCGAGCGCTTCCTGCGCCGAGGGCATGCCCGT
>VGXW01000364.1 GCA_016873195.1 Planctomycetota bacterium | reverse complement strand
ACCAACCCGTTCGAACCGACCAACGAGCAGCTCCAGGCCTACGGTTGGCTGACGCCGTTCGCCGCCGCCGACGGCGAACCGTGGCGGCTGCTGTCCAGCATGTTCCTGCACGGCGGCATCGTGCACCTGGCCTTCAACCTGCTCTCCCTGGCGACGCTCGGCCCGGCGCTCGAACGCAGTCTCGGCAGCCTGCGGTTCGCCGTGCTCTACGCCGTGTCCGGGCTCGGCGGCGGCATCGGCGTCTGCCTGTGGTATCCGATCGACCAGCCGGTGGTCGGCGCCTCGGGCGCCCTGTTCGGCCTGCTCGGCGCGCTCGTCGCGCTGAACATGCGCGCGGGCCGCCACCTGTTCTCGTTCCTCGACTTCGAGGGGCCGCGGCGGCTGCTCGGCACGATCGCCGCCTGGCTCGTGATCGGTTGGTTCCTGCCGTTCATCAGCAACACCGCGCACGTCGGCGGCCTGCTGGCGGGGTTCTGGATCACCTTCGCCTGGCTCGCGCCCGGCCGCGAGGTGACCGCGGCGACCTGGCATTGGCGCGCGGCGACGACCGCGCTCGCGGCGAGCCTCCTGTTCTGGGTGCTCCTGCCGGCGACGCGCTACGACGTGGTCTGGAACCGCGGCGTGCACGCCGAACCCGCGCGGCGGGCAGCGCTGCAGCGCGCCGCGGCGATGGACCGCTACGGCCAACCGAGCGCCGGCGACGACGACGTGCTGCGGTTCGTGCAGAAGGAGCTCGAGCGACAGCAGCCGCAGCCGAAGCGGCGCTGAAGCCGGCCTACCCGCCCGCCGCCGCGCGCAGCCGCGCCAGGCACGTCTGCCTGCCGAGCAGGAACACCACGTCGAACAGGCCCGGGCCCTTGTCGGTGCCGGTCAGCGCCGCGCGCAGGGGGTGCACGAAGTTGCCGAACTTGACGCCGAGGCGCTCGGTGAACGCGCGCGTGCGCGCTTCGATGCGCGCGGGCGTGTCGAACGCGCAGGCCGGCTCGGGCGCGTCCTTCTTCGACGGCAGCGCCACCGCCGCGTCGGCCGCCGTGCGGTCCTGCGGGTAGCTCGGCGGCAGGTTCGCGGCCGCGAGTTCGTCGGCGTAGGCGCGGAGCCAGTCCGCGGCGGCGGGCTCCTTGCCGAGGTTCTTCCGCGCCGCCTCGTCGAGCGCGACGTGCTCGCCGAACAGCCAGCCGATGCGGCCCGCGAACTCCGAATACAGCGCGACGCGCTCCTGGTAGCAGGCGACCACGTTCTGCAGCCAGCCCGCGTGCGTCGTGAACGCCGCCGCCGGCACCGCCGCCTGCAGCCACGGCCGCGCGCGCTCGAGGCACTGTGCCGGCGTCCAGCGCCGCAGGTACTCGCCGCACATCCAGCGCAGCTTCTCCTCGTCGAACTTCGCCCCGGCCTTGCCGACGTTCTCGATGCGGAACGCCGCGACCATCTCGTCGCGCGAGAACAGGTCGCGGTCGCCCGAGAAGCCCCAGCCGAGCAGCGCGATGTAGTTGAACACCGCCTCGGGCGGGAAGCCCTTGTCGCGGTAGTCGAGCATGTTCGTGTCGGCGTCGCGCTTGCTGAGCTTCTTGCCCTCCTTGTTCAGGATCAGCGGGATGTGCGCGTACTGCGGGCATTCCGCATCGAGCGCCTCGAACAGGAGGCGCTGCTTGATGCCGTTCTGGAAGTGCTCGTTGCCGCGCACGACGTGCGTGATCGCCATGCCGATGTCGTCGACCACGCACGCGAAGTTGTAGAGCGGCACGCCGTCGGGCCGCAGCATGACCCAGTCGTCGAGATCCCGGGTGTTGACTTCGACGTCGCCGAGGATCAGGTCGTGCACCTGCAGCGCGCGCGCCTGTGGCATGCGAAAACGCAGGTTCGGCCGCCGGCCCGCCGCCGCGAACCCGGCGCGCTGGGCGGCCGTCAGTTCGCGGCAGCGGCCGTCGTAGCCGACGAAGCCGGTCTTCTGCGCCTCGAGCACCTTGCGCCCCGCTTCGATCTCCTCGGGCGTGCAGTAGCACGGATACGCGTGTCCGCTCGCGAGCAGCCGCTCGGCCGCCTGCCGGTAGAGCGGCAGCCGCTGCATCTGGAAGTAGGGCCCGAAGTCGCCGCCCTTCTCCGGGCCTTCGTCCCAGTCGATGCCGAGCCAGCGCAGGCCCTGCAGGATCACCTGCAGCGACGCGTCGGTCGAGCGCGCCTGGTCGGTGTCCTCGATGCGCAGCAGGAACGCGCCGCCCAGCGCGCGCGCGGCGGCCCAGTTGTACATGGCCGTGCGCGCGCCGCCGAGGTGCAGCGGGCCGGTGGGGACGGAGCGAAACGCAGGCGCGGGGTGCCGTGGATCATCGGGGCCGCAGAGGATCGCGGATCGGGACCGCCCAGGGAAGGGCGCGCTGCGCGGGCCGGGCACCCCGAGCTACGGCAAGGCACCGAGCAGGTCGAGCTGCCAGCGGCCGTCCTCGCGCGCGACGCTGAGGCTGCCGAGCCCGACGCGGAACGGGTCGTCGACGCCGTCCGGCAGATCGAACAGCGCGCGCAGCGCGTAGCGCACGGTGCCGCGGTGCGCGACGACCAGCGCGTCGGTCCGCCACGGCCCCGCGACGAACTCGCGCGTCCAGTCGGCGACGCGGGCCGCGAAGCCCGAGCGGCTCTCGCCGTCCGGGAAGCGGTCGGTCCGGCCCGCCTTGTAGTCGCGCCAGAACTCCGGGAACGATGCGGCGATCTCGGCCTCGGTCAGACCCTCGCAGGCCCCGAAGCAGATCTCGCGCAGCCGATCGTCGACGCCGAGCCGGTCGAGCGGCAGGCCAGAGAGCCCGGCCAGGATCGCCGCGGACTCGGCGGCGCGCGACAGCGGCGAGTGCACGATCCGTTCGAACTCGACGCCGGCCAGCAACGGGCCGAGCGCGCGGATCTGCGCGCGGCCGACCTCGGCGAGCCGCACGTCGTTGCTGCCGTGGAAGCGCACCGACGACTGGCCCTCGGTCTCGCCGTGGCGGACCAGCCAGAGACGACGTCCGCTCACGCGCGGTTCACCGCAGCAGCTGCAGCACGATCATGGCGCCGATGCCGAGGACCACGAGGCCGATGCCGATCAGCACGGCGCGGTTCCAGCCGGCGTTCTGCTGCACGAGCTTCTGCAGCCGGTTCGACTGGTCCTCGTTCGTGGTGCGCAGCGCCTTCAGGCTCGCGTCGGTCGTGCGCTGCAGCTCCTTGACGGCGGTCTGCTGCGTCTCCTGCATGCCGGTCGCGAGTTCCTGCAGCGCCGTGTCGCGGCGGTCGGCGAGCTGCTGGCTGGCCTTCGCCTGCGTCTCGCTGTGCGCGACCATCTGCGCCATCGAACCGTGGATGCGGTCCATCGTCGTCTGGAACTCGCGCACCGTCGCCGCCGTGCGCTCGTCGGTCGCCGCCGCGCGCGCCAGCGCGCCCTCGACGTTCTGCAGCAGGGCCGGCAACGTCGTCATCGTCGACGCGAGCTGTTCGCCGAGCGCGTGCTGGCGCTCCATGTGCGCCGAGAGCCGCTGCAGCATCTCGAGCTGCTGCTGCGACAGCGCGGGCAGCGCGGTGAGCTGGGTCGCGGCGCCGACCAGCTTGCCGAGCTGGTCGTCCATGCGCGCGTGCGAGCCGCGCAAGAGCGTCGTGAGTTCCTGGAAGTGCGTGCCGAGCGCCAGCATGGCCTCCTCGCGCTCGCTGAGCTTGCGCGTCGAACGCGCGTCCGCCGCGGCGAAGTCGGTGCTGAGTTCGCGGCCGTTCGACTTGTCGGGCGCCTGCCGCTCGGGCTCGACGCGCTGCACGGGGGCCGGCGCGGACCTCAGCGGCGCCGCAGGTCCCGGCCTGCTCGCGCCGTGACCGGGTCCGGCACCCGTGCGCGGATCGACGCTGCTGCGCGTCTCGACCTTCACGCCCGATCCCGAACCCGTCCACCGTTCCTTGAGCCGCTGGAAGAACGATCCCTTGTTGACCATGTGCCTCTGCTCCGCGGCGCACCCGGTGGTGCCCACGATCCAGTATCCAGGCGCCGCCACCGCGGCCTGCCGCGCCGGAACCGCACCGGCTTGTGCTCTGGCAGGCCGTGACCACGATCCGGTCGCGGCGTGTTCGGGAGCGAGCCTAACGCGAGACCGCGGTCGCGCAAGCGGACGCACCAGGAAGGTTGCTCGAGGGCATGAGGGCGCTGGCGGCGGTGCAAGAACGCGGCGGAGATCTCGCTTGAACTTCGGTCGGGCCCCGCTACCTTCTTCGCTCCCTTCCGGAGCCCCAAGCTCCCCTGCGCAAGGTCCGGTGGGGAGTTAGCTCAGTTGGTAGAGCGCGACAATGGCATTGTCGAGGTCAGGGGTTCGACTCCCCTACTCTCCACCAGTTTTCTTCCCGGGGCCGAACCGGGG
>VGXW01000363.1 GCA_016873195.1 Planctomycetota bacterium | reverse complement strand
CGCGGGCATCGGCCCGCCGGCCAGGGCGATGGCGCCGCCCGCGTTCGGCGTGCTGTTCCAGTCGGCGGCGCTGTTCGGCTCGTCGACGCTGCTGCAGAACGTGCTGCTGCCGCTGCGCAAGTGGACTTCGCTGCCGGCCGCGGCCGCCGAGGCGGTCGCGCTGGCGCGGCTGCGGCTGGTCGGCCTCGCGTCGAACGCGCACGACCTGCCGTCGCAGGTGTCGGGCGGCATGAAGAAGCGCGCCGCGATCGCGCGCGCGCTCGCGCTGGATCCGCCGATCCTGTTCCTCGACGAGCCGTCGGCCGGGCTCGACCCGGTCACCGCGGTGGGCGTCGACGACCTGATCACTACGTTGGCGCGGGGCCTCGGTGTTACCATCGTGATGGTGACGCACGAATTGCCGAGCATCCTGCGGGTCGCCGACCAGTGCATCATGCTCGACCTCGCGGCGGGCGGCATCATCGCGCGCGGCTCGCCGCACGATCTCGCCGAGCGGTCGACCGACCCGCGCGTGGTCGCGTTCTTCCGCCGCAGCCCGCTGCCCGAGCCGGGCGCGACCGCGGAGGCCGGCCCGTGACCGCGCCCGCGAACCGCTGGAAGCTCGGTCTGTTCGTGCTCGCCGGCTGCGGCGCCGCGGTGGGCGGCTTCACGTGGTTCGGCTACCAGGAGCTGCAGCGCGACAAGCACACCGCGTGGGCGTTCTTCGACGAAGCGCTGACCGGGCTCGAGGACGGCTCGCCGGTGCGCTTCCGCGGCGTGCGCATCGGCGTGGTGGACCGCATCGACCCGGCCCACGAGGACCGCCGGCACCTCGCGGTGCAGATGTCGCTGTTCGACGACAGCCTCGCGGCGCTCGGCCTCGTGCTCGACCAGACGGGCTCCGGCGAGCCGCTGCAGACGAACCTGCGCGCGCAGGTCGTGACCTCGTGGGTCACGAGCACGGCCTTCGTGCAGGTGGACTTCTTCCCGGACCCGCCGGGCGGACCGCAGCAGCTGCCGTTCGCGGCGCGGCCGAACACGCTGCGCACGGTGCCGAGCACAGCCAGGAGCCTCGAGCAGGCCGGGCGCGAGGTGCTGTACGAACTGCCGGCGATGGCCGGCGCCGCGCGCGCGCTGCTCGAACAGCTGCGCGGCGACCTGCAGGCCGCGGACCTGCCCGCGCTCGCGCGGCGCGCCGACGCGGTGCTCGCCGCGGCCGAGGGCCAGATCGCGGAACTGCGGCAGCGCGGCACCGTGGCCGCGGCGACGAGCGCGATCGCCGCGGTGCAGCAGGCGGCCGCCGGCGTCGGCGGCGAGCAGGGACCCGCGGCGACGGCGCTGCGCGAGCTGCAGGCGCTGGCCGCCGACCTGCGCGGCGACCTGCGGCGGCTCGACGGGCCGGGGACCGCGCAGTCGCTGCGCGACGCCGCCGATCGCGCGGCGGCCCTGGCGACGGGCCTCGACGGGCTGGGCGCCGACCTGCGGGCCGAACTGCAGCACCTGCGCAGCGCGCTCGGTGCCCTGCAGCGGCTCGCCGCGCTGCTCGAACGCGACCCCGGGGCCCTGCTGCGCGGGCGCAGCGAGCCCCCGCAGTCCCCGTTGCTCGGAGCGCCCCGATGACCACCTGCGTGCGTGCGGTCCTGCTGCCCTGTGCGGCGCTCGCGGCCTGCCTCGGTTCGGCGCCGCCGGCTCCGGCGGTGCGCTGGTTCGATCCGCTGCCGGCCGCGGCGCCCGGCGGCAGGCTCGCGACCGCGCTGCGCGTGACGGCGCCGCCCTACCTGGGCCGCGAGATCGCGGTGCGCGTACGGCCGCGCGAACTCGTGTTCGACCCGTTGCACGGCTGGATCGACGCGCCGCGCGAACTCGTCGCGATCGCGCTGCGGCGCGCTCTGGGCCCGATCCCCGCGGGCACCGGCGCGGTGCGGGAACTCGAGGTGTTCGTGGCCGCATTCGAGGCGGACCTGACCGCCGAACCGCGGGCGCACGTGCGGCTCGAACTGCGCTGGCCCGGCGAACCGGTGCACGAGGTGGACAGCTGGGCGCCCGCGGTCGGCCGGTCGCCGGAGCAGCTGGCCGCGGCGATGGCCACGGCGCTGGCGTCGGCGGTGGCGGAGACCGTGCGCGTTCGCTGAGCGCCGGCGTCGACGGGAACCGCCGCAGCGGCGCGGGCGTGCGTGGTTTCGCCCGTTGCAGGTCGCCGCGTTGCGGCGGTGGCAACTCAGTCCGCGTCGATCGCGCGGCGCAGCGCGGCCGGGAACCGGGCGACCAGCTGCGGGGTCAGCGGGGTCGTGACCTCGCGCCACGCGCGCAGCGCGGCGGCGAGGTCGCGGGCGTCGGCGCCCGGATCGCGCAGGCAGGCGAGCAGCTGCCGCACCGCCTCGGGGTGGCCGGCGCCGAGCAGCGCCCGCCACGCCGCGGGACGGCCGTGCAGGTCGGCTGCGCCGTCCAGCAGCCTTGCCAGCGGCGGCGCGCTGGCGGGCTCCCGCACGAGCGCACGGGCCAGCAACTCGAGCTGGCCGGAGTCGTTCACCTGGCGGAACGCGTCGCGCAGCATCGGCGCCGCGCGGGGCGCATCGCAGCGCGCGAGCAGCAGCACGGCCGCGCAGCGCAGGGCCGGATCGGGGGTGCTGCGGCGCGCGAACTCGGCACAGGCGTCCGCGAGGGCCGGCGAGGGCGGCGCCGACCACGCGCGCAGCATCGCGGCCTGCAGCCGCGGGTCGGGCTCGGCGAGCAGATGCCGCTCGAGGGCGCCGCGCATGCTGGTGCCGCCGATGCGCAGGGCCGATTGCACCGCCTGGCCGACTTCGCCGGGGTCGGTGGACCGCAGCGCGCGCGCGGCGAACTCGAGGGCGGGCAGGTGGCGCAGCCGGGTCAGGGCCTCGAGCGCGCGGGCGCGCAGCTCGGGCCGGGTGCCGTGCACGGCGAGCCGCGCGACCGCCGGCAGCAGGTCCGTTTCGCCAGGGCTCGGATTCACCGCGAGCCAGTGGACCAGCGCCAACCGCTCCGCCTCGCTGCCGCGTTCGAGCACCCTGCGCAACCGCGGTGCGTCGAACGTCGGGTCGATCGGCAGCAAGAGGCCGAGCAGCGCCGCGCGCAGGTCCGGGTCGCGGTTGCTCTCCTCGTCGAACAGGCGGCGCAGCGCCGTGGTCTGCGGCGCCTGGGCATGACGCCGCATGCCGAGCAGCAGCGCGGCGAGCACGTCGCGCTGGCGCCGCCAACTCGCCTGCAGGAAGCTCGTCAGCGTCTCGGTGACGATCGCGGGGGCGTGGTCGGGCGGCAGGCTGCCCAACGCGTAGGCGGCCGCGAGGCCGGCCGGGCGCGTGCGCTCGCCGTGGTCGAGCAGTTCGTCCGCGAGCAGGCTCGCGACGCCGGGCGACGCCTGCAGGCCCAGTGCGAGCAGCCCGCGCAGGCGCGCGGCCGGGTCGTCGTCGGCGGCGACGGCGACGATCGCGACGTGGTTGGCCGGGTCGGAACGGGCGGCGAGCACCAACGCGGCTTCGCCGCGCACGACCGGATCGCGGTGGAGCAGCAGCCGCGCCGCGTCGGCGGCGACGAGCCGCGCGACGACCTCCGAATCGGCCTGCGCGGAAGCGCACGGCGCCAAACACAGCAGGACGGGGGCGATCCGTGCGATCCAGCGCGGCGGCGTGGTGGATCCTGGGCGTCCTCGTCCTGGGTGGGTCATGGAAAGGGGTGGTCGGAACCACCGTGAGCGGGCCATAGTATGGCGGCAGGGCGGACCGGATGCAGGCGGGAGCCAGCCGCCGGCCATGGCCTGGCCGCCCGCGAAGAGCAAACCCCGTTCCACCATGCGCATCGCCCTGTTCGAGGCCTGGTCCGGCGTCGCCGGCGACATGTGGGTCGGCGCCCTGCTCGATGCCGGAGTGCCGCTCGCACCGCTCGCGGACGCCGTGCGTTCGCTCGGCCTGCCGGGGGTCGCGGTGCGGGCCGAGCGGGTGCTGCGCGGCGGGCTCGCGGGCACGCGGTTCTGCGTGCAGGTGGCGGAGCCGGCGGAGCGCGGGCACCGGGGGCTCGCCGAGATCCTGGCCCTGCTGCGCGGGGCCGAACTGCCCGAGCCGGTGCGGGCGGACTGCGCGGCGGTGTTCACGGCGCTCGGCACGGTCGAGGCGGAGATGCACGGCATCGCGGTCGAGGACGTGCACTTCCACGAGGTCGGCGCCGACGACACGATCGTCGACGTCGTGGCGGCCTGTCTGGGCACGCACCTGCTCGGCGTCGCGAAGGTCTGCGCGCGCGGCATCGAGCTGGGTTCGGGCACCGTGCGCACGGCGCACGGCCTGCTGCCGGTGCCAGCACCCGCGACCGCGGCACTGCTGCGCGGCGTGCCGGTTCGCGCGGGCGGCCTGCCCGGCGAACGCACGACGCCGACC
>VGXW01000362.1 GCA_016873195.1 Planctomycetota bacterium | reverse complement strand
CGACGACCTGTGGCGTTCCTGGAGTCGATCGAATGATCGCGCCGCGGCGGCGATCGGCGGCAGCACTGCTGCTGTGGGCAGCGGCCTGCGGCGGCGGCGCGGCCCCGGCCGGGAGCGTGCGCTACCTGCTGCACGAAGCCGACGGCTCGCGCATGGTCGTGATCCCGGCCGGCGAGTTCACGATGGGCACGGCCGAGGCGCACCCCGACCTGCCGCCGCAGCCGCCGGGCGCCGAACCGCTGCGGCCGACCGACGTGCTGCTGGCGCGCGCCGAACCCGGCTGGCGGCACGCCGACGAACGGCCGCAGCGGCGCCTGCGTCTGCCCGCCTTCGCGATCGACGAGCACGAGGTCACCAACGCGCAGTACCGGCGCTTCCTCGACGACGTGCAGCGCGGTGGCGACGAAGCGTTCCGCCATCCCGACCAGCCGCCCGGCAAGGACCACACGCCGCGCCATTGGCGCCCCTACAACCCGCTGCTGCAGCACGCGGGATACCGGCAGCTCGTGCCGTTCGACGAACACACCTTCACCGCCGACGACAAGCCGGTGGTCGGCGTCGACTGGTACGACGCCTATGCCTACGCGAAGTGGGCCAGGAAGCGCCTGCCGACCGAAGCCGAATGGGAATACGCGGCGCGCGGCAGTGACGGCCGGCGCTGGCCGTGGGGCAACGAGTGGCAGTGGGGCCTGTGCAACATCGGCGGCGAGAAGAAGGGGCTCGACGTGCCCGCGCGCGGTCGCGAGAGGGACGGTTACGTCTACGCGGCGCCGCCGGGCACCTATCCGGCCGGCAACAGCCCCTTCGGCGTCTGTGACATGGCGGGCAACGTCGCCGAGTGGGTCGCCGACTGGTACCGGGCCGACTGGTACCAGGTCGCCGGCGACGCCGTGCACGGGCCGCCTGCTGGCACGAAGCGCGTGGTGCGCGGCGGCAGTTCGCAGCGCGACGCGAGTTCGGTGCGGTGCGCCAGCCGCGGTTGCCGCGAACCCGGTTTCCGCAGCTTCACGCTCGGCTTCCGCTGCGCGAAGGACCTGTGACGATGCGCCTTCCCCGCCTGCTGCCGCTGCTGCTCGCGCCGCTGCTGCCAGCACCGCTGCTGCCCGCACAGGCCGAGCCGCCGCCGGGCATGGTGCTCGTGCCGGCCGGTGAGTTCACGATGGGCAGCGCCGACGGCGGCATGGACGAAGCGCCGGCGCACCGGGTGCGGCTGTCGTCGTTCTACATCGATCGCTGCGAAGTGACCAACGCGCAGTTCGCCGCCTACGTGCGCGCGGCCGGGGCGTTCGACCATGTCGAGGGCCCGTGGTTCCGCACCAGCGTCGAGGGCTGCGTCGACGTGATCGCCCATTCCCGGCAACACCATCCCGACCCGGCGACCGCCGGCAAGCGCGAGGCCGCGCGCTGGCAGGCGGCGGTGCTGGCGCTGCGCGCGCAGGTGGGCGGCGAGACCGCGCCGGACGGCGACGCGGTGCAGCAAGCCATCGCCGCGCAGGCGGCACTGCCGGTGCGCTTCGTGACCTGGCGCGATGCCGCGGCCTATGCGCGGCACGTGGGCAAGCGCCTGCCGACCGAGGCCGAGTGGGAGAAGGCGGCCCGCGGCACGGACGCACGGGTCTATCCGTGGGGCAACGATTGGCGACCGCAGTCGTGCTGCACGGGCCTCGCCCCGCCGCAGGCCGCGGTGTTCGATCCGTACCGGTTCGACGCCGCCGGCACGCGGCTCGCCGACGGCACGCTGCCCGGGCCGTCACCCGTCGGTCGGTTCGCCGCGGGCCAGAGCCCGTACGGAGCGCTCGACATGGCCGGCAACCTGTGGGAATGGACTGCCGACTGGTACGGCGAACGCACCTACCAGGGCCGCGACGGCGCGGTCGACCCGGGCGGCCCGGAGGGGCTGGCCGACGGCAAGCTGCCGGAGCCGACCTCCGACACCGCGCTCCTGGGCAACCCGGCGCAGGGCCGCGAGGAGCACACGCGCAAGGTGATCCGCGGCGGCGGTTGGTCGGGGCCGCCGAACCGCGCGGCGTTCGACGCGCGCACGGCGCGGCGGTCGTGGAGCAACCCGTCCTACTGGCACGGCGACGTGGGCTTCCGCTGCGCGATGGACGCGAAGTAGCGCTTCCCCGGCCGGCGCGAGGCCCGCGCCGGGCGCTACGGCGCCAGCTGCTGTCTCCCCGACACCGCGTCGGTGTAGGCGAACAGCGCCGGCGCACCGCCGGTGTGCAGGAACAGCACCCGTTGGCCGCGCCGGAAACGCCCCTGCCGGCACAGGCCGATCAGCCCGGCCATCGCCTTGCCGGTGTAGACCGGGTCGAGCAGGATCGCCTCGGTGCGCGCCAGCAACTGCACCGCCTCGACCATGCGCGCGTTCGGCACCGAGTACCTGGGCTGCCAGAAACCGCCGACGCAGCAGATCTGCTCGGGCTGCACCGTGATGCCGGCACCGAGCAGATCCAGCACCGCCTGCGTCTCGCCCTGCACCAGCGGCACCTGCTGCTGCGGCTCGCGGCTGATGCCGATGCCGACCACCTCGATGCGCATGCGGTCGCCGAGCACCGCCGCCAGCAGGCCGCCGTGCGTGCCCGAACTGCCCGAGGCGACCACGATCGCGTCGAAGGCCACCTGCTGCTGGAAACACTGCTGCTGCAGTTCCTGCGCACAGGCGACGTAGCCGAGCCCACCGAGCGCGTTCGAGCCGCCGGTCGGGATCACGTAGCCCTTGCGGCCCGAAGCCGCGAGTTCCTGCGCCACCTCGGCCATCGCCGCCAGCAGGTCGCTGCCGGCCGGCACCACCTTCAGGTCCTCGACGCCGAGCAGCCGGAACAGGAAGTGGTTGCCGTTCGCGTCCTCGCGGAAGCTGCCGGGCACGCGTTCCTCGATCACGAAGCGGCAGCGCAGCCCTTCCTTGACCGCGGCGCTCAGCGCGAGCCGGCAGTGGTTCGACTGCACGGCGCCGCAGGTGATCAAGGTGTCGCAGCCCTGCTGCAGCGCGTCGGCGACCAGGAACTCGAGCTTGCGCGTCTTGTTGCCGCCGGGCGACAGGCCGAGCAGGTCGTCGCGCTTGATCCAGATCTCGGGCCCGCCGAGCGCGCGGGTCAGGTGCGGCAGGAACTCGAGCGGCGTCGGACCGTCGCTGTAGCGGCGGCGCGGGAAGCGGGACAGGTCCATGGCGCGCAGTCTCGACCGCCAGCACCGCGGGCGCCAGTCCGTGCCACCGCGGCTGCCCCGGCACCCGCTCGACGCTGCGCGATGGATGCAGGGTCTCTGCTGCGCAGCGAGCCCGCCTACGCCAACGGGCCCATTGCCTGGCGCCATCCGGCGGTTGGCGCCTGCTCCCCGCGCGCCGTAGCATGCCGTCACCCGTCGCGTTCGGCACCCGAGCGCCTGCCCCGCGCGCCCTGGTCCGCCCCCGAGGAACAGACATGCTGGCGAACGCACTCCTCCAGGCCCTCCCGCAGATCGAGATCCCGCCGTGGGCGCAGCAGTGGCTGTTCGGCCTCGGCATCGGCATGGCGGCCCTGTTCGTACTGTGGCTGCTGGCCACAGTGGTCCGGGCCATGCACCGCCGCGCCTACAACCTGACCAAGGCGGAGACGGCGCCCAAGACCGCCGCCGATCCGGCCTTCCTGAAGGTCGACGAGAAGGCGCGCGCGGAAGCGCTGCAGCGCGGCGACGCCTACGCGCGGCCCGCGGCGGGTCCGGCGGCGGAGGCCGCCCCCGCGCCCTCGGCGCCGAGCCTCTGGGGCCTGTTCTCGCGCATCGGTGCGGTGATCATCGCGCTGGCCCACGTCGGCGTCGCGGTGATCGCCGTCGCGGCGATGATGAAGGACGCGGACGAAGTCGTGCAGACCGTGTCGACGGCGGACGGCATCCGCGCCGTGGTCAGCCGCTACTGGTTCGGCCTGCTGCTCGGGTTGATCGTCATCATCGCCGAGGCGGTGCAGTTCTGCCGGTCGCGCAAGGCAGGCACCAAGCGCTGACCCCGTTCCTCCACGACAGGCGCAAAGCAAGGATCGAGACATGGTGTACCCAGACTGGAAGATCCACGGTGACGAGACGCTCGCCGCCTATCTGCCCGACAAGGAGTTCAAGGGCATCCTCGAGAAGCGCATCGCGATCCCGCCGGACTGCGCCGCGCTGCTGATCCGCGACGGCCAGCTGGTGCAGGCCATGCACGGCGGCAACTTCTCGGTCGGCGGGCTCTGGCAGGGACTCAAGAACCTGCTCGGCGGCAGCCACGCGCTGCGGCTCTTGGTCGCCGACCTGAAGCCGTTCCAGATGCTGACCGGGCTCGAGGGCTTCACGAAGGACCGCGTCGCGGTGCGCGCCGAGATCGCCTTCGAGCTGCAGTTGAACCCCGAGCGTCTCTCGGGGG
>VGXW01000361.1 GCA_016873195.1 Planctomycetota bacterium | reverse complement strand
CCCCGATCAAGGCGCCGGTCGGCAGCTTCATCGGCAGCATCGCCGTGGCCCAGGGCAACGCCGACGTGGTCTGGGTCGGCCACAACGACGGCCGCATCTACCGCACCGCGAACGGCACCGCCGCGAGCCCCACCTGGCTCGCGGTCGACGACAACGCCGGCACGAACCCGCTGCCGAACCGCTACGTCACGCGGCTCGCGATCGACCCGACGAACCACCAGGTGGTCTGGGCGACGTTCGGCGGGTTCGCGAGCGGCAACGTGTGGAAGAGCCTGGACGGCGGCGCCACCTGGGCCGACGCGAGCGGCATCGCCCCGCGCCGGCTGCCCGACGCGCCGGTCAACTGCGTGCTCGTGCACCCGGACGCCCCGGAAGTCGTCTACGCCGCGACCGAGGTCGGCATCTTCGCGAGCGACGACGGCGGCCAGCACTGGTCGGCGAACAACGACGGGCCCGCGAACGTGTCCGTCGAGGAGGTGTCGTGGATCGCGAACGTCACGCCGCGCACGCTGCTCGCGGCGACGCTCGGCCGCGGCCTGTGGACCTGCACGGTGGTGCGGCCCACGGCGACCACGTTCGGCGCGGCCTGCCAGGGCCATGCGACCCCCCCGCTGCTCGGCGTCGATCCGCTGGCGACCGCCCGCATCGGCACGACGATGCAGTGGACCGGCGCGCAGATCCTGCCGAACGGCTTCGTGTTCTTCGTGCTGGGACTGTCGGACGTCGCATGGGCCGGCGGCCCGCTGCCGCAGGATCTCGCGTTCGTCGGCATGCCGGGCTGCTCCCTGCTCGTGCGCCCCGACGCGAGCTATCTGGGCTTCGCCTCCGCCGCCGGCGAACTGTCCTTCCCGTTCGTGTTGCCGAACAGCCCGGGCCTGCTCGGCCTGCCGCTCTTCGGCCAGCTGATCACCGAGGATCCGGGCCGCAATGCGCGCGGCATGGCGGTCAGTGCCGGGCTGCGCGCGGTGGTCGGACGCTGACTGCCCGGTCAGATCGCCGCGTAGTCGCGGTCGCGCACGGTCCGCCGCCGCACCTCGCTCGCGTAGCGCTTGCCTAGCGTCGCCCGCTCGGCGCGCGCCCACTCGCTGAGCGCGGTCGGTCCGGCGGCCGCGGCCTCCGAGTCGAGCAGGCCCCGCACGAGCCCGGCGATCTCCTCGCGCGTGATCACGACGTCGCCGACGAACGGGTTCAGGAGGCGCCCCGCCGCGTGACCGAGCCACGGCGGCACGCGCACGATCGGCCGCCGCACGCCGAGGATCGCGCGCAACGCCCGCACCAGTTCGAGGTAGGTGAACCGTTCGGGCCCGACCGCGTCGACGGTGCTGTTGCCGGTCCGCTGCGCCTGCGCGGCCATCAGCGCCGCCATGTCGTCGACGAAGAGCGGGCGCAGCGCGTAGCCGCCGTCGCCGAACACGCCGAACAGAGGCAGGTGCCGCAGCACCCAGGCGATGTTGTTGACCAGGATGTCGCCGCGCCCGAACAGCACGCCCGGGCGCACGATCGAGTGCGGCAGCCCGCTCGCGCGCAGCGCGTCCTCGAGTTCGTGCTTGCCGCGGTAGTAGCCGAGGTCGTCGGCCTCGTCCGCGTGCAGGATGCTGACGTGCACGATGCGGCCGACGCCGGCGCGCGCGGCGGCGGCGAACAGCGCCTTCGTGTCGCGCACCGCGCCCGCGAACGTGAACAGCCGGTGGTCGAACCGCACCCAGTAGGTGTTGTGCAGCACCGCGGCGCCCTCGAGCGAGCGGCACAGCGCGCCGGGATCGCCGAACGCCAGCGGGTGGATCTCGAGGGCAGGGCCGAACGGGTTCGGCCGGCCCGGCGAGTTGGTCAGCGTGCGCACGCGGTGGCCCGCGGCGAGCAGCCGCGCGGTGAGCGCGCGCCCGGTGTAACCGAGCGCGCCGGTGACGACGTGCAGCGGCGCGGCCATGCGCGGACTGTAGCGGCCGGCGCGGGATCGTGGATACTCGGCTCCACCCACGACGCGAGGAGTCCACCGATGCGCGCGCTGCCGATGCTCTGTCTGCCGCTGTTCCTGTTCCCCTTCGCCGGCGCCGGCCCGCAGCAGCCGCAGCCCGTGCAGGCCGCACCGGCCCAGCCGGCCCCACGCAGCCTGCGCCCCGCGGTCGCGTTCGCGGGCGCGCAGAGCAGGATCGAGATGGCGTCCTGGCACCGCCTGCAGAACGCCCAGGATCTGGCCAGGATCTGGCTCCAGAACCTCGGCCGCGAGCTGCCGCAGGCCGGCGCCGAGTACGGCTTCTACTACAACGACGCCGCGGTGCCCGAGGTCGACTTCGAGTGCTACGAGGTGATCGCCGTCTTCGCCGGCAAGGGCTGGAACAGTGCCGGCATCCAGGCGATCGCCGTGCAGGACGAGAAGGAGTGCCGGCGGTTCCGCTTCGACCACAGGAGCTACCAGACGATGGGCCCGGACGGCGGCGGCGTGCGCGTCTGTGCGTTCGGGTTCTTCGTGCTGCCGAAGACGGAGCTGCCGATCGTGCTCGAGGAGGACGTGCAGAACCTGATCGGCAAGCCGCCGGTCTGGAAGGAGCGGGCGCGGCTGTAGGCAGCGGGCCAGGGGCACGTGGTTTCGGCGGCGGGCGGTGAAGTCACCGCGGGTGGAGTGGCGCGCCCGACATGGCCGCCGGGCCGGTCAGCAGGAGCCCGTTCCTCCAGTCCCTGCCGCTCGAGGAGGAACCGAACCCGGTGGCAACCGCGGCGTCGATCCCGGCGTCGCGCGCCGTACGATCGGAGGTTCCCACCTCCGGCCCCCGGCTGCGCCCCACCGAGGCATCGCCCCCACCATCATGGACGGAAGAACCCCGCTGTCGCGCCGCGAGGCGCTGCTCTGCCTCGGCGCCGCCGGTGCTGCCTGCGTCGCCTGCGTCGGACCGCGCACGAACGACCCACCCGACGCGCCACGCACGGGTGACGGCGACCTCGACCTCGTGGCCCGGAACGACGCAGCCGTGCGCGACCTGCTCGCGCGGCAGATCGTCGACCCCCGCTCGCCGAACCGCGGCAGCTCGCCCGACCAGTACGGCTTCTGCACGGCGCACGCCGCGGCCTCGCTGGTCGAGGCCGGCGCGGCGGCCCTCGTGCATCCGCGTTCTCGCTTCGCCGGCGACCAGGACCTGCTCGCCCGCCTCGCGCTCGCGGCCGGGTTCCTCGAGCGCGCGCAGTCGCCGCGCGGCAACGTCGACCTCGTGGTCACCAACTTCGACTCGCCGCCCGACACGGCCTTCTGCGTGCACGGCGTCGCCACCGCGGCCGCGATCGGCCGCCGGCACGGGCGGCCCGAACTCGCCGAGCTGCTGCGGCCGTTCCTGGTCAAGGCCGGCCAGGGCATGGCGCAGGGCGGCGTGCACACGCCGAACCACCGCTGGGTCGTGTGCGCGGCGCTGGCCCAGGTGCACGGACTGTTCCCCGACGAGCGCCTCGTGCGCCGCATCGACGAGTGGCTCGCGGAGGGCATCGACATCGACGGCGACGGCCAGTTCACGGAACGCAGCACCCTGGTCTACAGCCCCATCGTCGACCGTTCGCTCGTGGTCGTGGCCGAGTTGCTCGGCCGGCCGGCGCTGCTCGAACCCGTGCGGGCGAACCTGCGCGCGCTGGTGTTCCTGCTGCACGGCGACGGCGAGGTCGTGACCGAGATCTCGCGGCGGCAGGACCAGAACACGCGCGGCGGCGTCGCGCCCTACTGGTTCCCGGCGACGATGCTGGCGCTGCGCGACGGCGACGGCGAGTTCGCGGCGCTGGCCAGGATGGCGGCGGCCGGCGCGCGTTTGCCGGCGCTGCTCGAGTATCCGGCCCTGTCGGCGCCGCTGCCCGCGGCCGTGCCGCTGCCGGCGGACTACGTGCGCGAGTTCCCGGAGACCGGCATCGTGCGCCTGCGCCGCGGGCCCGTCAGTGCCACCGTGCTGCTGCGTGAGGCGAGCCGTCTGCTGACGCTGCGCTCTGGCGACGCGGTGCTCGAGGGCCTGCGCATGGCGTCGGCGTTCTTCGGCAAGGGTCAGTTCGTGCCGGCCTCGGGTGCGTGGAAGGACGGCGTCTGCACGATGCAGCAGGAACTCGAGGCACCCTACTGGCAGCCGCTGGCGGAGCAGGTGACGCCGGCGAGCTGGGTGGCGAGCAAGAGCCGGCGCCGGCAGAGCGAACTGTGCCGGCTGCAGCAGTGGGCGGAAGTGCGCGAGGTCGCGGGGGGCTTGCAACTGCGCTTGCGGGCGCACGGCACGAACGGCGTGCCGGTCGCCGTGGAACTGTGCTTCCGCGAGGGCGGCGAACTGGTCGGCTGCCGCGAGGTCGAGGGCTCGCCGGGCCGCTGGATCTGCGACGGCGAGGCGGGCGAGTATCGCGTGGGCCGGAGCGTGTTGCGGTTCGGCCCCGGCGCGGCAC
>VGXW01000360.1 GCA_016873195.1 Planctomycetota bacterium | reverse complement strand
GGGTCGCGCACCGGCACGGGTCGGGCGCGAACCTCCCCGCCGACTCCCGGCGCCCGGGACCGCGGGCGTTCGCCCGCCCAGGCTTCAGAAGTTCCGGTTGTAGATGCGATCGATCGCCTCGCCCGGCAGTCCCTCGTCGAGGTAGCACGCGCGGTCGAAGACCTGCCAGCGCGGGTTCGGCCGCCGCCGCGTGATCCGGTGCACGTTCAGCAGGTGGCGGGCCGTGATGTTGTCGTTGGTGCTGTTCTTGCCGCCCGAGCCGCAGCTCAGCGTGAACGACGGGCTCAGCGTGTTGTAGGTGCCGCCGAGCGCGCCGAACGTCGCCGGCATGTTGACGAGGATCCGCGAGGCGTGCACGTGCTGCGAGAAGTACTCGATGCGTTCGGTCGTGTTGGAGTAGATCACCGCGGTGTGGCCCGCGCCGCCGTACTCGACGATCTCGCTGCAGCGTCCGATCGCCTGCTCGAAGTCCGGCGCGACGTAGAACGCGAGGATCGGCGCGAGGATCTCGGCCGAGAGCGGGTGGCCGGCGCCGACCCCGTCGAGCCGCGCGAGCAGCACGGCGGTCCCGGCCGGCACGTCGATGCCGGCGAGGTCGGCGATCTCGCGCACGCTGCGCCCGACCACCTGCGGGCTCATCGCGCGCCGCTCGCGATCGAACGCGACCGCGCCGACCTTCTCGATCTGCTCCGCCGACAGGAACCAACCGCGCTGGCGCTCGAACTCGGCGATCACCTGCCCGGCGACCGCCTCGCGCACGACGACCGCCTGCTCGCTGGCGCAGACCGTGCCGTTGTCGAAGGTCTTCGACTCGAGGATGCTCGACACCGCGAACGGCACGTCCGCCGTCCTGCCGATGTAGACCGGCACGTTGCCGGGACCCACCCCGTGCGTCGGCGTGCCCGACATCTGGGCCTTGCGCACGAGCGGGCCGGTCCCGGTCGCGAGCACCATCGCCAGCTCCCGGCTCTGCAGCAGTTCGTCGATCGTCTCGGTCGCCGGCCGCTCGAGCCACTGGATGCAGTGTTCGGGGGCGCCGGCCGCCCGCGCCGCGCGGCAGCAGAGCGCCGCGGCCGCGGCGACGGTGCGGCGCGCCGCCGCCGGGGGGCTCACGATCAGCGGGTTGCGCGTCTTCAGCGCGATCAGCGCCTTGAAGATCGTCGTCGAGCTCGGGTTCGTGATCGGCACGAACGCGAGGATCGGTCCGATCGGCTGGGCGATCTCGACGACGCCCGCGAGCGGGTCCTCGGCGATCACGCCGACGGTGCGCTGGTCCTTGATGTCCTCGTAGACCAGCTGCGCGGCGATCACGTTCTTGACCACCTTGTGCTGCCAGACGCCGATGCCGGTCTCCTCGTGCGCCTGCTTCGCGAGCGCGACGCGCTGGTCCATCGCCGCGAGGAAGGCCGCGCGCACGATCGCGTCGACGCGGGTTTGATCGAGCGCGCGGAACGCCTCGGCCGCCGCGCGGGCACGGTTCAGGATCTCGGTCGCCTGCGACATGGACGCCTCCGGTCGGGCGTGGGCATTCCGGGCTGCGGCTCCGGATCGTCCGGGACCGTCGCCGACACGATCGCCGTCGCCGGCCACGGCGTCAAAGGTCGGGCCGTGGTTCGCGCCGCCGTTCGGCGCCGTTCGCTGCGCCGGGCAGGGCCGGCGAGGCTCGACGTCGTCGATTCCGCGCCGGCTCGCGCGCCGCAGGAGCCACGGTCCGCCGGCCGGGCTCGCGGGTCCCTGATCTGCCACGTTGCCGCCACGGGCAATCCGCCCCGCGGATCCGCCGCGCGACCCACGCGGAATCCAACCGCCCCACCGCGTAGGCTGCCCGCCGCATGCTGCACCCCCGCCCGCGCAAGGTGCCCGTCGCCCGCGGCGACCAACTCGAACTCGACGTAGTCGGGCTCGGCGACGGCCCGGACGGCGTCGGCAAGGTCGACGACTACGTGGTGTTCGTGCCCGGCACGCTGCCCGGCGAGCGCGCGGCCGTGACCATCACCTCCGCGGCGCGCAAGTTCGCGCGCGGCGAACTGCAGGAACTGCTCACGCTGGCACCCGAGCGCACCGAGCCGCACTGCCCCCACTTCCTCGCCTGCGGCGGCTGCCACCGCCAGCACCAGGCCTACGCGGCCCAGCTCGCCTGGAAGCAGGCGACGCTGCAGCGCGCGCTCGACCGGGCGCTCGGCGACGGTGCGCCGCGCGCCGAGCCCACGGTCGCGGCGCGGCCCCCGCACGGCCAGCGGCACAAGGTCGTCGTGCACCTGCGCGACACCCGGGAAGGCGGCCTCGAGCCGTGTTTCCACCGGCTGCGCAGCCCCGAGCTGGTCGCCGTGCGCGAGTGCCCGGCGAGCGATCCGTTCGCGTGGGACCTCGCGCTGCGCACCGTCGAACTGCTGCAGGAGCTGCCGCACGGCGCGTGGGATCCCGACTTCGCCCAGCGGGGTCTCTTGCGCAGCGTGCTCGTGCGCGCGACGACGGCCGGCGAGGCGAGCGTGCTGCTGGTCGCGCGGGAACCGCGCATCCCGGACCTCGATCGCATCGTCGAGCCGCTGCACCGCGCCGGCGCCACGACGATCGCGGTGAACCACAACCGCGGCGAGTTCTCGCAGCTGCTCGGCCGCGACACCGCGGTCGTGTCGGGGCCGCCGCGCATCGCCGAGCGGCTGCTCGGCTTCACCTACCTGATCTCGCCCGCCGCGTTCTTCCAGACCTCGCCGCAGGCCGCCGCGCACCTCGTCGAGCGCGTGGTCGGCTGGCTCGCGCCGACCCGCGAGCACGACGCCGCCGACCTCTACTGCGGCACCGGCCTCTCGACGCTGCCGCTCGCCGCGCGCGCGCGGTCGGTCTTCGGCATCGAGCTGTCGCTCGCGGCCGTGCACGACGCCGAGGCGGCCGCGCGGCAGAATGGCTTGCGCAACGTGACGTTCCGCGCCGGTCACGTCGAGGGTTGGCTCGCGCGGTGCCGCGCCGGCGAACTGCCCCGGCCGCACCTGGTCGCGCTGGACCCGCCGCGCGCCGGGCTCGCGCCCGCCGTGGTCGCCGGACTCGAACGGCTGCGGCCCGCGCGGATCGCCTACGTCTCGTGCGACCTCGAGGCGCTGCAGCGCGACCTGCGGGCCCTGCAGACAGCCGGCTTCCGCCTCGCCGCGGCGGTGCCGATCGACATGTTCCCGCACACCTGCCACGTCGAGTCGCTGGCCTGCCTCGAAGCCGCGAAGTAGCCTCACGCGCCTGCCATGAAGGCCCTCACCCCTCTCCTCGCGGTGGCGCTGCTGTGCGCCTGTTCCTCGATGCAGAACGACACCTCCCCCGTCTCGCAGCGGCCCTTCGGGGTCGACAAGCACGGCCAGCCCGCGACGCTGTGGACCTTGCGCGCCGGCGGCATCGAGATCGACGTGACCGACCACGGCGCGACGCTGGTCGCCGTGCGCGTGCCCGACCGCGCGGGCGCGGTGGCGGACGTCGTGTTCGGCTTCGACGACGTCGCCGGCTACGAGTCGCCCGCCAACGACTACTTCGGCTGCACCACCGGCCGCGTCTGCAACCGGATCGCGAACGGCACGTTCACGCTCGACGGCGACACCTACCACCTCGCGACCAACAACGGCCCGAACCACCTGCACGGCGGTGCTTCGCGCAGCCTGGACAAGGTGCACTGGCAGGGCGAGGTCGTCGCCGCCGGCACCGAGCCCTGCGTGCGCTTCACCTACCTGAGCCCCAACGGCCAGGAAGGGTATCCCGGCAACCTGCACATCGCGGTGACCTTCCAGTTGCTGCAGGCCGGCCAGCTGCGCATCGACTACGAGGCGACGACCGACCGCAAGACCCCGGTCAACCTGACCAATCACGCCTACTGGAACCTCGCGGGCCACGGCGCGCCGACGATCCTCGACCACGACCTGGAGATCGACGCGGAGTCCTACACGCCGACCGATCCGACGCTGATCCCGACCGGGGCGATCGCGCCGGTGCTCGGCACGCCGCTCGACTTCCGGCAGAAGGAACGCATCGGCCTGCGCATCGAGCAGCTGATCGGCACCCCGGCCCTCGGCTACGACCACAACTTCGTGCTGCGGCCGGCAACCGGTCTGCGTCGCGCGGCGCTGCTGCGCCACGAGCCGAGCGGCCGGCAGCTCGAGATCCACACGACCGAGCCGGGCCTGCAGTTCTACTCGGGCAACTTCCTGCACGGGCAGCGCGGCAAGGGCGGCGCGGTCTACGCGCTGCGCAGCGGGCTGTGCCTCGAGACGCAGCACTTCCCGGACAGCGTGAACCAGCCGGCCTTCCCGAGCACCGTGCTCGAGCCGGGGCAGACCTTCCGCTCGACGACGGTGTTCACGTTCCGCGGCGAGTAGCCGAGCGGGCCGGGCTCAGCGTCCGCCCGACACCTCGGCGCATTCGAGCAGCCCGCTGTCGCCCGGACTCT
>VGXW01000359.1 GCA_016873195.1 Planctomycetota bacterium | reverse complement strand
GCCGCAACGCGGCGACACGTCACGCCACGAACCGGTACTTCACGATCGCCCAGATCGCCGCGACCCCGTCGCGCCAGGTGATCTTCTTGCCCTCGCTGTACTTGCGCCCCTGGTAGCGGATCGGCACCTCGTGGATGCGCACCGGCAGCTTCGCGACCTTCGCGGTGAACTCGGGCTCGACCGTGAACCGCCGGCTCTCGATCACCAGATCCCGCAGCACCTCGCGCCGGAAACACTTGTAGCAGGTCTCCATGTCCGTGAGGTTGAGCCCGGTGAACAGGTTGCTGACGAACGTCAGCAGCCGGTTGCCGAAGTAGTGGTAGAAGTGGTCGCGCTCGCGCCCGGGATCGCGGTCGTCGACGAGGTAGCGCGAGCCGTAGACGACGTCCGCGTCGCCGCGCAGGATCGGCGCGAGCAGCACCGGGTAGTCGTTCGGGTCGTACTCGAGGTCGGCGTCCTGCACGATCACGACGTCGCCCCTGGCCTGCTCGAAGCCCGTGCGCAGCGCCGCGCCCTTGCCGCGGTTCTGCGGGTGCTCGAACACGCGCACCGCGGGGTGCGCCGCGGCGAGTTCCGCGAGGATCGCGCGGCTCCGGTCGCGGCTGCCGTCGTCGACGAGGATCAGTTCCTTCCGGATCGGCACCGCGAGCACCGCGGCGACGATGTCGCGCAGCGTCGCCTGCTCGTTGTAGACGGGCATCACGACGCTGAGCAGGTAGTCGGCGGGCAGGGCGGGTCGGGCGGGGTTCGCGGTCACGGCCGTCCACCATCGTGCCGGGCGCCGCGCGCGCCGACAACGTCCGCCAGCAGCGCGGCGAGCAGCACGAGGGCGGCGGGCAGCAGCTGGAACGTCACGCGCAGGTAGGACGTGTCGAGGTGGAAGCGCAGCGGCAGGAACGAGCCGACGTAGACCACGTGCAGGCCCAGCAGGCCGCCGAACAGCGCCAGGAACGGCAACGCGAGCGGCGGACCGGACGCGCGGCGCGGCCGCAGCAGCGCGCCGAGCAGCAGCAGGCCGAAGACCACGTGGGCCTGAGCCGGCGACGTGACCGCGGCGGCGAACTCGGCGGCGAGCGCGGGCACGCGTTCCTGCCACTGCTGCGCCATCAGCACGAACATCGACTTGCCGGTCGGGTTGGCGCCGAACAGGTCGCTGTGCAGGCCGAATCGGCCGTTCCACAGCGTCGTGTTCGCCACCACCAGCGCGAGCGGCGCGAGCGGCGCGAGGTCGCGCAGGGTGGGCCGCAACCGCCCGAACGCGCGCAGCAGCAGCGCCGCGGCGGCCGCGCTGGCGAGGTAGAGCATCGTCTCGTTCTTCGACCACGCGGCGAATGCGAGCCCGAGCCCGGCCAGCCACAGGGCACGGCGGTCGCCGTGCTCGCGCCAGCGCAGGAACCCGTCGAGCGCGACGACGAGGCCGAGCGCGACCATGCCGTCCGCGTAGGCCGTGCGCAGCAGCTCCTGGAACACGGGCGACAGCGGCAGCAGCGCGGCGAGCGCGGCCGCGGGCAGGGCCGGCAGACGGCGCCGCAGCGCCGCGGCGAGCGCGACGAACAGCGCGACGCCGGCGAGCTGCACGAGCCAGCGGTTCTCGAAGTGCACGGAGTCCGGGCCGCCGAGCAGCGCGAAGGTCCAGGCCTGCAGCAGCGGGTTCAGCTGCGGGTAGTCGGGGTGCAGGTTGTGGACCTGCGCGAGCGCGAAGCCGTCCGGCCAGTCGACCAGCAGCGACTTCGCCTTCAGCGACCAGATGTTGCCCTCGTCGCCCTCGATGCACGGGCGGTCCATGCCGGAGGCCGCGAACAACAGGCACCAGAGCGCGCCGGCGACGACGAACGCGGTGAAGCCGGCCCCGGCCGGCGCGCGCGCGCCGGGGGCCGCGGGCCGCCGCCGCAGGGCCACCGCGCCGAGCAGTACGGCGAGGCCGAGCGGCAGGGTCCAGAAGGACGCGGGCGGCACGCGCAGTTCGAGGCCGAGCTGCACCGCGGCGCCGAGCAGCAGGCAGCCGGCGAGCCAGGCCCACGCCGGCCAGGCGACGGGTTCGTTGCGCCAGCGCAGGCCGAGCGCGCGCAAGAGCAGCGCGCCGAGCAGCAGCGGCGCGAGCGCCGCAGCGACGAGGTTCATCGCGCCTCCTGGAAACGCCACAGGCGCAGCACGCCGGTCCCGAGCGGCTCCGTGTGCAGCAACTGCCAGCGGCCGCCGACCGCGAGCTCCGCGCCGCCCTGCGTGCCGTCGACGGCCAGCAGCCGGCCGGCCCAGCGAGGACCGAGCCTGGTGGCGAGCTCCGCGGCGTCGCGCGCGAAGTGCACGTCGCGCGGGTGCGGGTAGAGCAGGTTCTTGCAGCGCTCGAACAGCGTGCGCACCTGGCGCGCGGGTTCGCCGCGCGGGTCGGTCGCGTCGAGTTCGAAGGCCGCGCCGCCGTACGGGCTGTAGAGCACGAGCCGGCCATCGGCGGGCAGGTGCTCGCGGATCGCCGCGCGCAGCGCCGGCGACAGGCCGCTGCTGCGCTGGATGCGCGCGGCGGCGGGCTCGGTCGCGCCGCGGGCGGCCGCGGCGGTCGCCGTCGCCAGCGCCGGCACGGCGCGCACGATCAGCGCCACCAGCCAGACGGCGACCGCGACGATGGCGACCGCGGCGAAGGCGCGCGCGGCACGGCCCGCGGGCTCGCTGCGTGGCTCAGGTGTCGGGGCGTTCACGGAAGTCGTATTCACTGCGGGCGCCGCGGGCCGCTTCGCCCGGCCGGCCGGTGGCGTAGCGCGCGACCAGCGCCTGCGCCAGGGCTTCCTCGTGGCAGTGCCCCTCGACGTCGGCCGGCGCCGTGAACCACTGCTCGAGGGCGCCGCGCACCGCCGCGGCGAGCACGAACGCCGACAGCGCCGGGTCGTCCGGCACCAGCGAGCCGTCGCTGGCGCCCGACACGAGCAGGTCGCGCAGCGAACCGCGCAGCCAGCGCTGTTCCTGCCGGTCGTCCTCGCGCAGCCGCGCGGTGAACCGGCCGCGCAGTTCGGTGCCCAGGATCCGCAGCAGGTGCGTCGCGGCCGGCTCGCGGAAGTGGAACCGCAGGTAGCTGGCGAGGAAGCCGCGCAGTGCGGCGGCGGCGCCAGCCGGCCCGGGCACGGGCACCTGCAGCAGGCGCCGGCGGCGCTCGCGCCAGTGGTCCAGCACGGCGAAGAACAGCTCCTCCTTGCCGTCGAAGTGGAAGTAGACGCCGCCCTTGGTGACCCCCGCGCGCGCGGCGATGCCGTCCAGCGTGGCTCCCGTGTAGCCCGATTCGGCGAACTCGAGCGTCGCCGCGGCGATCAGCCGTTCGTGCAGGTGCGGGTCGGGCGGACGCGGCATGCCGGTCGGGTCAGCGCGGCACGTAGAACTCTTCGCGCCGGTGCTTGGGCAGGTAGAAGTCGACCAGGAACGGGTTCCAGGCGCGGTCCTCCTGCGCGAACTGGTCCATGTCGTAGTAGACCGAAGTCAGGTCGAGCGTGTCGTCCTGCAGGTCGATCGGCTGCAGCCGCAGTCCGGTGCGGTCCTCCCAGGGCACGAGCTTCTTGATCTTGCCGTCGGCTCCGTCGTCGTAGCGCTGCACGATCGACCGCGCGCGGCGCAGCAGGTAGACGCGGTTCTCGTCGCTGCGCTTGTAGAGGGTCGCGAGGTGGATCGTGAACACGTCGGACTTCGTGGTGATCAGCTTCAGGAACTCCGCCCTGACCTGCGGGTCGGGCAGGCCCTTCCACTCCTCGACCTGGTCGAGGTCCGCGGTCGTGGCGAAGAACTTGCGCTTCAGCTCGCTGCCCAGGCGCAGATCGCCGAAGTCCGACAGGTCCGTCTTCGGCGCCTGCTCGCTCTCCTTCTCCTTCTCCTTCTCGTCCTCCTCGTTGCGCCACTTCAGGATCGCGTCGATGACGCGGTCGGGCAGCCGTGCCTCCGGCAGCAGCGCGCGCAGCACCGGGCGCGGCGCGGTGTTGACGTTGACGCGGATGCCGACGCCGATCGGCTGCTGCGGGGTTTCGCCGCCGCCGGGAGCCTGGTTGGGGGCGCCGCCTGGCGGACTGGCCTGCCCACCGGGCGCCGCCGGGGCCGGGTTCTCGCCGCCCGCCTCGGCCTCGGCGCGCTGCCGCGCGACCTTCTGCGGGTCGCCGGGGTCGGCGACCAGCGAGGTCCAGATCGTCAGCACCGACTCGAGGCCCAGGTAGACCACGCCGTCCATCACCTTGTCGTAGAACAGGTCCTCGGTCACCGACGGCAGCATCAGCAGCTCGTCGAGGTGCATCGGGATCGTGATCTCGCGGCGCTTGGGGTCGTCCGACTTCAGCACGGGCCGCGGGATCGCCTCCGTGTCGTTGCGGGTCACCCAGTCCTGCAGTTCCCGCACGAGGCGCTCGGCGTCCGACGCCGTCACGTCGAAGTCGGAGTCCTCGCGCAGCGCGTCGATCAGCCGCAC
>VGXW01000358.1 GCA_016873195.1 Planctomycetota bacterium | reverse complement strand
TTTTCCCGCGCGACCTGTCGACCGAGCAGGTGCTGTTCACCGCGCGCCGCCACGTCTCGAACGGCCGCGTGCCCGACGTCACGCACCTCGTCTACGTCGATCCGGCGCGCTACGAGCAGCTCGAACGCCCCGACGACATGCGCGCGGTCGGCCGCGCGGTCGGCCGCCTCAACAGCCTGCTGCCGCGCCGCCGCTTCCTGCTGCTGGGCCCGGGCCGCTGGGGCAGCCGCGGCGACCTGCGCCTGGGCGTCAGCGTCACCTACTCGGACATCAGCAACACCTCGATGCTGATCGAGATCGCGCGCGCCAAGGGCCGCTACGTGCCCGATCTGAGCTTCGGCACGCACTTCTTCCAGGACCTCGTCGAGGCGGGCATCCGCTACCTGCCGCTGTATCCCGACGATCCGGGCATCGTGTTCCACCGCGATTTCCTGACGCAGAGCCCCAACCAGCTGGCGGCGCTGCTGCCCGAGTACGCGGACCTCGGCGAGGTGCTGCGCGTGATCGACGTCGCCGGCGCGACCGGCGGCAAGGTCGTGCAGGTGCGCATGAACGCCGACGCCAACGCCGCGGTCGCGATGTTCCGGGAGCCGAACTCGGCGATCGAGACGCCGGCCGCGCGGCCCCTGGAACCCAGCGCCGACGAGCATTCGCGCTGGCGCCTGGACATGGCCGCGCGCATTGCCTACCTGGTCGACGCCGAGCGCCACGGCGTCAAGGGCATCTACGTGACGGGCAACGCCAACCGGGGCACCGCGGGCCCGCAGGACCCGCTCGAACTGATCGTGCACGTTGCGGGCGACGCGGCGCAGCGGCACGAACTCGAGCTGTGGCTCCGTGGTTTCGGCGCAGCACTCGCCGAGACCAGCCTCATGCGCACCGGGTGCAGCGTCGAGCGGTTCCTGGCGGTCCATTACGTGACCGACGAGGACGTCGCGCTGCACGCGGGCCACGCCGCTGCGATCGGCGCCGCCACCGACACGGCGCGGCAGCTGCCCCTGCGCCGGGCGTGACCCCCCCACCGCCGCTGCGCGGCGACCGGCCGAGGGCGAAACCACGCGTCTGGCACCGCCGCGGCGGGCTCGAGCCGCCGCACCGCGCTACCGCTTCGCGGCGGCCGCGCGCGCCGGATACGCCGCGAGCGCTTCGCCGAGGCACCGCATGGCGGCGCGCAGCTTCGGCTCCTCGAGCACGTAGGCGATGCGCACCTCGTTCAGGCCGAGGCCGGGCGTCGCGTAGAAGCCGTCGGCCGGCGCGACCATGACCGTCTCGCCGCCGCTCGCGAAGTCGCGCAGCAGCCACTCGGCGAATGCGTTCGTGTCGGCGACCGGCAGCCGCGCGCAGACGTAGAAGGCGCCCTCGGGCTTGCGCACGAACACGCCCGGCATCGCCGCCAGCGCCTCGCAGACCACGTCGCGGCGCTTCTGGTACTCGGCGTTGACGCCGGCCATGTAGGACGCGGGCACCTCGGTCAGCGCCGTGCACGCGAACTGCTCGAGCGTCGGCGGGCACAGCCGCGCCTGCCCGAACCGCAGGATCGCCGCCATGAAGTCGCGGTTGCGGCTGACGATGTTGCCGATGCGCGCGCCGCACAGCGAGTAGCGCTTGGACACCGAGTCGACGACGACGACCTGCCGCTCCATGCGCGGCAGCTGCAGCACCGAGCGGTGCTTCCTGCCGTCGTAGGTGAACTCGCGGTAGACCTCGTCGGCGACCAGCGTGAGCCCGCGCGCGCGGCAGATCTCGGCGAGCATGTCGATCTCGGCGTCGGTGTAGACCGTGCCGGTCGGATTGTTGGGCGAGCAGACCAGGATCGCGCGCGTGCGTGGCCCGATCCTCGCCTCGATCGCGGCCCGCGCCGGCAGGTGGTAGCCGTCCTCGGCGCGCGTCGTCACGGGCACCGGCACCACGCCCATCATGGTGCAGAAGCCGTTGTAGTTGGTGTAGAACGGCTCGAAGACGAGCACCTCGTCGCCGGCGTCGCACAGGGCGCCGAGCGTGAACAAGAGCGCCTCGCTGCCGGCCGTGGTGACGAAGATCTCCTCCGCCGCGAGCGGCACGCCGAGCCCCGCGTAGTAGGTGCGCAGCGCCTCGACGAACTCGGGCAGGCCCTGCGAGGGCCCGTAGGGCACGAAGGTCTCGCGGTAGGTGCGCAGGCGCTCGAGGATGACCTTCGGCGTCGGAACGTCGGGCTGGCCGATGTTCAGCGCGTAGACCGTCTTGCCGGCCTTGCGGGCGGCGACGGCGAACGGCGCCAGCCGGCGGATCGGCGAGGCTGGCATGGTCTGGGCGCGCTTGGACAGGGAGGGGACCGTCATGGGTCTCGGGTGCTGGAGGAGCCACGCGCCGCGGCGGACGCGCCGGGCGGTGGTTCGGGGAACGGGGCAGCTTAGCGGCGGACGGCCGTTCCGGCCCGTGCCGCCGGCAGACATTGGCCGGCCGCGGGCAGGGCAGAAGTGCGCAGGTTGGTGGCCGCCGGCGGCGCGTTGCGCGAACCCGGCCCGCTGCGTCCGATGGTGCATCGCCATGCGCCTTCCAGCCCGCCTCTCCCATCCTCTCCGCACCGCGCTCTGCACGGTGCTCAGCACCGCGCTCGCGGCCACTGCCGCCGCCCAGGGCCCCACGACGACATGCCTCGCCGACCTCGACCTCGCCCTCATCCGGCAGGGCTGGGGCAGCCCGCAGAAGGACCGCGCCGTCACCGGCCGCCCGCTCGCGATCGCGGGCGCAGGCTTCGCGCGCGGCATCGGCACACACGGCAAGGCCCGCATCTGGCTCGCCCTGCACGGCGCCGCCCAGCGCTTTCGCGCCACGGTCGGCGTCGACGACGGCGCGACCGATCCCGCGCGCGCGTCGATCACGTTCACGGTATTCGGCGACGGCAGGAGACTGTTCGACAGCGGTGTCCTGCGCCGCGGCGACCCGGGCAAGGCGATCGACGTCGACGTCACGGGCATCCAGCACCTGCTGCTGCTCGCCGGCGACGCGGGCGACGGCAACGACTCCGACCACGCCGACTGGGCCGAAGCGACGATCGTGCACATCGGCCCAGCGCCGCGCGTGGTCGCCGCACCCGACGAACCGGCCGAACTGCTGACGCCGCCGCCGCCGCTCGCGCCGCGCATCCACGGCCCGGCCCTGACCGGCTGCCGCCCGGGCCATCCGTTCCTCTACCGGATTCCGACCACCGGCGAACGGCCGATCGCGTTTGCCGCCGAGCAACTGCCCGCGTCGATCGCGCTCGACGCGACGAACGGCATCCTGCGCGGCACCGTGCCGCCGGCCGGCACCTACCGCGTGACGCTGCGCGCCCGCAATCCGCACGGCGAGGACCAGCGCACGCTGCGCATCGTCGCCGGCGACCAGATCGCGCTGACGCCGCCGATGGGCTGGAACCACTGGTACGCGCACTACGACCGCATCACCGACGAGCTGATGCGCCACGCGGCGGACACGATGGTCGCGAGCGGCATGGCCGACGTCGGCTACCAGTACGTCAACATCGACGACTGCTGGATGAACGCGGCCAAACACCGCGACGAACGCCGCGTGGGCCCGCTGCGCGACGGCAACGGCGACATCCTGCCGAACGCGTACTTCCCCGACATGCCGGCCCTGACCGCCTACATCCACGCGCGCGGCCTCAAGGCGGGCATCTACACCTCGCCGGGGCCGACGACGTGCGGGGGGTTCGCGGGCACCTGGCAGCACGAAGCCGCCGACGCGGCCCGCTTCGCGGCGTGGGGTTTCGACTTCCTGAAGTACGACTGGTGCTCCTACGGCAGCGTGGCACAGAAGGAACGCGCCACGCACCGCGAGCCCTATCGCGTGATGGGGCGACTCTTGCAGCAGCAGCCGCGCGACATCGTGTTCAACCTGTGCCAGTACGGGATGGGCGACGTCTGGGAATGGGGTGCCGAAGTCGGCGGCCATTGCTGGCGCACCGCGGGCGACCTCGGCTTCGAACTCGACCGCATCTTCGAGGTGGCGCTGGCCAATGCAAGGCACCGCGAGTGGTCGAAGCCCGGCGCCTACAACGACCCCGACTACGTGCAGATCGGCTGGATCGGCGAAGCGCGCACGAACGGCGAACCGCGGCCGTGCGGGCTCACGCCGAACGAGCAGTACTCGTTCATGTCGCTGTGGTGCCTGATGGCGGCGCCGCTGTTCTACAGCGGCGACCTGCGGCAGCTCGACCCGTTCACGCACAACGTGCTGTGCAATCCCGAGGTGATCGCGATCGACCAGGACGAGCTGTGTCAGTCCGCGCGGGTCGTCGAGTTGGGGGAGGATCGGTTCGCGATGGTGAAGGACCTCGTCGACGGTGGCCAGGCGGTCGGCGTGTTCAACCGCGGTGAGTTCCCGGCCCAGGTCGAGGTGGTCTGGGCGAAGCTCGGGCTCGCGGGGCCGATGGTGGTGCGCGACCTGTGGCGGCAGC
>VGXW01000357.1 GCA_016873195.1 Planctomycetota bacterium | reverse complement strand
GCGCGCTGGCCAACTGCGACCTCGTCAGGGGACCTGCCTGCAGGGCGAGCAGGACGCGTTCGTGGACGGAGTCCTTGTTCCATTCCGCCCGCCAGGCGGGTAGGGCCCGCCACCATGTGGCAACCGACTCGGGCCCCGACTCGGGCCTCGACTCGGGCCTCGACTCGGGCCCATCCCGCCCCTTCTCGCCGCCCGGCCTCCGCAGCCGTTGCACGAAGAAACCACCATTCTGCACGAACTCGGGCTCGGGCAGCCCCAGCGCCCGCAGTCGGCCGATCATGTCCAGGGTCCCGCTGCCAGCCTTCTCGATGTAGCCCGCCAGGAACATCGACTCGGCGACGAGCGGGTTGTGCGGGATCGACGGATGCGGTTCGCGCAGCCGTTCCGGCGTCAGCGGCTGCGGCAACTCGCCGGGATTCCAGACCTCCAGCCGGTCGGCGAACAGCATCACCTGCACGCTCGCGTTGCTCGCGTAGTCGCGGTGCGCAGCCGCGTTGACGATCGCCTCCGCGACGACCTCCTTCGGCAGTTCGTAGGCCACCGGCACTTGCGTCGACTGCGCGCGCGTGCCGACGGAGCGCGCGAGTCGCGCCAGCACGAAGTCGACGGCATGGTCGACCATCTCGAACAGGGTGCCCTTGTAGATCTGGTAGGACGGGATCGGCTTCTGCACCTCCGTGCCGTGGAAGTGCATGCACTTCACTTCGGAGGCCGGCAGGAACCGCTGTGGCTTCCGGCCGAACAGCAACACTGCAGCACTGCAGGGCTGGCCGCGGTCTACCAGGTTCAGGTGCGCCAGCGCATCGCGCGTGCGGGTCCGGACCGCGAGCGGGAAGTTGCGTTCGGCGCGGGCCCGGTCGAGGAACCACCGCACCTTCTCCGCCGACACGTCCTCCGTGGTCGCGTCGAGGCATGCCGCGGCATCGAACGGGCGCGTGCGGATGTCGCCTGTCTGCTCCAGATGGTCGACGAGGCTCGCGTAGACAGCCGCTGTCAGTTCTGCGACGCCTTCGAACCGCCGGCGGATGACCTGTGCGCCGACCTTGCGCACGAACGCCACCATCTTCGGGTGTCGTCGCGCGTCGTCCTGGCCCTTGACGAACACGAACCGAGGTTTGCCACGTGCGGTCGCGCGGTCGAACTCGCGTTCGGTCGGCGACCGGCCGGTCTCGTCCACGGACCCGTATTCGTCGCCCAGCAACGCCACGTAGACCTGGGCGCGATCGATCTCGGCGAGGTAGACCTCGTCCGCACGACGCCCCTTCGCCGGCAGGTCTTCGAACAAGAACGCGCGGTAGAAGCGCGACAGCAGTGCGTCGCCGGCGACGAAGTCCCGGATCGCGCGCCGTTCCACGGCGAGTTCCTTCTGCACACTGCTGACGAACAGCGACCCGGGCGGCATGTCGTGGCGGACAGTTCCGGAGAGACGGGCGCATCGTGCGAGCCTCGCCCGGCGGAGGCAAGCTAGCGCACGAAGAACGCCGGCGAGCGCGCGGCGGCGTGGAAGCACCAGGTGGCCGGGCCGCCCCACCCCCGCCGCTACCCCACCGTCCAGACCTCGCCCTGCCGCAGCAGTTCGCCGATCGACTGCTGCTTGCGCTGCCGGCTCGCGGCGATCTGGGCGTGCACGCCGCCCTCGAAGACCGGCATCTCGCGCCGCCGGAACACGCCGATCGGCACCGGGAACTCGCTCTCGCTCATCGTCGCGAGCGCCATCGCGGGGGCCGGCGTCTCGGCCGTCTCGTCCCACACGAACGCCTTGCCCAGTTCGCTGCCCGACACCACGCACGGCCGGAAGCCCGGATCGAAGGCGACGCCCTTGTCCTTCTGCGCGCCGAACAAGAGCGGCTTGCCGTGCTGCAGGTAGAGGATGCGCTCGTCGCGCACTTCCCTCTCGGTGAAGCCCTTGTAGGCCCCGTCGTTGAAGATGTTGCAGTTCTGGTAGATCTCGACGTAGGCCGTGCCCGCGTGCGCGGCGGCGCGGCAGATCGTGTCCTCGAGGTGCGCCCCGAGGATGTCGATGCCGCGCGCGAGGAACGTGCCGCCGGCGCCGAGCGCCAGCGCGATCGGCGCGAACGGGTGGTCGACGGAACCCATCGGCGAGCTCTTGGTGACCTTGCCCTGCTCGCTGGTCGGCGAGAACTGGCCCTTGGTCAGCCCGTAGATGCGATTGTTGAACATCAGGATCCGCAGCCCGACGTTGCGCCGCATCGCGTGGATCAGGTGGTTGCCGCCGATCGACATCGCGTCGCCGTCGCCGGTGACGACCCAGACGTCGAGTTCGGGGTTGGCGACCTTGACGCCCGTCGCGATCGCCGGGGCGCGCCCGTGGATCGTGTGGAAGCCGAAGGTCTCCATGTAGTACGGGAACCGCGAGCTGCAGCCGATGCCGGAGACGATCACCGTCTCGTGCAGCTGCTTGCCGAGCTTGCTGAACGCGCCCTGCACGGCGTTCAGGATCGAGTAGTCCCCGCAGCCCGGGCACCACCGCACGTCCTGGTCGGTCTTGTAGTCCTTCTTCTGCATCGCGGGGCGGTCGACGGCGGTCATGGCCGCACCTCCTTCCTCACTTCGGCGAGGGTCTGTTCGAGGAACGCACGCAGCTCGTGGCTCTTGAACGGCTGGCCGTCGACCTGACTGTGGCTCCGCACGTCGATCAGGTACTTCGCGCGCAGGATCGTCGCGAGCTGGCCCTTGTTGAGTTCCGGCAGCACGACCCTGCGGAAGCCGCGCAGCAGCTCGCCGAGGTCGTCGGGCAGCGGGTTCAGGTAGCGCAGGCAGGCGCAGCTGATCGTCTGCCCCTGCTGCCGCAGCTGGGTCACCGCCGCCGTGATCGCGCCGCGCGTGCTGCCCCAGCCGAGCACGAGCACGTCGCCCGTGCGCGGGCCGACCGTCTCGATCGGCGGGACGTCCCTGGCGATGTTGGCGATCTTCCGCGCGCGCAGGTCGACCATGCGCTGGTGGTTGTCGGCGTCGTAGCAGATGTTGCCGCTGCCGTCCTGCTTCTCGATGCCGCCGATCCGGTGCGCGAGGCCCTTCGTGCCGGGTTTCGCCCACGGCCGGGCCAGCGTGCCCGGATCGCGCGCGTAGGGCTGGAACTTCGTGCCGGCCTTCGGCTCGGGCGCGAAGGCCACCGGGATCGGCGGCAGCTGTGCGGCGTCGGGCAGGAGCCACGGCTCGGAGCCGTTCGCGATGTAGCCGTCGGACAGCACGATCACCGGCGTCATGTACTTGACCGCGAGCCGCACGGCCTCGTAGCCGGTCGCGAACGCGTCCGCCGGCGTGGACGCCGCGAGCACCGCGACGGGGCACTCGCCGTTGCGCCCGTAGACCGCCTGGAACAGGTCGGCCTGCTGCGTCTTCGTCGGCATGCCGGTGCTCGGCCCCGCGCGCTGCACGTTGAGGATCACGAGCGGCAGCTCCGCCATCACCGCGAGCCCGATCGCCTCGCCCTTCAGCGCCATGCCCGGGCCCGAGGTCGAGGTCACGCCGAGGCTGCCCGCGTAGGCGGCGCCGATCGCGCTGCTGATCGCGGCGATCTCGTCCTCGGCCTGGAACGTGACCACGCCGAGGTGCTTGTAGGCGCTGAGCTGGTGCAGGACGTCCGAAGCGGGCGTGATCGGGTAGCTGCCGAGGAACAGCTGCAGGCCCGCGCGCTGGGCCCCGGCGACGACGCCGAGGCTCAGGGCCTGGTTGCCCATCACGTTGCGGTAGGTGCCCGGCCGCATCGGCGCCGCCGGCACGCGGTAGGCCGTCTGGAAGATCTCGGTGGTCTCCGCGTAGGCGTGGCCCGCCTGCATCGCCAGCAGGTTCGCCTCGACGAGTTCGGGCCGCTTGCCGAACTTCTGCGCGATGTTCTTCAGCGTCGGCTCGAGGTCGCGGTGGAACATCCAGTAGAGGATCCCCAGCGCGTACATGTTCTTGCAGCGGTCCTTGACGCGCGTCTCGAGCGGCAGGCCCGCCAGCGCCTCGCGCGTGCGCTCCTCGAGGTCGACCTCGAGCACGCGGTAGCCGGCGAGCGAACCGTCGCTGCGCGGGTCGGCCGCGTACTTCGCCTTCTTGAGGTCGAGCGGATCGAGTTTCGCCGTGTTGAGCAGCAGGATGCCGCCCTTCGCGAGTTCGGGCAGGTGCACCTTCAGCGCCGCGGGGTTCATCGCCACCAGCACGTCGGGCGCGTCGCCCGGCGTGTGGATGTCGAAGCTCGAGAAGCGCAGCTGGAACGCCGAGACGCCCGGCAGCGTGCCCGCGGGCGCGCGGATCTCGGCCGGGAAGTCGGGGAAGGTGGCGAGGTCGTTCCCCATCAGCGCGGTCGTGCGCGTGAACTGGTCGCCGGTCAGCTGCATGCCGTCGCCGGAGTCGCCGGCGAAGCGGATCGTGACCTGGTCGAGGTCCAAGAGGCCCTTGTCGGGCGCGGGTTGCGGGCGGTTCGCTGGGTCCATCGCG
>VGXW01000356.1 GCA_016873195.1 Planctomycetota bacterium | reverse complement strand
TTTTCGACGCCGTGCTGTGGATCATCCCGGTGATGCCGCTCGCCAACTTCGGCGCCAGCATCGGCGACTTCTTCGTCGGCAACGCCTACGCGTTCTGGTTCCACGACGCCTGGGACGGCAAGGGCACCGGCTTCAAGCACGCCGACATCGCTCCCACCGACGGCCAGTTCGGCAGCCTGCTCAACGAGGGCAGCGGCTTCCTGAAGAAGCAGTGATCGCTGGCGGCCGGCGCTCGCCGGCCCAGGACCAGTCGCGGCGCCGCGGGGGCCCGGGCCACCGCGGCGCCGCTGCGTACGGCCTCAGTCGCCGGGCGCCGGGGTGGGCCCCCGCACCCACTCCACGAGTTCGAACTCCGTGTTGTCGAGCAGTTGCCGCACCTCGAGCCCGATCGCCGGCGCGTACCAGCAGCAGGTCGTGCGCACGAGGTACTGTTCGCCCTCGACCACGAGCCGCGCGCGCCGCACCACGCGCAGCGCCTCGAACGTGCCGGCCGGCACGGTGATCCGGTCGAGGCCTTCGACCGCGTAGCTGGCGCGGATCGTCACCGCCGCCTGCTCGGTGCGGTCCGCGAACTCGCACTGCCACTTCTTGCCGACCCACAGCGGCCAGTGGAAGCGCACGTCGGCCGGATCGATCCGGTGCAGCGGCGCATCGCCTTCGGGCGGCCACTCGCCGAGGTTGCCGAGGTCCGGATCGCGCAGCAGCCGGTGGCCCTGTTCGTCCCGCACGACGATGCGGTCCGGCCCGGCCTCGACCACCTGCAGCCGCATGCGGACCTCCCCGCCGCGCAGCAGCGTCCAGCCGTCGCCGACGCGCGACTCCGGGCGCGCCCAGGTCGTCGCCCCGGGCGGCGGCGTCGGGTCGCAGGCCACGAGTCCGCGGCCCCTGCCCTCGGGCAGGGACGGGGTTCCGGTGCAGGCGGCGGCGAGCACGAGCAGCGGAGTCCAGGCAGCGGGCAGCAGGCGCATGCCGGGAGGATGCAGCAACCCTGTCCGCCGCGCCAGCGGTCAGCAGAGCAGCGCGCGCAGCCGCTCGAGCGGCAGGTTGCCGCCGCACACGACGATCGCCGCGCGCCGGCCCGCGGGCGGCGCGTCCTGCAGGCAGCCCGCGATCGCCACCGCAGCCGCACCTTCGACGAGCAGGTGCTGGTGCTCGAGGCAGCCGAGCAGCGCTGCGCGGATCGCCGCCTCCTCGACGTCGACGAACCGGTCGACGAGGTCGCGGCACAGCGGGAACGTCACCGCGCCCGGCTCGACCCCGCCGGCCGTGCTGTCGGACAGGGTCTCGGCGCAGGGCACGTCGACGATCGCGCCGGCGCGCACGCACTCGGCCATCGCCGGCGACGCTCGCGGCGAACACGCGACGACCTCGATGCCGGGGCGCTCGTGCTTCAGGAACGCGGCCATGCCGCCGGTCAGCCCGCCGCCGCCGAGCGCCACGTAGACGGTCTCCAGCGCGGGCCACTGCGCGAGCAGTTCCACGGCGACGGTGCCCTGCCCCGCGACGACGGTGAGGTCGTTGTAGGGCGACACGTAGGGTCGCCCGGTGCGCGCGGCGAAGGCGCGCGCGTGCCGCTCGGTCTCGAGGCAGTCGCGGCCGAAGGTCCGCACCTCGGCGCCGAGTGCGCGGATCGCCGCCTGCTTGCCGGCCGCGGTCGTCTCCGGCACGAACACCAGCGCGGGCACCGCCAGGGCGGCCGCGGCGGCCGCGACGCCGAGTCCGTGGTTGCCCGACGAAGCCGCGACCACGCCCGCCGCGCGGGCGGCCGCCGGCAGTTCGGCGAGCGCGTTCGTCGCGCCGCGGAACTTGAACGAGCCGGTGTGCTGCACGTTCTCGAGCTTCAGGCGCACCTCGGCGCCGCTCCGGGCCGACAACCACGGCGACGCCACGAGCGGCGTCTCGACGACCAGCCCGAGCAGCCGCCCCGCGGCGCGCTGCACCCTCGCGGCCACCTCGGCGGTCATGCGCGCACCTCCCGGCGATCGGCGCAGCGGCTCACGGACTTCGGCTCAGCGGAACGGGTCGCCCGCGAGTGGATCGAGCCGCAGCGTGGTGCCGGCACCCAAGGTGAACCGGGCGCCGCTCCACTGCACCTGCGCGTCGCCGCCGCTGCGGCACAGCAGCGCCGTGCCCTCGCGGGTCGTATCCACGCCGCGCACGGCCAGCGCAGCGCCGATCGGCTCGGGCGGCGGCGACAGGAAGAACCACAGGCGATGGCCGGGCTCGAGCTTCGTCTCGCCGAACGCGTGCCGCCAGGTCACCGCCCGCTGGCCGCCGTTCCACAGCGCGGCGCGGCCGCCGTGGCAGCCGGGTTCGATCGCGCGCTCGAACACGAGCCAGGCTGGCCCGGGCACCTCGGCCTCGGGCTCCGCCAAGGCGCGGTCCGGCGGCACGGTGAGGACCGAGCCGTCGGGCAGCACGAACCGGTACTCGCGGCCCGACACCTGCGCGCGCAGCTTGCTGAAGACCGGCACCTGCAGCGCGACCACCTTCTCGTCCATCGCGTCGATGTGGACGCGCACCTGCCCGTTCGCGACGAGGCGGCCGCCGCCGTGGAACAGGATCTCGAACTCGCCGGTCTGACGCACCTCCAGCTCCGTGCCCGCGACCACGCTGCGCACCTTGTCGTGGAAGTAGAGCGGCACGGCGGCCGGCTCGTCCGGGCTCTTCCACCAGACGCGGTCGGCGTGGCGCACCAGCAGCGCCTGGCCGGGCACGTAGGGCAGTTCGTCCGCGTCGCGCCCGCGCAGCCAGCGCGGCCAACCTGGCGGCTCGGTGGGCTGCAGCAGCAGCGGGAACGGCAAGGCACCCGCGGCGCCGGGCAGGCCCTCGACCGGGTAGCTGCCGAAGGCGCCGAGCCCCTGCGGGAACAGCGACGGGAAGCCCTGGAACGGCGGCGGCTGCAGCGGCATCGCCCAGCGCGAGTTCAAGGGATCGCGCTGGAGCTGGTCGGGGCGCAGCGGCTGCGCGGTTCCGGCCGGTTGGCGGGGCAATGGCTGCTGGCCCGGCGCCCCCTGGCCGGGCACCTGGGCCAGGGCTCCCGCCGTGAACGAGACGACCGCGAGCAGACTCGACAGCGCGCGCATGGAGGACCTCAGACCGGTGGAGCCGGCACAGCGTAGCCGCCGGCCGGTCGATCGTCCCCGTCGCCGCCTCATGACGTGCCCCCCACTTCCGGGTCGTCCCCGATCGGGTACTTCGGCCCCGTGAACGGCGCCGGTTCTTCGGCCGGCGGCACTTCGCCGGCCTTCTTGCCGAGTTTGCCCTGGAACCCCTGGAACTCGAGGTCGACCTCCACGCGGGCCCCATCGATCGGCCGGACCATCTCGCCGAAGCGATCGAGCAGGGTCTGGCGCAGGCGCTGGCTCGCCGCGAGGTTGCTGGTGCCCTCGGCGCACTGGAACAGGCCGGTGACGAGGATGCGTTTCTGCACCGAGGTGTCCACCTGCACGCGCAGCCGCGTCACCTCGGGCAGGGTCTCGCCGGCCGCGCGCAGCCCGACCTCGAGCGCTTCGCGCGCGACGCGCACCGGGCCGGACGGAGTGTCGCTGGTGACCCAGTGCACCGGCGGCCGCCGCTCGGGACGCCGCACCAGCCACGCGAAGTTCCACAGCAGCAGCACGATGCCGGCGACGAACACGCCCCACGCGGCCCCGCTCGACAGCGGCAGCACGACGACGCGCTCGGCGGCCGCCGCGGCAGCACCGTCCGGCGCGGCAGCGCCGCCCAGCACGGACGGCCGCAGGAACCCGATCACCGCGAGCGCGGCGAAGGCGTTGCCGGCCACCAGGTTCGCGACCAGCAGCAACCGGTTCGCCGCGGACCGCACCGAGGATGGCCGCTGCGCCGACATGGTGCCTACCGCGGCGGGAAGTAGCGGTCGATGAAGCCCGTGTCGACCTGGCCCGCGGCGAAGTCCGAGTGCTCGAGGATGCGCAGGAACAGGCTCGCCGTCGTTGCAACGCCCTCCACGGTCAGTTCCTGCAGCGCCCGCCGCGCCGTCTCGAGCACGAGCTTGCGCGTCGGCCGGTGCACGATGAGTTTGCCGAGCATCGAGTCGTAGTGCGGCGGCACGGTGTAACCCTGGTAGACGTGGCTGTCCCAGCGCACGCCCGGACCCGCCGGCGCGACGAACGTGCGGATCGTGCCCGGGCAGGGTTTGAAGTTGTGGTCGGGGTCCTCGGCGTTGATGCGGAACTCCATCGCGTGCCCGCGCATCACCACGTCCTCCTGGCGCAACGACAGCCGCTCGCCGGCCGCCACCAGGATCATCTCGCGGATCAGGTCGGTGCCCGTGACCGACTCGGTGACCGGGTGCTCCACCTGGATGCGCGAGTTGATCTCGATGAAGTAGTAGTTCTTGTCGCGGTCGAGCAGGAACTCGACGGTGCCCGCCGACGTGTAGTTCGCCGCCTTGGCGAGCCGCACGGCGGCCTCGCCCATCGCCAGCCGCGTCGCGTCGTCGAG
>VGXW01000355.1 GCA_016873195.1 Planctomycetota bacterium | reverse complement strand
CGAGCAGCTGCGCCGCGACGACCGCGCGTTCGGGCCGCGCACCGACGTCTACGGCCTCGGCATCACGCTCTACGAACTGCTCGCGCGTCGCCAGCCGCTGCGGCAGAACGGCCTGACCAGGCTGCTGCAGGACGTGCAGGCCGGCAGGATCCCGCCGCTGCAGCAGCAGGCCGCCGTGGCCACCGACCTCGCGAACGTGGTGCACAAGGCGATCGCGCCGGACCCGCACCACCGCTACGCGACCCCGGCCGAGTTCGCCGCCGAGCTGCAGGCCTTCCTCGACGGCCGGGCGGTGGCGGCGAGACCGCCGACGCGCGCCGAACGGCTGCGGCGATGGATGCGGGCCGAACCCTGGAAGGCGCTGGTCGCCGGCGTGCTGCTCGTCATGGTCCCGGTCAGCATCGGCCTCGCCACCAAGCTGCTGCTCGAGATGCCGTACGCGGCGGAGGGGCGGCTGCAGGCGATGCGGTTGCGGCACGCCGAAGCCGTCCAGGTCTCCTTCCAGGACCTGCTCGTGCACGACCAGCTCGGGCGCGGCAAGCTGCGCGCGCTGCAGGCAGCGCGGCGCGAGGACCGCAGCAACCCGAACGTGCTCGCGGGCCTCCTGACCGCGCTCGCCGACGACCCCGAGGCGGCGCTCGCCGAGGTCGCCGCCGCGGAGCGCGATGGCATCGACTCGCCGGTTCTCGCCGCCACGCGAAGGCGGATCGAACAGGGCCGGCTGTTCTTCACCGAGGCCGACGTCACGAACCTGCAGGGCGCGGACGACGCCCTGACCCGGATCCTGCTGATCCTCGATCGCATCCGTTGGTACGACAACACCCTCTGCCAGGAAGACCTCGAGCCGGTCGTCGACCTGCTCGATCGCGCGGTGCTGGTCAGCGACCGCGACCCGCTGCTCTACGGCCTGGGCCTCTTCGTCGCCGCCGTCACCGGTGACCAGAAGTCGTTCGCGAACCACAGCTACGCCCTGCGCAACCGCGACGCCGCCTGGCTGGACCGGGGCTCGGTGCAGGCATGGCGCTTCCTGGCCCTGCGGTTGACCGACCGGGATGCGGCCCTGGCGGCGACGGGCGAGTACCTCGAGCGCCATCCGACCGACGCGACCGCGCGCCATCACCACGTGCTCTCCCTCAACGCGGCCCGGCGCTTCGAGGAAGCGCTGACCTTCCTGGACCAATGCCCCGGGGACCCGGGCGAAGAGCGCGGCGCGTTGTCCTGGTGCCGCGCCGTGGCGCTCGCCCGCCTCGGCCGCGCCGACGAGGCGCTCGCCCTGGTGCCGCCGGCCGGCCCCGACTGCCCCTGGGGCACGGTGTCGCGGCTGCGCGTGCTCGAAATCGCGGCGCCGGAGGTGGCGGAACGCACCTACCGCGCGCTGCTCACGGGTCCCCGTCAGCCGCTCCTGGTCGTCCACCGCGCGTTGGACGCGGCGTCCGTCAGAGGCGACGTCGACTTCATCGAAGCCGTCTGCCGCGCGGGCCGCGAGTGGTACCCCGAGATCCACGTGTTCCGCTGGCAGCTGGCGAAGGTCGTCCACGAGAAGAGCCGGATCGGCAACAGCAACGACCACGCGGAGGCCGCGCAGTTGACGCAGGGGCTGCGGATGCCCCGGCAACATGTCGACAGCCTCGCTCCGCTCCTGGCCCGGATCCGCTGCTGGCAGAGGGACTGGAACGGGCTGCTGGAAGTGTGCGACCGATGGGAGCAATGGGGTCGGCACGCCTACGCCTGGCAGTTCTACCGCGGCATCGCGCTGGCGCGGCTCGGCCGGCCGCTGGAGGCCCGCCCCTGCTTCGAGCAGCACGTGCGGCTGATCGACGGGACCCAGCTCGCGGCGGAAGCCGCAGGTTCGCCGCTCCGCGGACCGGGATCGAGGCCGTTCGTCGAAGCCCACGCCGAACTGCTGTGGATCTGCCTGGACCCTTCGCTGCCCGCCGAGCAGCGCTACCCGAACACGGGCCAGAGGATCGTCGCGGAGAGCCGCGGCGAGATCGAACAGCGGGCCATGGCCCGGCCCTGGCTGACCTACGTGCTCGCCGAACTGCACGCCGCCGACGGCGATCGGGAGCTGGCACTCTCGACCGCCGAGACCGCGCAGCGGCTCTGCGAGGGCAACGCGCGGCCTGCGCTGACCGATCCGTCCGACGTCCGCGAGCGCATCGAGGAACTGCTGCGCCGCCTGCGCTGATCGTTGCACCCACGTCAGCGCAGTTCGACCACGCAGATCCGCCCAGGGTCCCCTTCGCTGGCGACCAGGAACCGGCCGTCGGGCAGGAACGCCATGCCTTCGGGCTGCGGCAGCACGTCCGCGTCGAGCAGCCTGCCGGCGACCAGCTTCCCGCCGCGGTCGATGCGCAGCACGGCCCGATCCACGGCCGACAGCAGCAGCAGGTCCGCCGAGCCGGGCACGCACAGGATCTCGCTGCCGCGCAGCTTCAGGTCGACGCGTTCGGCGCCCTTGCGATCGGTGCGGCTCGGCAGCTCGATGCCGCGGGCGGACGCCTGGTCGACGAGTTCCTTGACCGTGAAGGCCACGGCCGGTTCGGCCCGCGCTCGCCGCGTGAGCAGGTCGAACGCGTAGACGCAGCGGCGGTCCCGTTCCCGCTTGCCGGCGCCGGCCGGGTCCTTCGGCAGCACGAGCAGCGCGCCGAGTTCCGGATCGTGGCAGAGCCCCTCGTAGTTCTGGTGGCCGAGTTCGAGCCGGTGCGTCGCCGCGACGTGCAGCGCCTGGCCGCGGGCGGCGACGTGCAGCAGCACGCCGTCGCTGCGCAGCACCCAGTAGTCGTCGCCGACTCGAGCGAGCCCTTCGTAGTCGCCGGACGGACCGAAGCGCACGGAGCGCGGCGGCGACTGTCCGCGCAGGTCGACGAAGAACAGGGCCCCCGCCTCGTCCTGCACGCAGGCCAGCGTGTGCGCGTCGGCGGCGCAGATCGCCGAGACCTCGCGCAGCGCCTCCGGCAGCACGAGCACGCCGTCGGCGAGGTCGTCGGCGGGCGGTGCGCCGCAGGCGGCGCACGCGCACAGCGCGATCAGGGCGCGCGCGGCCCGTCCGGCCGCGGTCCCGCGGTGGCCATCGCGCGCACGCAGCCGAGCAGCATCAGGACGGTGCACCACGTCACGTTACCGTACGCCAGCAGCTTGTTGCCGATCGCGGTGCCGACGAGGTCCTTGGCGCCCGTGGTGGCGAGCAGCAGCACGAGTCCGAGCAGGATCCACAGCAGCACGTCGCGGCGGCCGCGCAGCGCGCGGTCGGCGAGGAAGGCGGCGGGGAACAGCCACACGCAGAAGTGCGCCTTGCTGCTCTGCGGCGACAGCAGCACCATGCCGCACGCGATCGACGCGACTTCGCCGAGCCCCAGCGTGCGCCGCAGGGCCCCCTCGCCGCCGCCGCGCCGCAGCGCCGCGGCGCCGGCCAGCACGCCCCACGCGATCAGGGCCAGCACGGCGAGCTGCGCGGACCAGCTGACGATGCGGAAGGCCGCGGGCGACAGGCCCGCGTTCCACATCAGCGGATCGACGAACGCCGCCGTGCTCGCCGTCGCGGTGCACAGCCGCGTCAGGGTGCCCGGCAGGCTCTGGTTCAGGAAGCTGTGCGAGTTCCAGGCGCCCTCCGCCGCCGCCGTGGCGCCGACCTGCTGGCCCGCGAGCACGAGTTCGTACCAGGCCTGCAGCCAGTACCTGCCGTCGGCGCGCGGGAACAGCCAGTCGGGCAGCAGCGACAGGCCGGCGAACGCCAGCAGCAGCAGCAGCAGCGCGAGCCAGCGGCCGCGCAGCACGAACAGGCCGAGGAACAGGAACGGCGTGGCCTTCACGGCGGCGCCGAGCCCGGCCCAGATCCCGGCGGTGGCCCGCCCGCGGCAGGTGGCCGCGGCGCACAGACCGACGGCGCCGGCGACGAACAGGTCGTGGCTCTGGTTGGCGAACACCGACAGCACGTGGTGCGCGCCGGCCAGCAGCAGCAGGATCCAGTACCACAAGAGCCGCGGCGACCCGTCGCCGGGCTGGTCGCGGCGGCCCCAGCCGTGCAGCCAGCGCAGCAGCAGCAGCAGGATCACGAAGTTCACGGCGAACCACGCGGGCGCCTGCCACGTGGCCGGCAACCGCGCGAACGGCACGAACGGCAGCGCGGCGAACGGTGGGTACGTGAACGGCTTCTGGTCGGCCGGCACGCCCGGCTGCTCGCTGCGGCGGTAGATCTCGGCCCCGGCCGCCAGACGCTCGCCGCCGGCCACGTAGACCGGCAGCTCGCGGTCGTTCTTCAGGGCGCGGAAGCCGAAGTACCAGCCGCCGAGCACCATGATCGCGAGGCACAGCGGCAGGAGCCAGGGACGCTGTCGGAACACGGCGCCGTTATGGCCGCTGGCCGGCGCGAAGTCCACGGCGGCCACGGCGCCCGCCGCCCGCGGACACGGACCTTCGGCCCGCTGGGCCGTTCCTGTATGTTCCTTCGCCCTCCCTTGGCCAACCCACGTCCCTCCCGGCCGTCGCCGCGCCTCGGCGTCTGGCTGTTTTT
>VGXW01000354.1 GCA_016873195.1 Planctomycetota bacterium | reverse complement strand
GCTCGCCACGTTCGGCGGCGAGATCGCGGCCCTGCAACGCGATCTCGACGCAGCCGACAAGAACCCCGACACGTGGCAGAAGCTGCACGAGCGGCTCGCCGCGCTTTCGCCGCGCCTGCCGAAGGGAGCGCACGAGTTGCACGCCCAGGTCGAGACCCTGGGCGCGCGCACCGACGAAGGCTGGTTCGAGGTCCTGGCGGCCGCCGGCGCCGCCGCGGGCCAGGATGCCCGCGCCGCTCTCGCCCTGCTGCTGAAGGCCGAGGACCTCGGCGCGGACCGCCGCGATGCGGCGCAGAAGCAGCCCAAGGAGCAGAAACTCTGGCTCGACCGCCTGCACAAGCTGGCGCCGGCGCTCGACGCCGCCGAGAAGGCCGCGTTCCCGGAAGCAGCCATCGCCGCGGTGCCCTGGCAGGACCTGCAGCCCAAGGAGGCGGACTGGGTGACGAGCAAGAGCAGCGAGTTGCGGCGGCGCGCCGACGCGGAGGGCAAAACGCTCGAGAACCCCGGCAGTCCGCAGGCGCACAACGCGGTGGTGATCCTGCGCCACGATGCCTGGCACGCCTGCGCGCTGGCGTTCGACGTGCAGGTCGACCGCGGCGCGGTGCAGCTGTTCGGCCGCTCCTTCGCGGAGGTCGGCGACACCGGTGCCGGCGGCGTCCTGCTCACCACATCGGAGTCGAAGCGGCCCGACGCAGTCCTGGTGCCGGCCGGCAAGGAGGTGCAGGTCGAACTCCGGGTCGTCGGCGACGAGGTCACCGCGATCGTCGGCACGCCCACGCCGCAGCGGATCGTGCTGAAGATCACCAAGGGCGACCGGCGCGGCGCACTCGCCGCCGTCGTGCGCCCCGACACGGCGTTGGCGCTCCGCCACCTGCGCGTTCGGCGCCTGAGCTGAACCGCGCGTCCTGGACGACGCGCCCCGCCGCGCTCACCAGATCTTCGACAGTTCCTGCCGCGCCGCCTCGGTGTAGTCCGCGGGCAACGGGACCTGTTTGCCCGTGAGCCCGCCGAGGGCCTTGTGCACTTCCTTGACTAGCGCCTCGCACATGCGCTTCTGCGGCGCCCCCTCGCCGTCCTTCGGCGGCGGCGGGTAGGCCTGCACGAGCACCGCAACCGCAGCCGCCTTGCTCTCCGGCAGCCGCGCCGCGATCGCGGCGACGGCGCGGACCGAGACCCCGGTCAGGCTGTTGTTGTGGGCGCCGCTGGTGGCGAACGGCGCGATCACCGGCAGCGAGGATCCGTCGCCGCAGCGCGCCAGTGCCTTCACCGCGCGCACGCGCAGCGCGTTCGGGTTCTCGCTGGGTTCCGGGTCGCGCACGATCGCGTGCAGCGACTCGCGCGCTCTGCCGTCGCCGTGCTCGGCGAGCACGTCGCAGACGATGCCGCGGATCTGGTCGTTGGGCACCGCGAGCAGCCAGCCGCTCTCCGGCACGAGTTCGGCGGGTGCCTTCTTGGCCACGATCTCGAGCGCGCGGAACGCAACGACGCGGTCGGCATGCTTCAAGTGGCGCTTCGCCACCGCGACGTCGCCCTCGCCCTCGAGGCTCTTTGCGAGTTCGTCGAGGGCCGCGAGTTCGGCGACGGAAGGCGCGGCCTCGCCCGGCTTCACCACGGCCTTCGCGACCGCGGCCCCGAACGTCCCGAGGCTGCGCCCCGTGTCCGCGAGCTTGCCCAGCGTGAACGGGTCGACGAGGAAGTGCTGCGGCCACGCGGTGATGCCGAAGCGGATCGCCACACGTTCGGCCGCGCGGTCGGTCTCGCTGTGCGTGAAGTCCTGGAACAGGTACATCCAGACCACCGCGTCGTAGTGCCGGGCCAGCTTCGGATCCGAGAGGAGACCCCTCTCGAGCACGACGCAGTGGGGTCAATACGTCTTCGTCGAGTAGACGAAGATCGGCTTGTTGCCGGCGAGGGCCTGCGCGCGCGCCGATGCGAAGTCGGTGACCCACGGCGGACCCTTCGGCGGGGTCTTGCTCGAGTGCGCGTCGCTCTGCGCGGGCAGCGCGGCGGACAGGGCGATCAGGAAGGCCGCGGGGAGGGTGCGCCGCATCGCGCGAAGTCTATGGCCGCGGGCGCGCGGCCGGCTCGCGCGGGACCGCCTTCGCGAGCGCGTGGAGAACCCCGCCCCGGGCGGCGCCGCCAGCCCGGCGGATTCCCCTGCGTTTCTGCGCCCTGCGGATCCACCAGGGATGCCCGCAGACGCAGCGGATGTCTTCCTTCCGGCATCCTGGCGTGCCTCCGGCCCGATCCCGGGTCGGACGTTTGGCCGCAAGACGCTACTTTCCAAGAGGTTCCAACCATGATCCTACCGGTATTGCATTGGGTCCACTACTTGGTCGATACTACGACCATGTTGCGGATCAACATCCACCAGATGAAGACCAACCTGAGCCGCCACCTCGACGACCTTGCGCCAGGCGACCGGCTGCTGATCTGCCGGCGCAACGTGGCGGTCGCCGAGGTCCGTCGCCTGCCCGAGCCCGGCGAGGGCCCGCGTCGCCTCGGCCTCGCGCGCGGCGAGTTCACCGTGCCGCCGTCGTTCTTCGAGCCGCTGCCGCCCGACGTCGTCGCCGGCTTCGAGGGGGATCTCGCGTGAAGCTGCTGCTCGACACCTGCACGTTCCTGTGGGCGATCGCCGAACCCGAACGGCTGTCGCCGCGCGCGCGCGAGGTACTGGTGGCCGCCGACCACGAGGTCTACCTGAGCGCTGCGTCGGTCTGGGAATGCGCGCTGAAGCACAAGGCGGGCAAGCTGCCGCTGCCCGGCGACCCGGCGCGTTTCCTCGCGGAGCAGCGGCGCAGGCACGGTTTCGCGGCGCTGCCGATCGACGAGGACGCGATCGCGCAGATCGGCAAGCTGCCCGACCACCACCGCGACCCGTTCGACCGCATCCTCGTCTGCCAGGCGATCGTCGGCGGCATGAGCCTGGTCACGCCCGACGAGTCGATCGTGCGCTACCCGGTGCCGATCCTCTGGTGAAGTCCTTGGGACCGGCGCTTGCCCGCCGCCGCACTCCCTACTGCGAAGAGCCCAGCAACCGCGGAGCAACGGCCGTCTAGGAGAGGAAGACAGCCCCCTCCACCAACCTGCGGCGCAGGCCGCGACCCGGCAGGCGCTGCACCCCCGAGCCAGGAGGCGCAGCCATGCGCTTCCGATCCGTACACCGCACGAGAGCACCGGGCCGGTCCGGAGCCTGCCCTCGCTCCTGCTGCAGCCCGCGAGCGGGCGCCGTCACGGCGCCTCCGGGCCGGGGCGACGAGCGCCGCGTCCCTGGCGCGGCGCGCTACCCCGCTCTCCACTCATGAGCTCTGCCCCATCGTTCCGTCCCGGCCGTCCGGGCGAACCGGCGGACCGACCGTCCGACCGACCATCCGACCGGCCCGCGAGCCTGCACGCGCATCCCGCCACGCGGCAGAAACACGTCGACTTGCGGCGCCAGCGCGTGCTCGAGCAGCGCCGCCGCGAACGCGACGCCAGAAACCGCAAGACGATCCTGATCGGTCTCGGCTGCATCAGCGGCTTCCTGGTCGCCGCCGGCTTCACGCTGGCCTTCTGGCTGCACGAGTCCGCGCGGCAGGAAGCCGAGCACCAGGCGCTGCTCGGACGCCGTGCGGCTCTGCGCGCCGAACTGCTGGTCAGCGAGCCGCTGCGGCCCGAGCGCGCGGCGGCGCTGCTGCGGCGCATCGACGAGACGCGCGCCGAGTGGCAGTCCGGCCCGGACGCCGACGCGATCCTGCGGCAGGCCGATGGCGCGCGCGCCGTGCTCGCCGCGGCCGAGGCGAGCGCCGCGTTCGCGGGCGACCTCGCGCGGCTGCAGCGCGAGTTCGAGGCGGCCGGCGGCGCTGCGGACTGGCGCCAGTGGCACGATCGGCTGGTCGGGCTGCAGACGCGCGCGCCGAAGGGTGCCACCGAACTCGCGACGCAGGCCGAGGCCCTGCGCGAACGGGTCGACCACGGCTGGTTCGAGGCGCTGCTCGCGACCGGAACGGCGCCGGGCGTGCCGGCGGCCGACGCCGCGCGGCAGTTGGCCACGGCCGCGGGCCTGCTCGAGGAACGCATCGCCAGTCACCGCCGGAATGCGGCCGCCGAGCAGCGCTGGCTCGAGGTGCAGCGCAAGTTCGTGCCGGTCTTCGACAAGGCGCAGCAGGCGGCGTTCCCGGCGGCGGCGATCGCGGCGCGGCCGTGGCAGGACCTGCGGCCGCCCGAGGCGAACTGGGTGACGAGTTCCGGCACCGCCCTCACGCACAGCGCGGACCGCGGCAGTCTGTCGATCGCGTGCACGGGCACAGCGCGCGGCGTGGTGATGCTGCGCCGCGACGGCTGGCACGCGTGCGTGTTGGCCTTCGACCTGCAGCTCGACCGCGGCACCGCAACCGTGTTCGCGCGCGCCGACCGCGAGATCGGGGATCGCGGCGCCGGTGGCCTGCACGTCACGACTTCGGCGACGGATCAGCCCGACGCGGTGACGGTGCCCGCGGGCCGAGCCGTGCGCGTCGAGCTGACGGCGATCGGCGACAAGGTGA
>VGXW01000353.1 GCA_016873195.1 Planctomycetota bacterium | reverse complement strand
GGCGGTTCCTCGCGACGTTCCTCGAGCTGCCGTTCCCGCAGAACGTGCTGGCGACCGACAACGGCCACCGCGAGGTGCTGCCGAACCTCGTGCGCGTCGCGGAGCTGCACGCGTTCGCGGCCAACCAGTGGCTGCAGATCGGCGCGGGCGCGGCCCTGGTCGCGGCCGCGGCGGTGGCACTGCTCGCGGCGTGCCGCGGCACCGGGCCGACCGTGCGCGCCGCCGCGGTGGCCATCGCCTGCACGGGCATCTACTGGCTCGGCAACGCGCGCAAGCTCGCCCACGGCAACGAATCCGTGCACCTCGGGCTCGTGCTGCTGTGCCTCGCCACTGGTGTACGCATGCTCGCATCGCCGCCGGGCGGTCCCGGCCGCGGCCGCGTCGCCGCAGCCTCGCTGCTCGGCATCCTTGCGACGCTGTCGTTCGGCAGCGGCATCGCGTGCTTCGCCGCCTACGCCGCGGTGCTGGGGCTGCAGCGCGCCCCACTGCGAGACTGGCTCGGTCTCGGCGGCGGCGGCGCCCTCGCCGCGGTCCTGCTGCTGCTCGGCGGCGGGGCCGCGGTGCCGTTCGGCCTCGACCCGCTCGCGCAGGGCGACCTGCTGCTGCGCTGGCTCGGCGCTCCATCCGTGTGGGCGCTCAGCCCCTTGCTCGATCCCGACCACGCCGCGCGGCTGCCCGGAGAACTGCTGCGGCAGATGGCGCTCGCGGTCGCGGAGCCCGTGCACGCGGCGTGCGGTCCACCGCTGCCGGCGCGCTGGCCGGCGCTCGGCTTCGGCGCGCTGGGCCTCGCCTGGCTCTTCGGCGCGTCGTGGCGCCTGCGCAGGCGCGGCGGCACGGCGCCCGAACGCGTCGCCCTCGGCCTCGCGTGGTTCGGCGCCGCCGTCGGCCTGCTCGTGGTCACCGTGCGACTGCAGTACTTCGGCCTGCATCCCGAGCAGGTGACGTCCCAGCGCTACCTGCCGTGGTCGATGGTGTTCTGGACCGGACTGCTGCTCGGCTCCGTGCTGCGCCCCGGCCGATCGGGGCGCACCGCCGCTGCCGTCGCGTTCGCCTTCGCGGCCGTGCTCGCGCCGAGCCAGGTGTGGACGGGCCGCAACGCGTGGAAGCAGCTGCGCACGGCCGAACTCACCGCGCTCGGCGCCGCCGTCGGCGTGCTGGACCGCGACTTCCCGCTCGTCGAGACGATGCCGGCCGACCTGCTGCGCGCGGTGCCGCTGCTGCGGCGCGCGGGGGTCGCGATGTTCGCGTGGCCCGAGACGCGCGCGCTCGGCACGGTGCCGCCGCCGGAACGGCTCGAGCCGGTCGCGGTGCACGATGTCGCGGTGCAGTCGGTGCAGAACCTGTTCGCCGGCCCGGACGGGGCTTCGGTGTGGTTCGCCGCGGCGCAGGCCGGCCCGACGCGGCTCGTGCTGCTCGATGCCGCGGGCACCGTGCGCGGGCTCGCCTGGTGCCCGCCGTTCGCCACGCAATGGCAGGGCTGGTTGCGCGGCCTGGTCGAGCCCGCGGAGATGCGCGCCGCCGTGCTGCGCTGAACGGCGGCCCTGCACCACTACGGCGGCCCCAGGTCGAGCGGCGGCACCTGGGCGACGCGCGCGACGCGGCGGCACGCGGCGGCCGCGATGCGCTCGGCGTCGAGCTGGCCGACCTCGCAGAAGGTGCACAGGCCGCGCCGCGCGAGTTCCTCACCGATGTCGGCCTGGTGGTCGTCGACGGCCTCGCCGCGGTGCGCGCGGCGAGGCACCAGCAGCGGCGCCTTGCCGCGGTCGAGCGCGGCGATCGCCGAGCCGATGCCCGAGTGGGCGACGACGAGGTCGGCCTCCGCCATCGCGGCGCCGAGTTCCGCGGCCGGCAGCGAGTGCACGCCGCGCAGCCCCAGGTCGCCGACCTCCGTGCTGCCGTGCTGCCAGAGCACCTGCGCGTTCTCCGGCAGCAACGGCACGAGTGCCTGGAACAGGGCGCGGAACGGCCAGGCCTCGGTGCCGACGGTGACGACGACCCGCTGCAGCGCCGGCACGGCGGCGGGCGCCGCCGGCTGCCATTCGTCGAGCACGGAGCCGGCGAAGTGCCAGCGCCGGCTCGCCCAACTGCGGTACTGCGTGTGCGTGCGCACGCCGGGCACCCAGCGCAAGAGCCGCCCGGTCAGCGAAGGGCCCCGCACGCGCACCGAGTTCTCCACGTAGTCGGCGCGCGCGCCCAGCAGCACCGCCTGCACGAACACCGAGACGGCCACGGAGGCGCCGTTGCTGAACACCCGCTCGGGGCGCAGTTCGCGCAGCAGGGGGCGCAGGAGCCGCGCGTTCCGCAGCGCGGCGCGCCAGTCGCGCGACGGCGCGTCGGGCACGAAGTGCGCGCGGCATCCCGCGAGCAGCGACCGCGAGTGCGGGTGGTCGGTCGAGACCCAGACCGTGTCCGCATCCGCGCCGGGCAGGCGCGCGCGCAACCGGAACAGCTCGGCGAGGTGCCCGCCCGCCGAGGCCACCATCAGCACGGTGCCCATGCCTCACCTCCGCCGTCTCCGGCCGGTCGATGCGCGAGCGCCACCATGGCCGCGCCCAGCTCTTCGTCGGGCAACTGCAGCAGCGGGGCCGCACCCGCCGGATGCAACGCCGGGGCCAGGATCTCGCGGCAGCCGTCCTCGGCGGTGCCGAGGACCACTTCGCGCTCGCCGACCAGCAGTTCGGTCATCGCGTCGCCCGGCCGCGCGCCGGTGACGCGAACGCCTGCCCCGCTCCCGGTGACGTCGAGCACGCACTGCGCGATCGCCGCGACCGCGACCGGTTGTCCGAGGTCGGGCACGAGGCAGCGACCGCCGCCGCCCCGCGCCGCGGCGCGCAGCAGCAGCGCCACGACCTCGCCCGTGCACGACACGTAGCGCGTCATCGCCGGCTCGGTCACCGGCAGCGGCAACCCGGCCGCCGCGTGCGCGAGATACACCTCGAGCACCGCACCGCGACTGTCGAGCACGTTGCCGAGCCGCACGCTGGCCGCAGCCGAGCTCCCGCGCGCGAACCACGCGGTGACCCGTTCGCCGAGCCGCTTCGACGCGCCGAGCACGCTGTCCGCCCGCGCCGCCTTGTCGGACGAGACGTTGACGACCCGGGCGCCGGCCGCCAGGGCTTGCCCCACCACGCAGGCCGTGCCGAGCACGTTCGTGCGCAGCGCCTCGCGCGGGAACCGCTGCACCAGGTCGGCGTGCTTCAGCGCGGCGCAGTGCAGCACCAGCTGCGGCGCCGTCGCGGCGAGCGCGGCCCGCACCGCCGCCTCGTCGCGCACGTCGCCGAGCCACGGCACGACCGCGCCGCCCGAGCGGCGGCGCAGCAGCCGCTGCAGCCCCGTGTCGTCGTGGTCGAAGGCGACGACGCGCAGGGCGCCGGCACGCTGCACGAGCGCGCCGACGAGGGCCGCGCCGACCGAACCGGCAGCGCCCGTGACGAACACCGTGCCACCGGCGCACGCGCCGAGATCCTGCTCGCGCACGGCAAGCGCCGCTCTGCCGCGGGCCCGCAGCAGCCGCGCGACGACCTCGGCGAGCTTGCCCGCGTGCGAGGCGTCGGCCGTCACGGCAGCCCCCCTGGCGCAGCGGGAGTCGCCGGCCGCCGCGAGCTGCGGTCCTGCCCCCACGGCACGTTCCGCCGGGCACGGAGCCACCATCGCGCGCGCAGTTCGGCGAGCAGCATCAGTGGCAGGTAGGCGCAGGCCGGCGCCCACAGGTCCGGCCGGCGCAACAGGAAAGCCAGCGACCGCGCCGGCCGCGTCGTCTCGTTCGCGAGCAGCTCGGGGAACGTGCGGTGCAGTTCGAGCCGCCCGGCCCGGATGCGCGTCATCACGCCGAGCAGGGCCCGCAGCGTGCGCGGCGGGAAGAACGTGAACGCGGCACCCGCGACCGTTCGCCGTTCCTCGGGCTTGCCGACCAGGCGCGCGAACCCGTCGTCGGCGACGAGCCGCGGGAAGTCGCCGAACCGCGCGCGGCCGTGCGCGGAGAACGCGTAGACGCCGGCCCCGACGAAGCCGTCGCCGAAGAACGGCAGGCTGGTCCAGACACGGTAGAACGCGCGCACGGCCCACGGACGATCGTGCAGGTCGACTTCCGCGCGCGGCGCCGCCACCGCGAGCGGCGTCGGTTCCGTCAGCTCGCGCGCCACCGCGCGGACCGCCGCGGTGCCGAGCACGACGTCGGCATCGACGTAGAAGCGCGGGAAGCCGGTCGCCACCGCGTCGCCGGCGCGCAGCGCCTCGATCTTCGAACTCGCGGCGATCTCGAGCACCCGCACCGCGGCGCCGAACCGGCGCGCCTCGGTCGCGGTCTCGTCGGTGCAACCATTGCACACGACGACGATCTCGAACTCGCCGGGCGCGGCGCCAGCCAGCAACGCGCCGAGGCAGCGCGCAAGCACGGTCGCTTCGTCGTGAGCGGGAACTACGATCGAGATCACGTCGGACAGATCGCCTGCCGGGCCATCGGACGCGGCCTACTTCCTCTTCTTGCGCAGCTGCGGCCAGGGGTCCTTCATGTCGACGACCCACTTGCGCCACGTGCGCTCGAGCGCCGGGATATCGAGCCCCT
>VGXW01000352.1 GCA_016873195.1 Planctomycetota bacterium | reverse complement strand
GGGGGCCGCGCGCGGAACTCGCTGCGCACGCGGCCGCGCACCGCGACGTCGACGGGCTCCTGGTCGCCGGCGCGCCCCTGGCGTCGCTCGGCGAGGCCGCCGCCGACAACAGCAAGCGCGTGCGCTTCTGCGACCTGCCGCCGGGCGCCTGGCGCCGTGCCGAGCGGCTGCGTTCGTTGCACTGGGTCGAGCCGTTCGTCGAGACCAAGACCCTGTGGCATCCGGTGGCGCCGTGAGAGCGGAAGGCGGGCAGGTCCCATGCAGCACCATCCAGCGCGGTTGATCGGCACGAAGCGGGACGGCGGGGAACTCGGCGAGGACGAGATCCGAGACCTCGTGCGCGGCGTCGTCGACGGCACGCTCGTCGACGCGCAGCTCGGTGCCTTCCTGATGGCGGTCTGCTGCAACGGCATGACGCCGCGCGAGACGGCGGCGCTGACGCTGGCGATGCGCGACTCGGGGCGCGTGCTGCGCCACGACCACGTGCAGCGGCCGAAGGTCGACAAACACAGCACCGGCGGCGTCGGCGACAAGGTGAGCCTGTTGCTGGCGCCGCTGGTCGCCGCCGCGGGCGTCGCCGTGCCGATGGTCAGCGGTCGCGGCCTCGGCCACACGGGCGGCACGATCGACAAGCTCGCGTCGCTGCCGGGCTACCGCACCGACCTGTCGCCGGAGCGCTTCGCGCAGGTGCTCGAACAGTGCGGCTACGCGATGGCGGCGCCGAGTGCGGAGATCGCGCCGGCCGACCGCCGCATGTACGCGACGCGCGACGTGACCGGCACCGTCGAGAGCGTGCCGCTGATCACGAGTTCGATCCTGTCGAAGAAACTCGCCGAGGGCATCGACGGGCTCGTGATGGACGTCAAGTGCGGCCGCGCGGCGTTCCTGCCGCAGGAACACGACGCCGTGCAGCTCACCGAGAGCCTGCTGGCCGTGGGCCGGCAGGCGGGCCTGCGTCTGGCCGCGCTGGTCACCGACATGGACCACCCGCTCGGGCTCGCGATCGGCAACGCGCTCGAGGTGGCCGAGGTGCTGGCGGCGCTGGACGGGCCGTGCCCGGACGACCTGCGCGAGATCACGCTGGCGCTCGGCGTCGAGATGCTGCTGCTCGCGGGCGTCGCGGCCGATGCCGATGGCGCGCGCGGCACGCTGGAGCGGCTCTGGCGCGACGGCGTCGTGCGGCAGGTGTTCCGCCACAACCTCGAACTGCAGGGCGGCGACGGGGCCGTGCTCGACGACCCGGCGCGGCTCGGCCGGGCGCCGGTGGTGCTGCCCGTCGAGGCCGCCCAGCGGGGCTTCGTCGCCGACGTCGATCCGCTGGCGCTGGGCCGCGTGGTCGTCGATCTCGGCGGCGGCCGCCGGCAGCCGGGCGATGCGATCGATCCGCACGCCGGCATCGTGCTGGGCAAGGTGCTCGGCGATGCCGTGGAGGCCGGCGACGTGCTCGCGTACGTGCACGCGCGGGACCGGGCCGCGGCGCGCGTGGCGGCCGAACGCGTGGCCGCGGCGATGCCGGTGGGGGAAGAGCGCCGCCGTCGCCGGCCGCTCGTGCTGCGGCGTCTGGCGTGAGGGCTGCGAGCCGCCGGTGACGAAACCGGCGGCGGCGGCGCGCAGCGGCGCCGAGGGCGTGTTTCGCCCTGGACGTGTCGCCGCGTTGCGGCGTTCGGGGACTGCCAAGGAAACGCCGCAGCGGCGCCGAGGGCGTGTTTCGCCCTGGACGTGGCGCCGCGTTGCGGCGTTCGGGGACTGCCAAGGAAACGCCGCAGCGGCGCCGAGGGCGTGTTTCGCCCTGGCCGTGGCGCCGCGTTGCGGCGTTCGGGGACTGCCAAGGAAACGCCGCAGCGGCGCCGAGGGCGTGTTTCGCCCTGGACGTGGCGCCGCGTTGCGGCGTTCGGGGACTCAGTGCGTGCCGATGATCTGGTAGGGGCGCGTGCCCGACGGCGGCGCGCTGATCAGCACCGGGAACCCGCAGCCGGGGCCGCACATGCAGTACTCGATCTTGGCGTTGGCGGTCGGCACGGACGTGCTGCCGGTCCCGATCACCCAGACGAGGCCGTACGCCGATGCGCCGCCGACGAAGCGCAGCGCACCGTCGCTGACCGTCTGCCCGGTCGGGTTCGACACCGAGCACTGCATCAGCGTGGAGGTGCCGAGGTCCAGGTGCCAGACGTCCTCCGACGCCGACGTCGTGGTGCCGCGGCGCTGCGCCCAGGCGACGAGGTTGGCGTTGCCCGACAGCATCAGCGTCTCCATGTTCAGCACGACGCTGCTGGTGCCGGTGGTCGTGTTGTTGGTCAGCATGGTGGCGGTGCCGCCGTTCTCGACGTCGAAGCGGAACAGGTTGGCGTCCTCGTAGGTGGCGGCGATGCCCGTGTCGCGGCGCGCCATGAAGTAGGCGTAGTTGCCCACGGGCGCGCGGCGGACGTGCATCTCGAGCGAGAACCACGGGTCGGTCGTGACGTTGGTGCTGCCGGTCAGGATGTTGCCGACGCTGCCGCCGCCGCCGAACTCGCTGCCGGTGACGTCGTAGACGCCTCCCGTCGCGCAGTTCACGCCGACGAAGTTGTTGACGGTGCCGCCCGTGTTGCTGCGGATGAAGTACCACCAGTTCTTGTTCAGCGACCAGAACTGGCCGCGCGTGCGGATGTTCGCCGCCGCGCCGATCTGCGTGATCGTGCCGGTCGGCACGTCGAGCGAGTAGAACGACTGCGTGGTGTTCGCGGCGCCGGCGAAGAACAGCACGGTCGTGTTGTTGACGAACGCGACCTCGCTGTAGAAAGCCGCGCCGGGCACCGTGCGCAGCACGGGGTTCGGCGTGCCGTCGGCGACGTAGAGGCCGGGGAACACGGTCGACGTCGTGGTGGCGCCGAGGAAGGCGATCTTCGTGCCGTCGGGCGAGACCGAGGCCTTGATGCCGGTCGACGAGTTGTTCCCGGTCGAGGGCGTGATCGCGCTGTAGCCGAACTCGCCGATGCCGGTCGCCACCGGGAACTGCGTGAAGTTGGTCGCCACCGGCGCGCCGGCGACGTTGGCGATCTGCACCACGTCCATCTCACCGCGCGAGGCCGCGGCGCTGCCGATCGGCAGGTAGACCTTGCTGCCGTCCGGCGAGACGCGCCACGAGAACGGGTAGATCCACACGTTCGGCAGGTTGCTGGCGGTCGTGTTCGGCACCGTCAGCGGCTGCAGGGTGGTCGGCGCGGTGGCCGAGGTCCAGAAGTGTCCGTAGTTGCCGGCGAGGATCAGGAAGTCGTTCGTGTAGAGGATCGTCGCGTCGAAGAACACCGGCGTGGGGGTCGCAGGCAGGACCGGCGTGATGTCGATCGCCGGCGACTGGCCGTCGGTGCGGAACGCGAGCACGCGGTCGGGGAGCAGCGTGCCCGTGGTGCTGTCGTGGTGGATGATCGTGGCCCACTGGCCGTCGCGCGAGAAGCCGGGGTAGAACAGGATGCCCTGCACGCTCGAACTCGCGGCGGCGGGATTGGGGTCGACGAACGTCGTGCCCGGCACGATGCGCGAGATGCCCGTCGCGCGCTCGTGGCTCAGCATGCTGAACTGCTTGGGGTTGCTGTTGTCGCGGATGATCGAGACGTCGTAGCCGTTCGGGCAGCCGATCACCTGGTAGACCGCGTTGGCGAGGCGCCGGCCGACGCGGCGGTAGCTGACCGAGTCGATGTCGCTGTTGTGCGACGTGCTGCTGAACGTGCCCTGGTAGCCCTCGACGAAGCCCTCGTCGCCGCGGTGGCGCGTGAACGAGTAGTTGAAGGGCGGCAGACCACGGCTCACCGGCGAGCCGACCGTGGCGTCGTCGATGTACTGCAGGTCGTTGTTGCCGGCGGTGAACGAGGTCGACGTGGCCCTGCTGATCTCGACCGTGCCGATGCCGGCCGTGACGACGACGTTGAGTTCGTTGTCGGCGAAGGCGAGCGTATTGGTCGCGAACTCGAGGTCGAGGCTCTGCAGGTCGAACGGGAACCCGAGCAGACCCGGGAACCACGGCACCGTGAAGCCGTGGACGACCGAGCCCGACGGGCCGAGCACGCCGGTCCACGGGGAGCTGTTGTTCAGCGGGTCGACCAGCGCCTGGCCCAGCACCGTGAAGCCGGGCACCGTGATGGGTGTCACGCCCGGGTAGGTGATCGAGTAGAGGAACGCGTAGATGTTGCCGGCCGCGGTGACCGGGTAGGTCATCTGGAACTGTGCGTTCGCGCCGAGGAAAGCCGGCGCGAGCAGGTTCATGGTGCGGTTGGTCTGCGCAGCGGCGAGCCCGGCGACGGCCAGGACACAGGCTGGGGCGAGAAGTCTCTTCATGGGTGCGGGGAGGATCGGGAGGATGGGGAGGCTGCTCCGCTGCGACCACGCAGCGGACGGGCAGTCCGACGATGGTCGATGAGGACCGCGGCTCGGTCAAGACCTTCGGCGTTGCGGTCGGCCGCAGGCAATCGCGAATCCGCCGATGCGATCACCAGAACCGCTGCATGCCGGGGTCTGGTGCGTAGGGGTGCTCCGGCTCGAAGTGTCGCCACAGCAGCGCCGCCACCGCGCGCAGCAGCACGAAGCCCTCGTTGTCGCGGGGG
>VGXW01000351.1 GCA_016873195.1 Planctomycetota bacterium | reverse complement strand
GGAATCCTCAGCGCGCGCGACCTGCAGGGGGACTATGTCACCTCGTCCTAGGGCCCTGATCACCGGCTTCACCGGCATGGTCGGCTCGCACCTCGCGGACCACCTGCTCGAGCACACCGACTGGGATCTGCACGGCCTCTTGCGGTGGAACGACGACCTCGCGAACGTCGACCACCTGCTCTCGCGCATCAACGAACGGGACCGCGTCGCGGTCGTCTACGGCGACCTCAACGACCAGCCGTCGCTGCACAAGGCCGTGGCGACCGTGCGGCCGGACTACGTGTTCCACCTGGCGGCGCAGAGCTACCCGAAGACCAGCTTCGACGCGCCGCTCGAGACGCTGCAGACGAACATCCTCGGCACCGCCGGCCTGCTCGAGGCGATCCGGACCAGCGGCCTCGTGCCGGTGATCCACGTCTGCGCGTCGTCGGAGGTGTTCGGCCGGGTGCCTCGGCACCTGCTGCCGATCCACGAGGATCGGCCGTTCCACCCGGCCTCGCCGTACGCGATCAGCAAGGTCGGCACCGACCTCGTCGGCCGCTTCTACGCCGAGGCCTACGGCCTGTGCGTGATGACGACGCGGATGTTCACGCACACCGGGCCGCGCCGCGGCGACGTGTTCGCCGAATCGACGTTCGCCAAGCAGATCGCGCTGATCGAGGAGGGGCGGATCCCGCCGGTGCTGCGCACCGGCAACCTGGAGTCGATGCGCACCTGGGCCGACGTGCGCGACGCGGTGCGGGCCTACCGCCTGCTCGTCACGGTGAACCCGGTGCCGGGCGCCTACTACAACATCGGCGGCTCGTTCTCGTGCACGGTCGGCGACGTGTTGCGGCACCTGCTGTCGCTGTCGGCCCGCGACGACATCGAGGTCGTCACCGACCCCGAGCGGCTGCGGCCGATCGACGCCGACCTGCAGATCCCCGACACCACGAAGTTCCGCGACCACACCGGCTGGGTCCCGGAGATCCCCTTCGAGCGGACGATGCAGGATCTGCTCGACTACTGGCGCGACCGCGTGCGCAGCGGCCGCAACTTCCTGGTCCGATGAACCAGCAGCAGCTGGCCGGGGCCGTCGACGAGATCGCCGTCCGCGTCCCGGAGCGCGGTTGCGGCTACGCCGACAGCCAGCGCCCGTGGCGGCACGACCCGGCGATCGAGCACGTGCGCGAGGTGTTCCTCGCGTTCCTCGCCGCAGCGGCCGCGAACGGCCGCGTCCGCACCGCCGTGTCGATCGGCCTCGGCCGCCGCGGTGGCACGCACCTGGCGCTGCGCACGATCGCCGAGCGGGTGGTCACCGTCGCACCCGACCCGCAGCGCCTCGCGGCGTTCGCGGCCGCCGAGGCGATCGACCCGGCGCGCGACACGCTGCTCCCGGGCGATCCCGGCGACGACGCCACCGTGCGCGCGGTCGCGGCGGCGGCGCCGTGCTGCGACCTGCTGCTGCTCGACGGCAGCGACCGCTACGAGGAGATGCGCGGCCACTGGGCCAGCTACGCGCCCCTCGTCGCGGCGAACGGGCTCGTCGCGATCGTCGACCGCGCGCAGGCGGAACCCGGTCCGTTGCACCCGTTCGGCGTCGACCGCTTCGTCGCCGACCTGCAGCGCGACTTCCTCGCGCCGCGCGGCGTGCGCTGCCAGCGCCTGGGCGGCGCCCACGCGATCCACGTCTACCGGCAGACCGCGGCCACCCGGGCCCTCGTCGCCGCGCCGGCACTGCCGGACGGGTTCGTGCCGGCACCGCGGCCGCGGCCGCTGGGTCGGATCGGCGGCTTCACGACCTGGTCCACGCCCGGCCGGTGCGTGGCGATCCCGGCCGGCGAAGGGTCCCTGTGTCCACGGCGGCTCGCGCGCAACGACTACGGCGCCGTGCTCTGCAGCGGCGATGCCGCCGGCACGGGGGACCTCGTCGCAGCGTTCGAACGGGCCGAACCCGAACTCGCCGCCGCCCGCGAACTGCTGCGGGCCGGGCAGGACGATGCCGCCGCCGCGCGCACCCGGGCCGTCGCCGCGCAGTTCCCGCTGCTGCAGGAAGCCCTGGTCCCGTGCCTCGGGCTCTCGCCGTGGAACCACCGGCTGCTGCTCGCCCTGGGCACGCTGCACCTGTACGGGCCGCTGCCGCGCGGTGGGGCTTGCCTCCTGCGGCGCGCCCTCGACTGCGACCCGGTCGACGCGCCGTTGCTGCAGGTGGTCGCGGCGGCCTACCTGCGCGTGCTGCAGGACGCAGCCGGCGCGCGCACGGTGCTCGACGCGGCGCGGCGCCACGTGCGCCAGCGCAAGGTCGCCGCGGTCTGCCACCGGCAGCGGGCCGGCCACGCGCTGTGGCACTACCCGCTGCTGCTGGCACCGATCCGCAGCGTGGTGCACGTCGGCGCACACCGCGGCGAGGACGTCGACGCCTGGTGCCAGCTCGAGATCCCGCAGCAGACCTTCGTCGAGGCCAATCCGGCCGTGTTCGACGAGCTCGAGCGCCGGTGCCGCACGGCGGCCTACGGTCGGCCCCGGGCGGTGCTGGCGGCCGTCGCCGCCGCGGCCGGCAGCGCGACCCTGCGCTGCGGCGACGACACCGCGCGCGGTTCGCTGCTGCGGCAGCACCCGCTGGCGAAGGTCCCCGACGCGGACGTGCAGCGGCACGAGCTCCCGGTCGCGACGACGACGCTCGACGAACTGTGGGCGCAGGGCAGGCTCGGCGCGGACTGCGACCTGCTGTTCGTCGACACCGAGGGCAGCGAACTCGCCGTGCTGCAGGGCGCCACCGAACTGCTGCGGCACGTCGACGTGCTGTGCATCGGCGTGTTCACCGGGCCCGTCTACGCGGGCGCGCCGTTGCCGCAGGAGATCCAGTCGTTCCTGTTCGAACTGCACGGCGGGGACGGCTTCGTGCTGTGCGCGTTCGAACCCGGCCGCGACGGCGTGCGCGGCCAGGCCGTGTTCTGCCGGCGGCAGCCGCGGGAGGACCGGTGACGCACCTGTTCCTCTACCAGAACGGTCCGCGCGGCGACGTGCTGGTCAGCCGGGCCCTGTGCGCGGCGGTGCTGGCGAACACGCCGTTCGAACTGACGATCGGCACCTGCCGCGGCGACGAGGATCTGCTGCACGGCCTCGCCGGCCCGCGCTGCCGCATCGTCGCCAGCAGCATGCCGAACACCGCCCACGGGGCCGTGCTCGACCTCGCGGCGCTGTGCCCGCCCGACGCCGCGCCGATCCCGGTGCACCTCGGCGGCCGTTCCGGTCCGCCGACGTGGCAGTGGCCCGACGTGCTGGAGTCGTTCCACCGGCGCCTCGCCCGCCTCGGCCTGCCGATCCGGGTCGCCGATCCGGACGGCGAGGTGCCGATGCTCGACTTCGCGGGCGACGTGGCCGTGCCCGGGCTGCGGCGCCGCTCGATCTACGTCGACAACGAGCGCACGGCCGACGAACGCTGCCACTTCGTCTACGACTTCGGACGGCTCGCGCGCGTGCTCGACGGCTTCGATCTGCTGTGCACGGCGCCGACCGGCTGCCGCGCGCCGAACCTCGTCGAGCTGCCGGGGCTGACCTGGGCGCAGCGCAGCCGCCTCAGCGAGGCGTGCCTCGCGCTGGTCGGCACGACCCGCGATCCGTTCGTGCTGACGACGACGGCGGCCAACCGCTGGAAGCCGAAGGCCCTCTGCGGCCACGACGCCCGGCTCGTGGCGCCGTTCTGGGACTACCCGGGCAACCCGATGGAACTGCTCGCGACGATGGACGACCTCGTCGACTTCCTGCTCGCGAACGTGGTCGAGGAGGCCTGCCGATGACCGCCGAAGCACCGCCGTCGCTGCTGCGGGCCCGCGAGCTGCTGCCCGCCCTCGTGGACGCGATCGAACGCTGCGCGCTGCAGGCGATCGTGCTGACGGGCTGTGGCGACGGCGAACTGGCCGCCGCGCTCGCCGCCACCGGCCTGCCGCTGCTCGCCGCCGATCCGCGGCCCGAGGCGGTGGCCGCGACGGTGGCCCGATTGCACGGAGCGGGGCTGGCGGCGCAGGTGGTCCAGGGCCTGCCGGCGCGCGTGCTGGCCGACCAGTGCCGGCGGCTGCCGGGGCGCACGTTGTTCGTGTTCGGACCCAGCGGCGTTCCCGGCGCCGATCGCCGCGACGAGCTGTTCTGGGCGCCGTTCGGCCAGGGCGTCCTCTGCGTGCTGCCGGACGATCCGTCGGGCGCCGTCGCGCTCGGGGACGTGCAGGACCGGCTGCTGCGCTGGTCGCCGGACCACCACGTCGAACCGGTGGCGACGCCCGACGGCGGCCTCGCGCTGCTCGCCTGGCCGGCGCCGCGCGTGCACGTGACGTTCCTGATCGAGAAGTACACGCACGAGTACGGCAGGTCCGGCCTGTCGATCAACCTCGACAACCTCGTCGCGACGCTGGCGGCGACCGGCCTCGCGTCGTGGAACACCGTGCACTACGACGAGTGTTTCCACGAGGGCCGGCCGCTGCCGATCGACCAGATCAGCAAGCCCGCCGCCGCCGACGTGCACGTGCTGGTCACCGTGCTGCACTACCACACGCGCAGCAACCCGACGGTGGCGCAGCTGCAGGCCGCGAAGCGCAGCGGTTCGCGGATCGCCTACGT
>VGXW01000350.1 GCA_016873195.1 Planctomycetota bacterium | reverse complement strand
TCGACGTAGCGCGAGAAGCTCGCGGCCGCCGTCGCATCGCCGGCGCGCATCGCCGCGACGATCTCGACCGGACTCGCCGTGCCGCCGCCGTGCCGCTCGTGATCGCGCGCGAACCCCGGCCCCGACAGCCACGTCTCGAGGCAGCCGTGCTGGCCGCACCAGCAGGCCGGCCCCGGCCGCTCGTCGGCGCCGTCCAGTTCGCGCGGCCACGGCAGCGGGTTGTGCCCCCACTCGCCCGCGATCGCGTTGCGCCCGGTCCACGCGCGGCCGTCGATCGCGATGCCCGCGCCGACCCCGGTGCCAAGGATCACGGCGAACACCATGCGCGCGCCCGCCGCGGCCCCGTCGACCGCCTCGCTGACGGCGAGACAGTTCGCGTCGTTCTGCAGCCGCACCGGCCGCCGCAGCAGCCGCTCGAGATCCAGAGCGAGCGGCTTGCCGTTCAGCACCGTCGAGTTCGCGTTCTTGACCAGCCCCGTCTTCGGCGAGATCGCGCCCGGCATCGCGATGCCGACCGGCAGCGCGCGGCCGGCGAGGCCGAGCCGGGCCTCGGCGAGCGCGACGAGGTCGGCGATCGCGCGCAGCGTGCCCGCGTAGTCGCCCTGCGGCGTCGGCGCCCTCTCGCGCAGCAGGAATCCGCCCCCGTGGTCGAGTGCGGCGACCTCGATCTTGGTGCCGCCGAGGTCGATGCCGAGCAACGGAGCGGCGGTGGCCATCGCGCCTCAGACCGCGGGCAGGCTCGCCGCCGCGACCGCCTGGCCGTGCCGCTTCGTGCGTTCGTCCGGCGTGCAGAGTGCGATCCGCGAGGCGAGTTCGGGGAACTCCGCGGCCAGCACCTGCCGCGCGCCCGCGAGCATCACGTCGCCGCCGCTGCCCGAGGTCACGCGGCCCAGCACGAGCACGTGCGCGAGGTCGTAGAAGTCCGCGAAGTGCGCGATCGCGTAGCCGAGGTAGACGCCGAGCGTCGCGTAGACCTGCCGTGCCCGCGCGTCGCCAGCGCGCATGCGTTCCTGCAGGTGTTCGAGCTGCTTGGGCAGCGGCATGCCGGCCGGCACCGCGATGCCGGCGGCGGGCAGCAACCTGCCCACGGCCTGCTGCGACAGGTACTGCACGCCGCAGCCGCGGTCGCCCGACCACTCGTCGGCCGGCGCCGCGGGCCGCAGATCGACGGGCACGAACGCGAGTTCGTTGAGCCAGGGCGTGATGCTGCCCTCGCGCGTCACGTAGCCCGCCGCCGTGCTGGTGCCGAGCGCGATGCCGAGCACCGCGTTCGCCTGCAGCGACATCGAGCCCGCCAGCGCGGTGACCTCGCCGTCGTTGACGACCTCGAGCGGCACGCCCCACTCGCGCTGCACGCGCAGGAACAGGTCGACGACCTCGCGGTCGAACGCGTCGCGCGGCACGCCGCGGAACAGCGAGGCGACCTTGACGCGGTTGTCGACGTAGACGCCGGCCGCGCTGCCGCCGATCGCGTCGACGCGCGGCAGGTGCGCTGCCGCCTTGCGCAGCGAGTCCATGATGCCGTCGAAGTGGTAGCGCGGATCCTGCTGGAAGCAGGGATCCCAGACCGTCTCGTCGCTGAACACGACCTCGCCGTCGACCACCGCCGCGACCTTGCGGTCGCTGCCGCCGAGGTCGAAGCCGATGCGGCAGCCCGCGAGGTGCCGGCCGAGCGGCCGCGCGATCGACCGCTCCGGCGGCAGGTCGCGCGTGGGCACCACGGTGATCGGGTGGTCGAACATGCGCTCGCCGACGGTCTCGGAGTCGAAGCGCCCGACGGAGGTGTCGCGGTAGTGCGCGGCGAGCCCCTGCGCGAGCGGTGCGGGCCCGTCGAAGTGGATGCGGTGGCCGCCGCGCGACCACAGCAGGAACTTCAGCGTTCGCTCGAGGTAGCGCAGGTTCGCAGCGGCTCGCGGGTGCCCGGCGGGGAGCACCGCGGCGTCGAAGCGGAACACGGAACCGTCGGCCCGCACGAGCGCGAGCCGCACGGGCACGGCTCCGGGCGTGCCGCGGCACAGTTCGCGAAAGGCGCGCGCCGCCAGCCCCGCGGGCCGGAAACCCGGGTCGAGGACCGGAACCACGCGCGGCGGGACGAGAGGAAGGCCGGTGCTGTCCTGCATGGCGGGCGGCGGTTCTATGCGAGCGCGGGCTCGGCCCGCAAGCGGATGGCAGGCCCGGGGGCGGCTGCGCGCCCCGGCGCGGGCCGTAGCCCCTGCCGCCCACGCGCGCAGCTCGCTATCCTGCTCGCCCCCCGGATGCCGCCGGCGCGGGCAGCTTCGCGCTGGCACCGCTCCGGGCGACCGACGACACTGCACCGCCGCCGCGCCACGGAACGAACGTGATCGACCCCCGCCTGATCCGCAACTTCCCCACCATCGCCCACGTCGACTACGGCAAGTCGACGCTCGCCGACCGCCTCGTCGAGCTGACCGGCACCGTCGAGAAGCGGCAGATGAAGGAGCAGCTGCTCGACGACATGGAGCTCGAGCGCGAGCGCGGCATCACGATCAAGGCGCGCGCCGTGGCGATGAACTACCGGGCCAAGGACGGCGTCACCTACCAGCTGAACCTGATCGACACGCCCGGCCACGTCGACTTCAACTACGAGGTGCTGAAGTCGCTGCAGGCGTGCGAAGGGGCGCTCCTGCTCGTCGACGCCTCGCAGGGCGTCGAAGCGCAGACGGTGGTCAACGCGCACCTCGCCGAGCAGGCGAAGCTCACGGTGCTGCCGGTGCTGAACAAGATGGACCTGCCGCACGCGCGGCCCGAGCAGGTCGCGACCGAGATCGAGGACGCGATCTGCATCCCGGCCGAGGACGCGATCCCCGTGTCGGCGAAGACCGGCATGAACGTCGACCTCGTGCTCGAGGCGATCGTCGCGAAGATCCCGCCGCCGGCCGGCAACCCGCAGGGCCGCCTGCAGGCGCTGATCTTCGACGCCGTCTACAACGACTACCGCGGCGTCGTGATCTACGTGCGCGTGTTCCACGGCCGGGTCGGCAAGGGCGACATGATCCGCATGCTCGGCACGCTGATCGACCACGAGGTCATGGAGGTCGGCAAGCTGAAGCCCGACATGCAGCCCGTCGACGAACTCGCGGCCGGCGAGGTCGGCTACATCGTCGCCAACATCAAGCGGCTGCAGGACGTCGTGATCGGCGACACGGTCACGCACCAGGCCGAACTCGAGCGCAGCCAGGCGCTGCCGGGGTTCCGCCAGCCCAAGCCGATGGTGTTCTGCGGCTTCTACCCGACCGTGCCGAGCGAGTTCGAGAACCTGCGCAAGTCGCTCGAGAAGCTGCGGCTCAACGACAGCTCGTTCACGTTCGAGCCCGAGACCAGCGACGCGCTGGGCTTCGGCTTCCGCTGCGGCTTCCTCGGCCTGTTGCACATGGAGGTCATCCAGCAGCGCCTCGAGCGCGAGGAGGACATGGACCTCGTGCAGACGGCGCCGACGGTGCGCTACCGGGTCAAGCTGACGAGCGGCGAGCAGAAGGAGGTCCGCTCGCCGAGCGAACTGCCCGACGGTTCGCTGATCGCCGAGTACCTCGAGCCGATCACGCGCGTCAACGTCGTCGTGCCGTCGACCTACATCGGCGCGGTGATGAAGCTGTGCACCGACCGCCGCGGCCAGTACGTCAAGACCGACTACTACGGCCGCGAGCGCGTGATGATCGGCTTCCGCATCCCGTTCGCCGAGATCATCTTCGACTTCCACGACCACCTGAAGTCGCTGACGCGCGGCTACGGCACGATGGACTACGAGGTCGAGGGTTTCGAACCGTCGAACCTCGTCAAGGTGCGCATCCTGGTCGCCGGCGACGAGGTCGACGCGCTGTCGTTCCTGTGCCATCGCGACCAGGCCGAGAACCGCGGCCGGAAGATCCTGAAGCAGCTGCGCAAGGAGATCCCGCGGCACCAGTTCGAGGTCGCGCTGCAGGCGGCGATCGGCGGCAAGTTCATCGCGCGCGAGAACATCGCGCCGATGCGCAAGGACGTCACCGCGAAGTGCTACGGCGGCGACATCACGCGCAAACGCAAGCTGCTCGAGAAGCAGAAGGAAGGCAAGAAGCGCATGCGCATGGTCGGCAGCGTCGAGATCCCGCAGGATGCGTTCCTGTCCGTGCTGCGCACGAGCGACGAGGAGTAGGCGATGACCACGACGAACCGACCGGCGACCGTGCTCGCCGCGGAGGCCGCCCTCGCGGGCGCGGGCGGCAGGAAGAAGAAGAAGGTCCCGACGATGGGACCCGTGCGCGTGAACCTCGAGGCGTTCGGCGTCGCGATCCTCGCCGCCGTGCTGCTGAAGTGGTTCTGCATCGAGGCCTACCAGATCCCGACCTCGTCGATGCAGCCGACGCTGATGGGCGACGTGCAGGCGGGCGTCTACGACCGCATCCTGGTCGACAAGCTGCTGCCGACGATCCGCGAGCCGCGGCGCTGGGACATCACGGTCTTCAAGTACCCGCTGCAGAAGAACCAGAACTACGTGAAGCGCCTCGTCGGCATGCCCGGCGACCGCCTGTTCATCGGCGGCGGCAACCTCTACCAGGTCACCGAGCAGGGCGGGGTGCGCAGCTACGCGCCGCTGCGCAAGCCCGACGACCTGCAGCGGCAACTGTGGAAGGACGTCT
>VGXW01000349.1 GCA_016873195.1 Planctomycetota bacterium | reverse complement strand
GCCTTCAGCGGCCTGCTCGGCTCGTCGGGCACGGTGACGCACAGCGTCGCCGTTCCGGGTAGCGCGGCATTCGCAGGCTACGCGTGGGACCTCCAGTCCGTCGACCTGGAGGCCGGAGCTAGCAGGATCTGGTTCGCCGAGAACGAACTCACGCTGGTGATCTCCGATGCAGTGCTGACGAGCATGGTGTTGATTGCGCCAGGCACGTTCCCGATGGGCTCGAACGCGGGGCCGCCTGACAACGTACCACCCTACTTCGCCCATCCCTACGAGCGACCTGTGCACCAGGTCACGATGGGCCGGCCGTTCTGTATCGGCCGGCACGAAGTCACGCAGGCGGAATACCAGGCCCTGGTGGGCAACAACCCCTCCTACCACCAAGGAGCAGGGTGGCCCAACGCTGCCAACCACCCGGTCGAGCAGGTGACCTGGATCGACGCGACCGCGTACTGCGTGCTGCTGACGGCGCAGCAAGCGGCGGCCGGACGACTGCCCTCGGCCTACCAGTATCGCTTGCCGACGGAGGCCGAGTGGGAGTACTGCTGCCGCGCGGGGACGACGACGGAGTTCCACTACGGCAGCGCCCTGCAGTGCGGGCAGGCGCGCATCTCGTACAGCTACCATCCGAACACCTCCTGCAGCGTCCCTACCACGACCGTGGTGGGCAGCTACCTGCCGAACGCGTGGGGACTCTACGACATGCATGGCAATGTCTTCGAGTGGTGCCTCGACTGCTGGGACGGGATCACCGGGTACCCGGCTACACTCCAGGTCGACCCCTGCGTCGCGACCGGTTCGCGCATGGTCATCCGCGGTGGAAGCTGCGCCACCCAATCGAACGCCTGCCGGTCTGCCCATCGAGTCCAGACCGGCCCGTCCAACCGCTACTTCAACCTCGGCTTCCGCGTCGTGCTCGGCCCGATCCTCCCGTAACGGAGCCAGGTGCGAGCCTGGGGTCGAGCGGATTGCCACCGGACGTAGCACCCCAGCGGTATCCGTCCAGCAGGTCCCGCACCATGGCCGCCGTCCACAGCTTGCCTGATCGGGACGCCCCTGCCCTCCGCGTGCAGAGTCTCCGCCAGAACCTGCAGGGACGCCCTTGGCCGGCCAAGGGTGCGTCGACGCATCTCCCGGATCCGCTGCCGGGGTCCTTCCTTGTTCGGCCACCTCGCAACCCGTCCCGCCTCCGTCCCCCTGCCCGCCGCCCGCGACAACCACCCGCCATGCGCGCACCGACCCTGCTCTGCTCCTGCGCCGCGCTGCTCGCCGCGCTGCTGCAGGCACAGTCTCCGGCACCAACGCCACCACCCACCTACGATCCGCTCGCCGTTCCCGCCGCCGAACTGCCGCCGAGCCTCGAGTTCACCGTGCACGACCGCAGGCGCAAGCGCGACGTCCCCCTGCGCGTCTACCTGCCGACCGCCACCGACCAGGCACCGCTGCTGCTGTTCAGCCACGGCCTCGGCGGCTCGCGCGACAACAACGGCTACCTCGGCCGCCACTGGTCGGCGCGCGGCTACGCGGTGGTGTTCCTGCAGCACCCGGGCAGCGACGAATCCGTGTGGCGCGAGTTGCCGCTGGCCGGCCGCATGGCGGCGCTGCGCGACGCCGCGAACGGCAAGAACCTGCGCCTGCGCATCGACGACGTGCCCCTCGTGCTCGACGCCCTGACGAGGTGGAACGCCGACGACGACCACCCCTGCCACGGCCGCTTCGACCTCGAACACGTCGGCATGACCGGCCACTCGTTCGGCGCGCTGACGACGCAGTGCGTCAGCGGGCAGGCGGCACCCTTTATCGGCACGAAGTTCACCGATCCGCGCATCGACGCGGCGCTGCCGATGAGCCCGAGCAACACGCGCGCCGGCAGCCTCGCGACCGCCTTCGGCTCCGTGGCCGTGCCGTGGCTCTTGATGACCGGCACCGCGGACTCGGCGCCGATCGGCGACCAGACCCCGGCGTCGCGGCGCGAGGTGTTCCCGCACCTGCCGAAGACGATCGACCGCTACGAACTCGTGCTCGACGGCGCCGAGCACAACGCGTTCGGCGAGCGTGCGCTGCCCGGCGAGCGGCGCCAGCGCAATCCGAACCACCACCGCGCGATCCTCGCGATCTCGACCGCGTTCTGGGACACGCACCTGCGCGGCGATCCGGCGGCGCGCGCCTGGCTGCACGGCGAGGGCTGCAAGCAGGTGCTCGAGCCGAAGGACCTCTGGCAGGTCGGCGAACGCGCCGCGGCCGGTGCCCCGAAGTGAAGCGAGGGGCCGGCGGCCCTCGCCCCGCGCCACCTACCGGACGCCGACCGCGATCTCCGCCGCATTCGACATCACGACCCCGAGCGCGTTCGCGGCCGGGTCGAGCACCATGCCCTGCACGAACAGCACCGGCGTGCTGTTCGGGATCAGTCCCGCCGGCAGCGCCAGCGTCGCATACGCGGTGCCCTGATAGTTGGTCACGAACAGCAGCAGGTCGCCGCTGACGAACAGGCTGCAGCCCGGTGCGCCGTAGGGCCCGAGCGCGACGGGCAACGGCACGGAGTTCACGAACGTGCGCGACAGGCCGAGCACGTAGAGCGGCAGCGCCGCCGGGTTCAGGTTCGCCGTGATGATCGGCAGCGAACTCCCGGCGTACGGCACGGCGGGGCTGAACATGTACGGGACCCCCGCACTGCCCTGGCAGCCGGTGCCGAACTGCTGGAACGAGCCCGGCAGCGGAAACTGGAAGCCCGTGCGCGACTGCGAGTAGTTGTAGCAGCCGAACCGGCCGGGCGGGAACGTGCCGACCAGACCGAACTCGCGCACACCGTCGAGCCACACGTCGACGGAGCTCGCCGTGTAGAGCACGCGGAACCAGTAGTCGGTGTAGAAGTCCCAGCCCCTCGCGCCGTAGGTCGGGCTGCGCTGCAGCTCGGTGCAGTTCAAGGTGTGCGACCACAGGTCGATCGGGCCGTTGCCGTAGCCGCGCGTCAACGGACCCGTCACGCGCGAGATCGCGAGACCGGCGTTGGCCGTGCCCCAGTTCTGGAAGGCCTGCGTGGTGCGCTTCCAGTCGACCACCACGTAGTCGGCCGTCGCACTGGTGCTGTTCCCCGGCTGCCAGCCGAGCACGAAGCCGGCGATGTCGTCGTCACCGCCGGCCACGTCGATGCGCATGCGGAAGTCGAGCAGCACGACGTCGAAGTCGCTGTGGAAGACGGAGCAGTCCGTGATGGCCGCGTTGGTCGACTCGACCCAGAGCCGCGGCGGGTCGACCGTCCACGGGCCGCTGCCGTTGAGGTGCTCGGTGGTCCACAGGCTCAGATCGACCACCGGGTTCTGGGCCAGCACGGGAACGGCGAACGAGAACGCGGCGAGCAACGTCGGCGCACGGCGCATGGGAGCCTCGAAGTGGTGCTGCGGGTCGGAGCGACACAAGCGCGACAGTGGGCGGATTCTACGCCGCCAAAGCAAGCTCCGGCACGGCCGGTTGCGGTGCACCGCGCGAACCACGGGCACGGCCGCCCGGGCGAAGGGGCCAGCGATGCCGCGGCTCCGGGCGCGGCGCCGTCGTCCGGCGGCGTGGACCAGGCCCACAACCGCCGCCCCGATCGGGGATCCAGGACGTAGGCCCCTTCGCCATCCGGTCCACCCCAGACTCGACTTCGACCGGAATTCGCCCACCCCCTCCCTGGTTCCTCTCGCGCACCGATCCCTATACTCCCCGCCCCCATGCCGAGGCCCCGCCACCGCTTCCCCCCGTTCCTGCGCGCTGCGGCCCCCTGCGCTCTGGCCCTCGTCGGCACGAGCGCCTGCAGCGACGCTCCGGCCACCTTCGGCGAGGTCAAGGCCTACACCGCCCGCGAACGCACCGTCGACTGGAAGGCCGACGACAAGACCCGGCTGCTGCTGCGCGAGATGGGCCCGGCCGGCCACGGCGGCGAGAACCAGGCCCAGGCCCCGTCCTTCACGGCCACGGTGCCCGACGGCTGGGAGACCTTGCCGCCGCAGCAGTTCCGCGACGTCCTCTGGCGCGTGAAGGGCACCGACGCCGAGTGCGCCCTGCTCGCCTCGGTCGGCGGCGGCCTGAAGGGCAACCTCGACCGCTGGTGCGACCAGTTCGGCGTGCCGCGCCTCAGCGACGAGCAGGTCGCGGCGGCGCCCGCGATGCCGCTGCTCGGCAAGCCCGGCAAGCTGTTCGAACTCGAGGGCACCTTCCAGAAGAAGTCCGACCAGAAGCTGCTCGGCATCATCACGGACACCGACCCGCAGGCGACGCTGAAGTTCACCGGCAGCCGCGAAGTCGTGCAGCAGAACCTCGACAAGTTCCTCGCCCTGGCGAGGAGCATCCGGGTGGGAACGGCTGCCGCGGCGGCCCCCGGCACCGGCTACACGGCCGACCTGCCCGCTGGCTGGACGCAGCTGCCGAGCCAGCCCGAACGCTTCCGCGACGCGGTGTTCGGCGTGCCCGGCGGCGACGGCGACTGCGCCTACACCGCCGCGGTCGGCGGCGGCCTGCGCGGCAACGTCGACCGCTGGACCGAGCAGTTCGGCCTGCCCGCGCTGACGGACGAGCAGCTCGCCGCGGCGCCGCAGCACCCGCTCGGCGGCGCGCCGGCGAAGTTCGTGGAACTCGCGGGCACGTTCCGCGGCCGCGCCGACATGGTGATGGGG
>VGXW01000348.1 GCA_016873195.1 Planctomycetota bacterium | reverse complement strand
GCGCACCGACGCCGCGCCGCGCCGCAGCTCGTAGCGGTGCCGCCGCCAGGCCGCGCCGGGATCGCCTGAGTCCGCCGGCAGCGGCGGGCCCAGCTCGAGGCGCGAACCCGCCGGCGCGAAGCGCAGCAGGAAGCCGTCGTCGCCGCGCGCGCCGAGTTCGGGCTGCTTCGAACCGGCCGCCGGCTGGGTCACCGACACGTCGCCGAAGCCCTGCACCACGGCGAACTCGACCTCGGGGTCGGGCCGGAACACGTGCAGGCCACGGCTGGCGGTGACTGCCCGCGCACCCGTGCTGGCCCGCGGCCGGGCTTCGAGCACGACGACGTGCTGCTGCTGCACGGAGCGCACGGTCCAGCGCGGGAAGCCGAACGCCCGGTGCGCGGCGCTGGCCTGCTCGCCGGGGCGCAGCAGGTGGATGCGGCGCGGGGAACTGGCGACGAACGGCTCGGCGCCGGGGCGCCGTTCCGCAGCGTCGAGCACCTGTTCGATGCGCGACGGCCCGCCGGAGGCGGTCGCGAGCAGCGGTTCGCCGAACAGCCCGGGCAGCAGGGCCAGGCGCGGCGCGGTGATCCGGAGTCCCTGCGCCGCGACGGCGACCGGCGCGCCGCGCAGCTGCACGAGGCGCCACACGAGGCCGTCGCCGTGTTCGCCGGTGCGCAGCAGCCAGCCCGACAGCTCGTCGGCGTGCACCGTCGCGCGTCCGTCGCCGGCCGCGTCGCCGCGCGGGCCCGGCAGACCCGGCACGAAGAGGCGGCCGGCCCCCGTCTCGACCTGCACGTCGCGCTCGACGGTCAGTTCGGCGGTGCCGGCTGCGAGGTCCTCGCGATAGGACATCCGGCCGCGCGCGCGCACGGCGAGGCCGTCGGTCGCGAACACGGGGTCATGCAGCACCTCGACGTCGGCGCGCTGCAGCGGGCCGCGGCGGTCGCGCGGCAGCCGCGCCCTGAGCCCGTTGCCGCGCAGCGAACCGCGCTGCTTGCCGTCGAGCACGACGAGCACCGGGTCGGTCTCGTTCGGCGTGCGCAGCTGCAGGTAGTCCTCGCGCACCAGCACGAGCACGCGGTCCAGTTCGAGCCGCAGGCCCGGCAGCCGAGAGGTCGCCGCCGTGGTGAAGACCGCGTCGCGCAGGTCGATCTCCTTGTCCTCGCGCAGCGACGCCCTGCCGCCGGCGTCGCGACCGAGCTCGAGGAACGCCTGGCGGCTGACCAGCCTCGCGGCCGGCTGGCCGCGGTCGTGGAAGACCACGGTGACGCCGTCGAGCTGCTGCAGGCCCTCGCCGACCGGCTGGCTGTCCGCCGCGTCGAGCTCGAACACGAGTTCGTTGCGCGTGCCGCCGCCGGCCTCCGGAACGCTGCGGAACCTGGGATAGTGGAACGGCCCGCGCGCCTGCCACGAGGCCCCGATCGGCCCCTGCTCGAGGCGCACGCCGGGATTGCCGGCCGGCGCCGGCGCGCCCGGCGCGCCCGCGACGACGACCTCGTCCTCGCCGATCGACAGGCGCAGGATCACGATGCCGGCGGCCAGCAGCAGCAGGAACAGCAGGGCGCGCTTCATCGGCCCTCGCTGTGCGTGCGGACGGCGGCGGACGGCGGCATCATCCGATCTTCAGGTTCAGGAGGTCCTGCACGTCGAGCAGGCCGAGCAGCCGGCCGCCGTCGTCGACGACGGGCAGCTGGTCGACCGCGAACTGGTGCAGCAGCGCGAGCGCCTCGAGCGCGTAGGTGTCCGGCCGGATCGACCGCGGGCGGCGCGTCATCGCGTCGTCGATGTTGCGCTCGCGCGGGTTCGGCAGGCCCTTCTCGATCAGCCGCCGCAGGTCGCCGTCGGTGAAGAAGCCGAGCAGGCGGCCGCCGTCGTCGACGATGCTCGTCGCCCCGGGCCGGCCCGGCGTGCGCGTCATCACCTCGATCGCCTGCAGCACGGTCGCGCCCGTGCGGACCGTCGGGTTGCGTTCCCCCGTGCGCATCAGCTCGGCGACCTTCATCAGGCGCCGGCCGAGGTCGCCGCCCGGATGGAAGCGCGCGAACTCGTCGGGGCCGAACCGCCGGCCCTCCTGCACGACGAGCGCCAGCGCGTCGCCGAGCGCGAGCATCGCCGTCGTCGAGGCGCTCGGCGCGAGCCCGTAGGGACCGACCTCGTCGATGCGGCCGAGTTCGAGCACCAGGTCGCAGTGCTGGCCGAGTGCCGACGTGCGTTCCTGCGTGACGCCGACCACGGGCACGCCGACCGCCTTCACGTGCGGCAGCATCACGAGCAGCTCCTCGGTCTCGCCCGACTTCGAGAACGCGAGCAGCAGGTCGCCGGCATCGACGCGGCCGAGGTCGCCGTGGATCGCCTCGGCGGGGTGCAGGAAGATCGACGGCGTGCCGGTCGACGCGAGCGTCGCCGAGACCTTCTGCGCGATGAACCCGGCCTTGCCCATGCCCGCGGTGACGACGCGGCCGCGCAGCGCGAGCACGAGGTCGAGCACGCGCAGGAACTCGGGGCCGAGGCGTTCGCCGACCTGCTGCACGGCAGCGGCCTCGCGGGCGACGATCTCGCGCGCGCGTTCGATCCTGGGGTCCATGGCGGCCGGCAAGCGTAGGGTCTGCCGGGGCCCCGCGACAGCGCTGGGCGCGGTGGGTTGCCGGGCGGCGTGCGCTACACTGCCATCGTGGCCACCACGCCCGAACGACGGATCGCGCGTCTCGCCGACCATGCGTTGGCCGGCTGGCACCGTGCCCGCAGCGACACCGACCGACGGCGCCGGGCGGCGGCCTGGCTCGCGGCGCATCCCTCGGCGATGGCGGACGTCGACGCGCTGTGGTTCGCGGCGCTCGAAGGAAATGGTGCCTTGGCCGCCTGGCTCGAGAGCGGGGCCGACGCATCGCGATGGTCGTTGCCGGTCCCGCTGCACTCGGTGCTCGCGTGCCACCCTTTCCCGGACCTGCCGCAATGGACGGAAGCTCCGAAGTAGCCAGGGTACTCGGCGATGCCGCGCGCCTCATGACGGCGGGCGAGATCGTCGTGTTCGGCAGTTCCGCTCTCGCCTTCTGGATGCAGAGGCCGCCGCGCAGCAAGGACATCGACGTCTGGTGCATCCCCGCCAGGAAGGGCCGGGCGATCGAAGCCTTGATGGGAGAGCTCGCCTGGTACCACGAGAAGCACGGCATGTTCGTCGAGGTCTGGGGCCCCGAGACCTTCGCTGCCCCCGTCGATTGGCGGAACCGAAGCAAGCGGCTGCTGCTGACCGAGAACCGGAAGGTCAGCATCGTGCTGCCGCACCCGCACGACGTGCTGATGGCCAAGCTCGAGCGCATGGACCCGAAGGACCGCGAACACGTGCGCGCGATCCTCGCCGAGTTCCCGCTGTCGGACGACGATTTCTCGCGGCTGATCCTGGAGATGCCACACCGCCGGGGCTCGGTCGCCGCGGACCGGTGCGCCAGGTTCGAGGCCGGTCTGGCCGAGTTCCGCGCGATGCGCGCCGGCTGACGCCGCGTGCAGCCCGGGCACCCGCCGTTATGCTCCGCGCCCGGTGTCCTACCGCGTCCAACTGCCGATCTTCTCGGGACCGATGGACCTGCTGCTGCACCTCGTGCGCCAGCAGGAAGTCGACATCCACGAGATCTCGATCGCGCGCATCCTCGACGACTACCTGAAGCACCTCGGCATCCTGCAGCAGCTCGACCTCGCCGACATCGGCGACTTCGTCGTGATGGCGAGCACGCTGATGGAGATGAAGTCGCGCGAGCTGCTGCCGAGCGAAGTCGTCGAGATCGAGCAGGAACTCGACCCGCGCGACGACCTGATCCGCCGCCTGCTCGAGTACAAACGCTACCGCGACCTCGCGCGCCAGCTCGAGGGCCGCGCCGACCACCGCGCGCGCCAGTCGCCGCTGGTGATCGCGACGCCGGCCCACCTCGTCGATCAGGAGGACGAGGACCTGCTCGACCTCGGCAACGTCGGCATCTGGGACCTCACGTCGGCGTTCGCCAAACTGCTCGAGGAGATCGGGCAGCAGGGCACGATGGCGATCGAGGTCGAGAAGCGCGACGTCGGCTTCTACACGCGGCGGCTGCTCGAGCAGTTCCGCCAGCAGCGCGAGTGGCGCTTCGCGGAGCTGTTCGACCGAAGCGAAGGGCGCTACGGGCTGATCGGCACGCTGATCGCGCTGCTCGAGCTGATGAAGCAGGGCTACCTGCGCGCGCACCAGGAGAAGTGCACCGACGAGATCCACCTCGCGTTCCGCGGCGAGGTGACCGTGACCGCCGAGGACGTGCTCGCCGGCATCACGGCGGAAGAGGACCGCGCCCGGCGGCGCGACGAGGCGGTGGCCGAGGTGCTGGAGCAGGCCGAGCAGCAGGACCTCGCGGCGCACGGGTTCGACGTCGGCGGCAACGGCCTGGCGGCGGGCCCGGTGCCCGGGGGTGAGCCCGGTGCGGACGACGGCGAGGTCGAGGATCTCGTCGACGACGCGCTCGACGGCGAGCCGGACGACGAGGACGAGGTCGACGAGGAGCCGACGTTCAGGCTGCCGCCGCGCGAGCTCGGCGCCGGGGGCTGACGGCGGCGCTCGTTTCGCGTTCGTTTCGTCAAGCCACTGTAGATCGCAGGCTTGCAGCGGGACGCCCCCGGACCGCCGCCCGGAAACGAACGCGTTCGTTTCAGGAACGCGCAGGATCGTTCGGGGTGGTCGCGCGGTACC
>VGXW01000347.1 GCA_016873195.1 Planctomycetota bacterium | reverse complement strand
CGGTGTCGCCGGCCGTCGCCGCGAGTTCCTCGCTGGCCGCCGCCACGTCGGCGATCTGCTGCACCTGACTCGCCGATTGCTCGTCGATGCCCCCCATCGAAGCGCGCAGTTGCGCGAGCGAAGCCACCAGCTCCCGCAGCCTGCCGTCGAGCCTGCCGACCAGCGCCGCGCCGCGTTCGCAGGCTTCGATCGACCGGCTGGTCGTCTCTTCGTTGCTGCGGGCGGCCTCGGCGCTGCGCTGCGCGAGGGCGCGAACCTCCTCGGCGACGACCGCGAAGCCGCGGCCGTGGTCGCCGGCGCGCGCCGCCTCCACCGCGGCATTGATGGCCAGCAGGTTGGTCTGGAAGGCGATGCCGTCGATCGCCGCCATCGCCTCGGCGGTGCTGCGGCTCGCCGCCTGCATCCGCGCGAAGGTCGCGGTGACCTCCTCCATCTGCGCCACCGCCTCCTGCAGGGCGGCGGCAGCGCCCGCGGTGGCGGCGGTCGCCTGGTTCGCCGTGGTCCGGTTCGCCTCGGCCGAAGCAGCCAGCGCCTGCATGCGTTCGTTGACGCGGTCGAGAACGCCGCGTTGCTCGGCCGACTTCCGGTCGAGGTCCTGGCTGCTGCCGGTCAGGGCGGTGGTCTGGCTGGCGAACGAGGCCGTGCTCGTGCGCACGGTCGCGACGATCGAGCCGATGCTCGTGGCGAAGCGGTTGAAGGCGCCCGCGACCCTGCCGATCTCGTCGCCCGCCGCCACCGGCAGGCGGCGCGAGAGGTCGCCGCCGCCGGCGGCGATCGCGTCCATCGCCGCGGCGACGTGTTGCAACGGCGCCGTGGTGCGCCGCGCCAGCCACCAGACGAGCGCAAGGCCGATCGCCGCGGCGCCGAGCCCGAAAACGCTCGTGCGGAGCGCGAGGTCGTTCGCGGCGGCGGCCACGGTGGCGGCCGGCACCGCGACGAGCGCGCTCCAGGTCGTCGCGACTTCGGCGCCGAACTCGACGGGAGCGGCGGCGCGGAACACCGCCGGTTCGCGCCACTGGGCCACTTCGCGGCGCTGCAACGCAGCGGCCGGCGCAGCGGGCAGCGGGCCGAACTCCGGTCCGGCGACGTGCGCGCCGGCGTCCGCGACGATGGTCAGCGTGCGGCCGCCGGGCTCGGCGGCCAGCGCGGCGCAGGCCGCGGCAGCGAAACCGAGGTCGACGTCCACGCCGACGACGCCGTAGAACCTGCCTTCGACCGTGACCGCGTGGCAGCACCGTGCAACTTCGCGATCGCCACCGCCCACCCGGATGCGTTCGCGTCGGACCGCGCTGCCGGCCGCGCGCGTGTCCGCGTAGAAACCCGGACCCTCGACGCCGTCCTGCACGGTGAGTTCCTTGCCGCCCCCGGCCGTGCGCTGCCAGCGCGCCAGGAAGCGTCCCTTCGCGTCGCTGCCGGGTTCGCCGGCGTTGCCGCCGTCGAGCTCGTCGAACGCGTCCGGCTCCCAGCAGGTGAAGACCGCGGCCACGTCGCGGTTCTGCTCCAGCGCGTTGCCGAGCACGGCGATCGCCGACCTGCGGTTCAACTCGAGCAGCACGGCCTCGTCCTTGATGCCGCGGAAGGTTTCGCGCAGGCCCGTGGCGGTCGCCATCGCCAGCTGGACGCGGTTGCCGAGCCAGCGGCTCTCGCCGCTGGCGAAGGTCGCCAGGTAGCGGTGCTGCTCCACCTCGGCTCCGCTGCGCAGGGTCAGGAAGCCCGCGACCGTGACCATGCCGACAGCGAGCACCAGACCGAGACCAGAACCGAGGGTGATCTTGGTGGTGACGCTGCGTGGTGACATGCAGGCTCTCGCGGGACGGAATCGGCCGCTCCCAGCGCGCAACTTGAAGCGCGCTCAAGCGGCAGCCGCGGGAGGTCCGAAGGCGGCGCCATGCTGCGCTGTCGCCGTCTGCCCTGGCTCGGCCGCGCGCTGGTGGGCGCCTGCTTCGTGCTGGCGGCCATCGGCAAGCTCGCGGACTTCGACGACTTCCTCGTGAAGGCCGCCTACTACCGGGCCGTGCCGTACGTCTGGGTGGCGCCCAGCGCCTGGGCCACCGTCGCTGCAGAGTTCGCCGTCGGCGCCGCGCTGTTGGCAGGGTGGCCGCGCCGCTGGCCCCGCCGCGCGGCGATCGCGCTGCTCGCGGCATTCTCCGCGCTCGTCGCCCACGCCTGGCACGCCTACGGCATCACCGACTGCGCCTGCCTCGGGGCTATCGCGGAGACCCCGCCGTGGCTCGGCATCGCGAAGAACTGCGGCATGCTGGTGCTGCTGTGGTGGTGCCGCGAGCTGCCCGATCACGGCGCCGCCGCGTCCGGGCCAGGGCTGCCGCGCACCGTCTGAGGCGGCGATGTCCCCGGCGACGGGGACGCAGCCCCCGCCTCACGGCTCGATCACGAACGTGAACTGCTGGTCGGGCTCGGTCAGGTAGCGGTCGTGCAGCGGCGAGTAGCTCTTGACGCGCACCGTGCGCCCGTCGGGCAGGAACTCCAGCAGGCGGAGAAAGGCCTCGCCGCCGAGCGCGCGGAACTGGTAGTTCGCGAGGATCTGGTGCACGGTCCTGCCGCGGTCGTTGCGGCTCGCGAGGTAGCCGGTGCCGTCGCCCAGCACGTGGCCGTTCAAGGTCAGCACGAACGGGTGCCGGCGCACGAGCTTCTGCCACAGCTGCTCGCCGTCGTTGACGCCGCCCGGCGTGCGGTACTGGTGCGGCGCGTACTGCTGCGGGTGCGTCGCGTCCGTGTGGTCGAAGCGGCGGTCGTCGTGGTCGAGGTAGGCGTGCGTGACCAGGATGCCGAGGTGGTCCTGGTGCCTGCCCATCACCTCGTCGGCCCACGCGATCGTGCGGTCGCGCGGCCCCCACTCGAGGCAGACCACGATCCACCTGCGGTTCCAGGCAGTGAACGAATGCCACGTGTTGTCGAGGCGGCCCTGCTCCATCGCGCCGCCGAACGTGCGCTGCGCAGCGTGCTCGGCGAACGGGAAGTGTTCGTTCAGCAGGGTGTCGCGCGTGCTCGCGTCGCCGCCCGGGCCGCAGTCGTGGTTGCCGGGCACCAGCGCGTAGCCGATCGCGCCGTGCAGCACGCGCATCGCCGCGTAGGCGTTCCGCCACTCGGCGTGCGAGTTGTCGTTGACGACGTCGCCGAGCTGGACGACGAACCGCACGTCGCGCGGCCCCTTCTGCTGCACGAGCCACGCCGTCTGCAGCAGGAACAGGCCCGGGTAGCGCTGCGCGTAGACCTGCGTGTCGGGCAGCACCGCGAGCGTCCACGAACCCGGTTCGAACGGCAGCGGCGGCAGCGTGCCGGGCGTCACCTCGATCGCCGGCGCCGTGCCGTCGCGCACGGCGGCGGCATGCGCGACGAGGTTGGCGAAGAACCGCGCGGCGAACGCCGCGCGCGCGCCGGCGAGTTCGCCGTCGTCGCGCACGCCGAGGTCCTGCTTGTCGGGCGCCATCGCGGCGAGCACCAGCCGGCCCCGGCCGCAGGCGCCCTCGAGCAGCACGGGCCGTTCGCGCGCGTCGCCGGCCGCGAGCACGACCTCGAAACCGCCCTGCTCGGCGAAGGTCTCCCAGCCGGTGCGGCCCTTGGACAGGCGCAGCGCGCCGCCGGCCGGCGCGATGCCGCGCAGCAGCGGGTGCTGCGGCCGCAGCACGGCGACGGCGGCGGCGTCGGCGTCGTCGCGCCGCGCGGCGTGCGTGCCGGGCAGGAACGGCGGCACCTTCTCCACCTGGTCGGCCTGGGTCAGCTGGACCAGCAGGTGCCCCGCGGCGACGAACTGGCGCAGGTCCTCGCCGTACTGCTTCATGTAGCCGGCGTAGCCGGGGTGCTCGCTGGCGAACGAGCCGAGCACGACGAGGTCCGCGGCGAGCGACTGCGGCGAACGATCGAGCGGCAGCGGCGCGACCCTGGCGCCCGCGGAGCGCAGCAGGTCGGTCGCGAGCGCCGAGTGCGTCCACTGGTCGACGTGCTCGAACACGTAGGCGCGGACCGGCGTGGTGCCCGGTGCAGGTGCCTGGGCGCCGAGCGCGGCTGCGAACAGCAGGAGGCAGGACAGGAACGGCGTGGGCGAAGGTGGACGCATACCGCGATCCTAGGGCGCAGGCGGCGCCCTGCGTCAACACGCCATGAAGCCTGCGCGCGGGTCCGGGCCGCAGGGGTGTCCGGACATCACTTCCGCCAGGGGCGATCCGTCGGCACGGCCGGCTTCACCGGGTGCGTCGGCTTCGTCCCCGGCACGGCCGGCTTCCAGGCCAGCAGCTGCGCGTAGGTCAGGTTCTTCACCTCCGGAGCGCCCTTCAGGTCGAAGGCCGCGTTCGCGTCGAGCACGTTCTGCGCCTGCAGGTACTTCGCGAACTCGCGCAGCAGGTGCGGCGGCGGCCGGTAGTGGCCCGAGTCGTTGTCGAGCCGCAGCACCTTGCCGTCGACGACCTGCATGAACCCGGCACAGCGCACCTTGCTGCCGCCGGTGAAGCTCGAGTGGTGCAACTGGCCCCCTTCGTGGGGTGCGGCGAAGATGATCGACTCCTTGCTCCAGGCGTAGGCGTCCATGTGCGCGTTGCGCGTGCCGGCCCGGCTCGCCGTCGTGTCGTACGGCTGGCCGGTCAGGTCGCCGTCCTTGTCCATCGTGTAGGCGATCAGCTGACCGCAGCTCGGCCCGATCAGCATGATCTTGTCGACGAGCCCCCCTGCGTCGTCGCGGTAGACGACCTGCCTCACGTTGCCGGCTCCCGCGTGGGTGTCCAGCTGTTCCTGGCTCAGCGC
>VGXW01000346.1 GCA_016873195.1 Planctomycetota bacterium | reverse complement strand
GCGGCGATCCGCAACCACCTGGTCGCCGGCGACGTGGTGCTGATCTCGTCGAACGGCGGCGTCAACCTCTACATCGGCAACAACGAGCACGCCGACGGCTACACGGCGCGCATCCCGGCCCTCGGCGAGTTCGCGGCGCTGCAGGGCTGGACCTGCTTCGACCAGCCGGCGATCGCGCGCGGTCTGGAACGGATCGCCGGCCGGCCGCTGACCGCCTCGCAGATCTCGGACTTCTTCGCCGACCGCGCGCTCGACTTCGTCGCCGCACATCCGGGCAAGGCGCTCGGGCTCGCGGCGACGAAGACGGCGCTGTTCTGGGGGCCGCTCGAGGTCGGCAACAACCGCGAGGACGAACTCGTGCGCGCGGAATCGTGGGTGCTGCGCTGGCTCGTGCCCTTCCCGTGGATCCTGTCGCTCGCGTTCGCCGGCGCGCTGCGGCTGCTGCGCGAACGGCGCACCGATGCCGGCCGCGCGCGCGCGGGCTTCGCCCTGCTGCTGCTCGCCATCGTGCTCGCCTACTTCGCCTCGCACCTGCCGTTCTTCGTCGCGGGCCGCTACCGCGTGCCGCTGCTGCCGCTGCTCTGGCTGTTCGCGGGTCACGGCGCGCTCGGGCTCGTGCAGTGCTGGCGGGAACGGCGCCGCGGCAGCGCTTCTGCGTGCACGCTCGGCTGGCTCGCGCTGCTCGGGCTGCTGCACGTGCCGCTCGGCGGCTACCGGCCCGATCCGGGCCGTTTCCACTTCGAACGCGGCGACGCCTGGCGCATGGCCGGCGACCTCGACCGCGCGGTCGAGCAGTTCCGTCTCGCGATCGCGCAGGCGCACGAGCCGTCGCCGCTGCCGCACAACAACCTCGGCGCCGTGCTGCTGCAGCAGGGCAGGCTGCCCGAAGCGACCGCGAGTTTCCGCGAAGCCCTGCAGCTGGCGCCCGACTACGTGCACGCGCGCTGCAACCTCGCGCTGGCGCTCGCGGGCCAGGGCGACGACGAGGGCGCCTGCGCGGAGTTCGGCACGGCGCTGCAGCGCGATCCGGGATTGCCGGGCGTGCGGAGCAAACTCGGCGCGCTGCTGTTGCGGCGCGGGCTGCCGGCCGAGGCGCTGGGCCACCTCGAAACCGCCGTGCGGCAGGCTCCCGGCGACGCGGCGGCGCGCTACCTGCGCGCGATGGCGTTGCTCGATCTCGGCCGGGCCGGCGACGCGCGCGCGGGACTCGAGGAGCTCGTGCAGCGGGCGCCCGGGTTCGCGGACGGCCACGTCGCGCTCGCGGAACTGCTGGCGCAGCAAGGGAACCGCGCGCGCGCCGTGGAACTGCTGCAGCACGCACTGCAGGTGGCCCCGGGCCATCCGGGCGCCAAGGCGATGCTGCAGCAACTGCGGTAGCCGGGCCCGCGGGCCAGCCGGACTTGGTCCGCACCGCCAACCAGCAACGCCGCAGCGCGATCGCGGACTCCGCGTCGGCCGGCGGCGGCGAACGCAGGCTCGGCGAAGTCGCCGATGAACGTGCCCACCCGCACCGGCAGGGCTCGGGATCGAGGCCAGCCGCCAGGGCCGAGCCGGGTGCGCGGTGGACCGCGAGGCCGAATCGCACGTTCGCGCGCGGCAGTCGGGTGACGCGACACCCCACGGGCCCCCATGCCCCCCACGCGGGCCCGGCCACCGCCAGCCCCTGACGCGGCACCTGCCAGGCCTCCTGCACGCGTCGCCTCCCTGAGCGCTGCGCGCCCCGAGTTCGGGCTTGCGTGCCCCGGCCCTGGCCAGTAGCAGGAATCCCCCGATGCAGCCAGCCACCGCCGCCACCAACAGTTCGCCGCTGGCCCGCCTCGCGCGGTCCGAGGCCTTCCCGGGCATCCTGCTGGTCGCCGCAGCCACGCTGGCCCTGTTCGCGGCGAACTCGCCGTGGAGCGAGGCCTGGACCAGTCTGTGGCAGGCGCCGTTCAGCATCCGCATCGGCGACGCCGGCCTGGCCAAGCCGGTGCAGCACTGGATCAACGACGGCCTGATGGTGCTGTTCTTCTTCTTCGTCGGTCTCGAGATCAAACACGAGGCCCTCGACGGCGGGCTGCGGTCGCCGAAGCAGGCCGCGCTGCCGATCGCAGCGGCTCTCGGCGGCATGCTGGTGCCAGCACTCGTCTACTCGGGCGTGGTGTGGCTGCGCGGCGACGCCAGCGCCTTCCGGGGCTGGGGCATCCCGATGGCGACCGACATCGCCTTCGCGCTCGGCGTGCTGGCGCTGCTCGGCAAGCGCGTGCCCCCGGCGCTCAAGGTCTTCCTGGCCACGCTGGCGATCGTCGACGACCTCGGTGCCGTGCTGGTGATCGCCCTGTTCTACACCGAGAAGATCGCCTGGCTGTTCCTGCTGATCGGTGTCGTCATCCTGCTGGTGTCGTTGGCCCTGAACCGGCTCGGCGTGCGCAAGACCTGGCCCTACGTGGTGCTCGGCATCCTGATCTGGCTGACCTTCCTGCAGTCGGGCGTGCACGCGACGATCGCCGGCACGCTGCTGGCCTTGACCATTCCGGCGCGCCGCGAACTGCACGAGGTGCACTTCTCGGCCCGCATGCGCGAGCTGATCGGCGATTTCGAGCGGGCCGGCGACGTCACCACGCCGGTGACCACGCCCGCACAGCTCGACGTCGTCGCCGACCTGCAGCGGCACAGCGAAGCCGTGCAGGCACCGCTGCAGCGCATGGTGCGCGGCCTGTCGCCGGTCATCGCCCACTTCATCCTGCCGCTGTTCGCGCTGGCCAACGCCGGGGTGGACGTGCGCAGCGGCCTCGGCGAGGCGGTGCAGCACGCGGCCGCGCAGGGCGTGTTCCTGGGCCTGCTGCTCGGCAAACCCATCGGCGTGTTCCTGGCCACCTGGCTCTGTGCGCGCATGCTGCGCAGCGCGCTGCCCGAGGGCGTGAACTGGGGGCAACTGCACGGCGCCGCCTGGCTGGCCGGCATCGGCTTCACCATGTCCCTGTTCATCGACGGTCTCGCGTTCGCCAACCACGGCCAGGCCTTCCATGCTTCCAAGGTGGCGGTGCTGTCGGCCTCGCTGCTGGCCAGCGTGGTCGGCGCAGTGGTGCTGCTGCGCGCCAGCGCGCGCACCGGCCGGGCGGAGGGCTGAGGTTTCCGCCGCCGCAACGCGGCGACCTGCAACCGGCGAACCCACGCGCGCGGGCGCCGCTGCGGCGGTTGTCATCGAGGTTCCCGCCGCCGCTGACCCCGCGATCCCCGCCCGCCCCGCAGCGCCGCGAGCCGGTCGCGGCGGAACGTCCGCCCGAGCGGCACCGCGGCGCCGTCCCCGGCCCGTGCGCCCCACCCGGAAACTCGCTGTCACCAACCCCCGGGCTCGTGCGTGGAGCAGGCAGACCCACGAACATGAGGAACCCAGGATGACCGTCATCACCGCACCCGCCCCCGCCACCTCCGGCCGCCTCGTCGCCGCCGACGGCAAGACGCTGCCGCTGCGCAGCAGCCAGCTGACCACCACCGCCGGCAACGGCCTCGCGCGCACGCGCCTCGTGCAGCGCTTCGCCAACCCGCATCGGGAACCGCTGTCGGTGAACTACCAGCTGCCGCTGCCCGCCGACGGCGCCGTCGCCGGTTTTGCCTTCACGGTCGGCGACCGCCGCGTGGAAGGCGAGATCGAGGGCCGCAAGGCCGCCCGCGAACGCTTCGAAGAGGCCGTCGCACAGGGCCACACCGCAGCGCTGCTGGAGCAGGACCGCACGGCGCTGTTCCAGCAGGCGATCGGCAACATCCCGCCTGGCGCCGAGGTGGTCGCCGAGATCCTGGTCGAGCAGCCGCTGCTCTGGATCGACGGCGTTTGGGAGTTCCGCTTCCCGACCACGGTGGCGCCGCGCTACCTCGGCGCCGAAGGCCGCGTGCCCGATGCCGCCCGCATCGAGGTCGACGTGGCCGGCGCGCCGCTGCCGCCGCGGCTCGAACTCGAACTGCGCGTCGAGGACCTGCTCGCACCGGGCAGCGAGGTCGCCTCGCCCTCGCACGGCCTGCAGGGCGAGTTCGCCGGCGGCACGCGCACCGTGCGCTTCGCGGCGGGGCCCGTCCGCCTCGACCGCGACCTCGTCGTGCGCTGGAACGTCGGCACGCCGGAAGTCGGCACGAGCCTCGCCACCGCACGCCCGGGCGCTGGGGCGCCGCACGGCGACGTCGCCTACGGGCTGCTGACGCTGGTGCCGCCGGCCGGTCCGACCGTGGCCGTGCCGCGCGACCTCACGGTGCTGATCGACACGAGCGGCTCCATGGGCGGCCGGCCCCTCGACCAGGCGAAGGCCGTCGTGAAGGAACTCGTCGCCGGCCTCGGCGACCAGGACCAGCTGCAGATGATCGAGTTCTCGGACGCGCCGCGGCGCTGGCAGCCGGGCCCCGTGCGCGCGACGGCGGCGACGCGCAGGAAAGCGCAGCAGTGGCTCGCCGGACTCACCGCGAGCGGCGGCACCGAGATGCTCAGCGGCGTGCGCGAGTCGCTGTGTTCGCTGCGCGAGGAAGCCCAGGCCCAGGTGCTGCTGGTCACCGACGGCCTCGTCGGCTTCGAGCAGCAGATCGTGAGCGCACTGCGGAACGGCCTGCCGCGCAACTGCCGCTTCCACGTGCTCGGCGTCGGCTCGGCGACGAACCGTTCGCTGTCCTACGCGGCGGCGCGCGCGGGCCGCGGCGTCGAGGCGATCGTCTGCCTGGACGAGGATCCGGCCGAAGGCGCGCGCCGGCTCGGCGCGGCCATGCGGACCCCGGTCGTCGTCGATCTCGAGCTGTCCCC
>VGXW01000345.1 GCA_016873195.1 Planctomycetota bacterium | reverse complement strand
AGGTGCTCGAGGACCTCGTCGCCAAGGCCGAGACCGCCGGCAAGAAGTAGCGGCGCGTCGCGGGCACACGCCCGCCGCGCCGTTCACGGCGCCTGGATGCGGATCCGCAGCCCTTCGCTGGTGCTCAGGCCCGAAGGGCTCGGCGCACACGGCCCGGCTCAGGAGAAGCCGAGCTGCGCGAACAGGTCCATGCCCCAGAACAGTGGATTCGGCGGCAGCGCCCCGGCGGGGAACCTCAATCGAACACGGCAGCCATCTGCTGCGCGTCGACCTGCTCCTTGCCCTGCCGCAGCAGGAAGTAGGTGGTCGCCATCAGGGTCGAGAAGAACGTGTTGATCAGCGCCTGGAACAGCAGGTTCACCCACCACCAGCCCTCGATCTGCGGCAACTCGCCAGCACGCGAGGCCAGCCAGATGCCGATCGCGATCGATGCCACGAACACGACGCCGACGAACAGCAGGCCCAGGACCACCATCGCCCAGAAGATCGTGACCCCGTTGCCGCGCACGAGCCCGGCACTGCGCCGCAGCGCCGTCGGGCCCACGGTGCCTTCGATCACGCTGGCGGGCACCGCGACGCAGAAGCGGATCGCGAGCACGACGCCCGGCACGATCAGCAGCAGGAAGCCCAGGCCGACCAGCAGCCCGACCAAGAGCCCCGTGCCGAGTCCGCGCAGCAGCGACTGCAGGCCGCGCAGCAGCGCTGCGCCGATCGGCGCCGGCGTGCCGCGCAACTGCTGCACGACGCCGAAGGTCAGCGCGCCGGTGAGCACCTGCGCCAGCAGCATCGTCAGCAACATCGTCAGCAGCGTCATCGGCAACTGCTCGCGCGGATGGCGGTCCTGGCGCACGGCGTCGAGCCACACGACCGGCGCGAACACCAGCGCGCCGAGCAGCAGGAACGGCACGAAGTTGCGGGCGTAGACGGCCGTGGCCTTCGCCAACAGGCCGCTGACGGTGAGCTGGAACGGGGCTGCGCGCGTCAGGGCATTCTCCGGCGTCGGGCTCGAGGGGTGCAGAAGGCTAGGTTCCCCCGACGCCGCGCGCAATCCACCGCGGCCGCCGCCCGCGCGTCGCCCCGGTACCGGCACGATTCCCTTTGACCGATGGGGCGCCGGTCTGGTTTCGTGCCGATCGCTGGCGGCGAACGGCCCGCGCCCCAGCCGCGCCTTCCCCGAGATCGACCATGACCGCCCAGCCGACCATCCTCTACACGAAGACCGACGAAGCCCCGCTGCTCGCCACCTACTCGCTGCTGCCGATCGTGCAGGCGTTCAGCAAGCACGCGGGAGTCCGCGTCGACCTGCGCGACATCTCGCTCGCGGGGCGCATCCTCGCGGCGTTCGCCGACCGGCTGCCCGCCGGCCAGCGGATGCCCGACCACCTCGCGGAGCTCGGCGCGCTGACGCTGAAACCCGAGGCGAACATCATCAAGCTGCCGAACATCTCGGCCTCGGTGCCGCAGCTCAAGGAGGCGATCGCCGAGCTGCGCGCCCACGGCTACGCGGTGCCCGACTACCCCGAGAACCCCGCGACCGAGGCCGAGAAGGACACCAAGGCCCGCTACGACAAGGTCAAGGGCTCGGCGGTCAACCCGGTGCTGCGCGAGGGCAACTCCGACCGCCGCGCACCGAAGGCGGTCAAGGACTACGCGCGGTCGCACCCGCACGCGATGGGCAAGTGGTCCGTGGACAGCAGGACGACCGTCGCGACGATGGGCGCGGACGACTTCCGCAGCAACGAGAAGTCGGTCACCCTGGCCGCGCCGACCACCGTGCGCATCGAGTTCGTCGGCAGAGACGGCGCCGTCAAGGTGCTCAAGGACAAGACGCCGCTGCTCGCGGGCGAGATCCTCGACGCGACCTGCATGCGCGTGCGCGCGCTGGTCGCGTTCTACCGGCAGCAGATCGCGCGCGCGCAGCAGGACGGCGTGCTGTTCTCGCTGCACCTGAAGGCGACGATGATGAAGGTCAGCGACCCGATCCTGTTCGGGCACGCGGTGCGCACCTTCTTCGCGGGCCTGCTGCAGCAGCACGGCGCGACGTTCGCGCAGCTCGGCGTCGACTTCGACAACGGGCTCGGCGACCTGCTCGAGAAGCTGCCGAAGCTGCCCGCGGCGCAGCGTGCGCAGATCGAGGCCGACCTCGAGGCGGCGCTCGCCGCGGGCCCGGCCGTCGCGATGGTCGACAGCGACCGCGGCATCACGAACCTGCACGTGCCGAGCGACGTGATCGTCGACGCGTCGATGCCGGCGATGATCCGCGCCGGCGGCAAGATGTACGACGCGCAGGGCAAGCAGCGGGACACGCTCGCGGTGATCCCGGACAGCTCCTACGCGGGCGTCTACCGCACCGTCGTCGAGTTCTGCAGGCAGCACGGCGCGCTCGACCCGAAGACCATGGGCTCGGTGCCGAACGTCGGCCTGATGGCGAAGGCCGCCGAGGAGTACGGCTCGCACAACAAGACGTTCCGCCTGCCGGCCGGCGGCACCGTGCGCGTCGTCGACGACCAGGGCAAGGTGCTGCTCGAGCACGCGGTCGAAGCTGGCGACGTCTGGCGCGCCTGCCAGACCAAGGACGATGCGGTGCAGGACTGGGTCAAGCTCGCGGTGAACCGCGCGCGGCTCAGCAAGACGCCGGCGGTGTTCTGGCTCGACCAGACGCGCGCGCACGACGCGCAGATCCTGCAGAAGGTCGAGAGGTACCTGGCGCGGCACGACACGCAGGGCCTCGACCTGCGCGTGCTGGCGCCGGCCGAGGCGTGCCGGTTCTCGCTCGAGCGCATCGTGCAGGGCCAGGACACGATCTCGGTCACCGGCAACGTGCTGCGCGACTACCTGACCGACCTGTTCCCGATCCTCGAGGTCGGCACCAGCGCGAAGATGCTGTCGATCGTGCCGCTGATGGCCGGCGGCGGCCTGTTCGAGACCGGTGCGGGCGGCTCGGCGCCCAAACACGTCGAGCAGTTCCAGCAGGAGGGTTACCTGCGCTGGGACAGCCTCGGCGAGTTCTTCGCGCTCGCGGCGTCGTTCGAGCACCTCGCGATCACCAGCAAGCACGCGCCGGCGAAGGTGCTCGCGGACACGCTCGACCAGGCGAACGGCCGCTTCCTCGAGAACGACAAGAGCCCGGGCCGCAAGCTCGGCACGATCGACAACCGCGGCAGCCACTTCTACCTGGCGATGTACTGGGCGCAGGCGCTCGCGGCGCAGAACGCCGACCCGGCGCTCAAGAAGGTGTTCCTGCCGATCGCCGAGCAGCTGGTCGCCAACGAGAAGTTGATCGCCGCGGAGCTGCTCGCGGTGCAGGGCAAGCCGTGCGACGTCGGCGGCTACTACCAGCCCGACGACCAGAAGGCGACGGCGGCGATGCGGCCGAGCCCGACGCTCAACGCGATCCTGGCGAAACTCTGAGCTGCCGAACGTCGCAGCGCGGCGACCCGTCCAGGGCGAAGCACGCAGCGCCGCCGCGGCGTTTCCTCGGCAGCGCCGCGCGCGGCGGACTCACCCGACCGCGAGCTGCACGTCCATGGCCGGCAGGTTCTCGACCAGCTTCTTGACCGCGCAGCTCGACGCCGCCTGCACGAGCGCGCCGCGGTACTTCTCCGGGACCCTGGATCGTCTCGGCCATGCGCGCAGCGTCGCGCGCGGGCGCGGCGGCGGCCATACGCAGTCGGGCGCGCGCGGGCCGGTCCCCGCGTCAGCGGTCGTTGACGAACGAGGCCACCGCGTTGCTGGTCACCCCGCCGAACGGGTTCATGCCGTTCGGCAGTCCGTTCGGCGGCGCGAGACCGAGCGCCTGCGCGTAGACGGTGACGCCGCGCGGGAAGCCCGCCGGCAACGGCAGCGCCGTCGTCAGCGCCGGACTCGTGCCGAGCGCGAACGCGAACGCGTCCAGGCTGCCGAGGTACTGCGCGCAGCCCGGCATGCCGAGGCCGGCGAGCGGACTGCCGCCGAGGTCGGGCACGAAGCTCAGGATCGTGAACGCCGCGTGGCTGCCGGGGCTCCACTCGGGCACGTGGTCGATCGCATAGGTGATCACCGTCCCGGCCGTCGCCGTGACCACCGGGGCGGGCGAGGCGGAGAGCCGCAGCGGTTCCATGTTCACCGCGCCGAGCGTGAACGGCCCCACCGCCAGCAGATCGATCGGCCCCGGATCGACCGACGGACCACCCGGCGAGTAGCCGACGAGCCACTGCTCGCTCGGCGCCGTCGGCTGGCCCGTGCCCAGGGCCGTGACCGCGCCGAACACGAGCCGCACCGCGCCGGTCGCGAGTTCGAACTGGAACTGCAGCCAGCTCGGGTTGGCGCCCGCGGGATGGCTCTCGACGCCGTTCCACGTGATGCACAGCACGCCCGCGACTTCCTCGACGAGGATAACGCCGGAACCCGGCTCGGTCGGGTCGAAATCGTGCCACGCGTAGAACGCCGTCGCCGCCTCGCCGAGGCAGGCCGCGACCGCCGGCGCCGCCGAAGCCGCCGGCGACAGCGACAGCGGCGCGGCGCCGACGATGCCGTTGCTGTGCACGTGCAGGGCCGCGACTGCGCCGCCCGGCACGGGCAGCGGCGCCGACAGCGCGACCGCGACCTGGTCGTCGTCGCCGAGCGCGAGCACGGCCGCCGCACCGCCCGGCGCGATCCAGCTGCCGCCGCCGGTGGCCACCGCGTAGCCGTTGCCCGCGGGCACCAGGGTGATCGACGCGCCCGGCAGTTGCCCGCTCGCCGCTGCCGGCGTGGCGAAGTACTGGTAGAACGAGTCGCTGATCCGGTAGCAGCCCGCGCCGTAGCTCCCC
>VGXW01000344.1 GCA_016873195.1 Planctomycetota bacterium | reverse complement strand
GGGGCAGCGCCGCCAGGGGATCCTCGGGTGCCGCGGCCGCCGCGGTGGCCAGCACGTCGCGCGCGACCGCGCGCCAGTGGCGGCGGAACGGCACGTAGGCGAGCACGCGCAGCGGCGTGCCCAGCGCGCGCAGCAGTTCGCGCAGCAGCACGAGCGCCACCCGCAGCGCCCCCATCTCAGAGCTCCGCGCGGCGCAGCGCGCGGTGCGCGAGCGCGTAGAACAGCGCCGTCGCCAGCAGGAGCCACGTCGTGTAGCCGTGGCTCCGGATCGGGTCGAACATCTGCCAGGCCGGCGTGTTGCCGGTCAGCACGGGGCCGTACCACTCGAAGTCGGCGAGGCGGAACAGGCTGTACGGGCGCAGGCGCTGCGTCAGGTAGATGCCGATCTGCAGGACGGTGATGCCGCCGACCCAGAACGCGACGTGCGCCTGCACGCGCGACAGGACCGACAGCCAGGTCGTGAAGGCGAGGAAGCACAGCACGTAGACCGCCGCGTGCAGCGAGGCGAGGAACAGCTCCCACTGCGGCAGGTCGTAGCCGATCTGGCGGCTCCAGAAGGGGGCCGAGGCGTTGACCAGGAAGATCGGCAGCGTGACCGCCAGCGCGCACGGCCACGACTTCTGCCACAGGATGCTGCCGCGCGACACGGGCCGCGCGAGCAGGAACTCGAACGTCGAGGCCTCGCGTTCGCGCGCGAACAGGCCCGTGCCGAGCAGCACGGCCGCGGCGATGCCGACCAGGTTCGTGCTGCGGAAGAACAGCATCACCGCCGACCAGTTCGTGTAGGCGAGGTCGCTGTCGCGGTTGCCGACGCCCTCGCCGATGCGCTTCAACCAGTCGATGCCCATGTTGCGCAGCAGCGTGCTGCGCTGCAGGTCGGCGTAGATGTCCGGCCACAGCAGGATCACCGGGATCGCCAGCAGCTCGAGGATCAGCAGGTAGACCAGCGCCATCACGCGGATCTCGCGCCACGTCTTGCCGGCGATCACGGGGCACCTCCCGCGGGCTGGCCGGGCAGCAGCAGCTGGTAGAGCTCCTCGAGCCGCACGGTGCCGACCTCGGCGCTCCGCACGCGTTCGGCGGGCAGCGCCGCGAGCCAGCCGAGCGGGTCGGCGTCGGTCTCGACGACCAGCGTGCCGTCGGGTTCGCGCGCGAACTCGCGGCCGCCGGGCGGCAGCGCCGTGCCCGGCGCGAGGTGCAGGCGGACCCGGCGGCGCAGCCGCGCGCGCGCCGCCGCGATCCGGTCCGGCGCGACCAGGGCGCCGCCGGCGAGGAACTCCATGCGGTCGGCGAGGCTCTCGATCTCGCTGAGGTGGTGCGAACTGAGCACGATCGTCTTGCCGGCCCCGCGCAGGTCGAGCAGCACGTCGCGCAGGAAGAAGCGCACGCTGGCGTCGAGCGCGCGGTCCGGTTCGTCGAGCAGGTAGAGGTCGACGTCGGGCACCAGCGTCGCGACCAGCGCGAGCTTCTGCTTCATGCCAGCGCTGTAGGTGCGCACGCGCTGGCGCAGCGGCAGCTGGAACTGCGCCAGCAGCCGTTCCTGCAGCGCGCGCTGCAGCGCCGGGTAGAAGCCGTGCGCGAAGGCCAGGAAGGCGGCCCCGGTCATCTGCTGGTAGACGCCGGTCTCGCCGGGCAGGTAGCAGCAGCGGCGCCGGATCGCCAGCGACTGCCGGGCCGGGTCGAGGCCGAGCACGTCGACCGCACCGGCGCGGCGCGGCACGAGACCGACGAACGCGCGCAGCAGGGTCGACTTGCCGGCGCCGTTCGGGCCGACCAGGCCCAGCAGTTCGCCGCGGGCGACCGTCAGGTCGAGGCCGCGCAGCACCGCGCGCGGGCCGAAGGCGACGTCGAGGCCGGCGACCGCGAGCGCGTTCACGCGACCTCCGCGAGGAAGTTGCGCAGCAGGCGGGGCCCGTCGGGGGTGCGGAACGACTCGGGGTGGAACTGCACGCCGAAGGTCGGGTGCGCGCGGTGGCGCAGCGCCATGACCTCGCCGGCGGGCGTGTGCGCGGTCGCGACCAGGTCCGCGGGCAGGTCCGGGGTGACGTAGAGCGAGTGGTAGCGGCACGCGAGCAGCGGCGCCGGCAGGCCCGCGAACAGGCCGGTGCCGTCGTGGTGCACGGGCGTCGCGCGGCCGTGCACCGGCTCGCCGCGCACGACCGCGGCGCCGAACGCGGCGCCGATCGCCTGGTGGCCGAGGCAGACGCCGAGGATCGGCAGCGCGCCCGACCAGCGGCGGATCACCGCGATCGAGTTGCCGGCCTGCTCGGGTCGCCCGGGGCCGGGCGAGATCACCACGGCCGCGCGGCCGCCGGCGGCCTCGACGTCGATCCGGTCGCTGCGCACGACCTCGACCGGAGCACCGAGTTCGCCGAGCGCCTGCGCCAGGTTCCAGACGAACGAGTCCTTGTTGTCGAGCAGGAGGATCAAGCGGGCGCGACAGAGTATCCTGCCCGCCCGCGATGAACATCCTGATCGTCGGGCTCGGCGAAGTCGGTTCCTACCTGGCCAAGGTGCTGTCGACCGAGGGCCACGCGATCACCATCGTCGACCCCGACCTGCAGCGCATCCGGCGCATCGCCGACCTGCTCGACGTGCAGGCCGTGCACGGCGACGGCTCGCGGCCCGAGGTGCTCGACCGCGCCGAGGCCCACGCGGCCGACCTGCTGCTCGCGGTGTCGAACGACGACCGGGTCAACATGCTGACCTGCCTGTTCGGCAAGCGCATGGGCGCGAAGAAGACCGTGCTGCGCCTGCGCGACACCTCGGCCGTGCGCCGGTCGAAGACGTTCTTCCGGAAGAACCTGCAGTACGACGTGCTGCTGTCGCTCGACGACCTCGCGGCGGCCGAGATCGTCAAGACCGTGTTCCAGGGACAGGCGCTCGGCGCCGAGAACTTCGCCGAGGGCAAGGTGCAGCTGCGGCGGTTCCAGCTGCCCGAGCAGGGGCCCTTCGTCGGCCAGATGGTCAAGGATCTGAAGCTGCCGGTCGGCGTGCTGATCACCGCGATCGACCGCGATCACGAGGTGATCGTGCCCGGCGGCAGCGACGACCTGCGCGCCCACGACGAGGTGTTCGTGCTCGGCGAGCCCAAGGCGATCGCGGCCTTCGAGAAGAAGATCGGCGCGCGGCAGGCGCAGGCGCGGCGCGTCGTGCTGTTCGGCGGCTCGCGCATCGGCCTGCAGGTCGGCCAGACCCTGCAGCGCGAGCACGTCGACGTGCGCGTGATCGTCGAGGACCGCGAGGAGGCCGAACACCTGTCCGAGTCGCTGAAGGGCGTCGTCGTGCTGCACGGCGACGCGACGGACCTGCACCTGCTGCACGAGGAGCACGTCGGCGAGGCCGACGCGTTCCTCGGCATCGCCGAAGCCGACGAGCGCAACCTGATGTCGTGCCAGCTCGCGCGCACGCTCGGCGTGCGCCGGACCGTGGCGCTCGTGCACAAGCCCGACTACGTGTCGCTCTACCAGCAGCTCGGCATCGACGTGGCCGTGTCGCCGCGCCTCTTGTGCGCGCAGCGCATCCTGGGGTTCGTGCGCAGCCGCAGCATCTCGACGATCGCGACGATCGAGGAGGGCAAGGCCCAGGTGCTCGAACTCGAGGTCCAGGCCGGCAGCCCGCTCGCCGACAAGAAGCTGAAGGACGCGGGCTTCCCGCGCGGCTGCGTGGTCGGGGCGATCACGCGCGAGGACGGCACGGTGCTGATCCCGCGCGGCGAGGACCAACTGCGCGCGCACGACCAGATGGTGATCTTCGTGCTGGACGGCGTGGTCGACACGGTGCTGGCGCTCGCGGGCGTCGAACGCGAGTGAGCCGCCGCGCGCGGGTCACTTCGGCGGGCCCTGCGTCGCGGTCGCGGGGGCGGTCGCCGGCGGCTCCGGCACGGGCTTCAGCACCGTGATGTCGTCGGGCCGGTGGCGCGGCGCGACCTCGACGGGGTGGCGGCGCGGCACCGCGAGCAGTTCGCGCACGCGGTCGACGCCGGCGAACACGTAGTAGTCGGTGCGGCCGCCAGGGGCCTCGAGCGTCGCCTTGCCGGCGACGAGGCCGACGAACTGCAGTGCACCGTCGTCGCCGACGCGCAGCACCGCGGCGCCCGCGGGCAGCGGCACGGCGCCGGCCGCGAGCAGGTCGCCCGCCGCGGCGGGGCCCGCGGCGAGTTCCACGGCGACCTCCGTGGTGTGGGTGCCGTCGGCCGTCCACGTCGCGACGAGCCGGTCGCCCGGCGCGACCGCGCGGTCGAGCGCGCGCACCGCCTGGGTCTTCAGGTCGATGTCGGCCTGCGTGAAGCCGCCGCCCGCGGGCGCCAAGGTGCCCGACTCGACCAGCGGGGTCGGGCCGAGGAAGTAGTGCACGCGGCAGGGCCCGTCGGTCGCGGTCCGGCCGAGCGTCAGCACGCCGAACTCGGTCGCGGCGCCGTGCTCGATGCCGCCGGTGGTCTCGACGAGCACCGCGGGCCGCGAGCGGTCGACCCACGACTCACCGGAGAAGAACCACACGCCGCAGCCCGGCAAGGCGAACAGCAGCAGCGGCACGCATCGGGTCACGCGCATGGCGGCAGCGTAGCCGCGCGGCGGGCGGCGAGAAGGGCGCGCCGGCGGCGGGCGGTCAGCTCTGCTTCTTCGCCAGCTTGCATCCGGCGGGCGCCTTGTCCGTGCCGCACGCACCGGAGCAGCCCCCGGCGTCGCCAACGTCCTTCTTCGCGTCGGCGCGGTAGGTGTGGCTCCGGTAGTCGGTCTGGTAGAAGCCCGAGCCCTTGAAGATGACGCCAGCACCCGCGCCGATCAGGC
>VGXW01000343.1 GCA_016873195.1 Planctomycetota bacterium | reverse complement strand
GACTTCGCGCACCTCGCGCACCTTCACCGGCTTCTCGCGCGCCGGCTTGTGGTGCACGTGGTCTTCCCAGGCCTTGCGGATGCCCGCGTAGTCGCCGGCGCGCAGCGGGTCGGCTTCGAGTTCCTGGAGCACCTCCCAGACCGTGTCGCGGATCATCCGGCTCCTGACGGTGCCCTGCCGGCCGTGCTGCCCGAGGCGGCGCAGCACCTCGGGCACGATCTCGGCGGCGGCCAGCATGTCGTTGCGGCCCGCGGAGAGGCACGCGTGCCGGATCGACAGCGTGAGCTTCTCGCGACGGAACGGCTCGACGCGCCCGGCCCGCTTCTCGACCGAGCCGACCGCGTGCTGGTCGTGCAGGAGCCCGCTCAGCACCTCCATGCCGCGGTCGAGGTTCGCCACGACGGCGTTCGCGTAGTGGCTCAGGATGCGGTTCTCGAGGCGGTTCGGGTCGACGACCACGACGGGTTTGCCCTGCACGGCGGCGTGGAACACGCCGAGCGCGGTGCCGATCGACTCCTTCCACATGTTCGCCAGCACGCCGTCGCTCCTGGCGATGTCCTGCTGGTCGCGCACGACGATCTCGTAGTCGTCGTAGTCGATGCCCGCGCGCGGCAGCACGTCGCGCGCCGGATCCACGAACTCGAACAGGTGGCCGAACCTGGCGCCGACGGCCTGACGCCACTCGTGGATCTGGATCTCGTTGCAGCCCGAGATCGGGCCGGCCAGGTAGACGCGATGCTTCTGATGGTCGGTCAAACCACGCCTCCTCGGGACGTGAAGGAACGGGAACGGCATTGTGCTGCCGGCCGCCGCCGCGCACATCCGCCGTGATGCGCAGTCCGCGCCCGGCCCGCCCGCTCCACCCGCCGAGCCCGCTCTACCCGCCGAGCCCGCTCGCTTCGGCGAGTCCGTCGCCGAGCCGGCGCGCGCGCCCGCGCAGCTCCACGCCCCAGAGGGAGAACACGAACGCCCCAGCGCCCGCCAGCAGCTGCAGCCCGAGCACGAGCTTCCCGTCGCCCGCGGCGGCCGGCAGCGCCGCCGCCGCCGCCGTCGCGGCGGCGACCGCGAACGGGCCGAGCCAGGGCCAGCCGTCCACGCCGGCGAACACCCGGCGCACGAGCCAGAGCCCGGCGAACAGGTAGCCGGTCTGCGCCAGCAGCGAAGCGAACGCCGCCATGCCCGCGTCACCCTGGCCGGCGAACGCGCCGAGCAGCAGCGCCTGCACGACCGCGGGCCACCAGAGCCCCGCCGCGTAGGCCCGGTCGCGGCCGGCCGCGAACAGCGCGTGGCTGCACTGCCAGCCGAGGTGCAGGAGACAGCCCGCCAGCAGCAGCAGGCGCAGTGCTGGCGCCGCTTCGGCGAACCCCTCGCCGAACAGCGCGCACAGCGGCGTCGCGACCACGGCACCGCCGGCGAGCACCGGCAGCGTCACGAAGGCCGTCGCGCGCAGGGCCGTGCGCACGGTGCGCAGCGGATCGCCGGCCGCCGCCGCCCGCAGCAGGTGCGGCAGCAGGAGCCGCGCGAGCTGCGCCGACGGCAGCAGGGCCGCGTTCGCGAGCCGCGCGGCGACCGCGTAGAGCCCGGCGCTGCCGTGGCCGAACAGCAGCGCGACGAGCCACACGTCGGCGGCCGCCATCAGCTCGTGCGCCGTCTGGCCGAGCGACACGGCGAGGCTCCGGCCCGGCAGGCCGCGCAGTGGCTTGGCCGGCGCGCCGGCCGGCAAGCGCGCGATCGCCGCGACGGCCCCGAGCGCGTAGACGCAGCGGCAGCCGAGCGCGATCGCCGCGAGCGGCGCGAGCCCCGAGCCGCCGAGCCCGAGCCCGAGCCAGAGCAGCACGAGCAGCAGCTGCAGCGCCGCGGCCGTGGTCTCGAGCACCACCTCGGCGCCCGTGCGCCCCGACGCGTCGAGCAGGTTCTTCAGGTCGAACGCGGCCGGCAGCACCTGCAGCACGCAGAGCAGCCAGAACCACGGCTCGGCCGCGGTGGCGAAGGCGACCGCGATCGCCGGGGCCCCGAGCAGTCCGCCGAGCCAGAGCCGCGCGCGCACCGCGGCCCGCAGCAAGGTGCCCGCGGCCGCCGGCTCCCGGGCGATGGCGCGCGCGAGCACGTTGCGCACCCCGGCACCGGCGCACACCGCGAGCAGCGCGCCGAGCGCCTGGCCCTCGGCGAACTGGCCCAGGCGTTCGACGCCGAGCGCCCGGCCCAGGCACAGGAACGTCGCGAGCTGCAGCACGCGCTGCAACACGGCGCCGAGCCCGAGCACCGCGAGCGTGCTGCGTACGGAGTGCACCACGGCCACGTCATCGGCCGTTCCGCGCCGGCTTGTTCAGCCGGTCCGGCCCTCGGCGGCGAGCGGCCAGGCCGGGCCCACCCGGTAGGGTGGGCGCGGGCCGGCGCGCGGGCCGAGCCGGGCTTCGATCGCCTGCACGAGTCCGCAGAGGCCGTTGTGGTCGGGATGGGTCGGCGAGCACCAGAGGTGGGCCTGCGTGAACAGCCAGGACAGGAACCGCTCGCGCAGCGTGGGTTCGTCCGCGGCGACCGCACGGCCCAGCGCGGCCGCGAGCTCGTCGACGCGTGCGTGCTGCGTGACGCCGGGCAGGCCGTAGAGCGCGCGGCCGAAGTGGACCACCGGCGTGCCGGAGAGCAGCGCGGCGGCGGCGAGCGGGTGGGAGATCGTCACGGTGGTGAGCGCGGTCGCGGCGGCTTCGGGCGCGGCGCACGCAGGCAGCAGCATGGCACGCGGCACGGCCGCGAGCGTGTGGCGGTCGGAGCGGGCGAGTCCGGCTGCGGGCAGCACCACGGCGAGCCCGAGCGCCGGGTCGAGCGCGTCGGCCGCCGCGCGCGCGGCGGCCGCGAGCGGACCGGGTGCCGGCGCGAGCGGGGCGTCGAGCCGCACGCGCGGGTCGTCGCGATCCTGCAGCAGCACCGCGACGAACGGCCGGTGCGGCAAGGTGAACGGCGCGCGCCGCTGCGGCTCCGGGGCCAGCGCCTGCCGCCAGCCGATGAGCGCCGTGCGCGCCGCGGCGGGTCGCCCGCGCAGCAGGGCCGCGGCCGCGCCGCGCAGTCGGTCGCCGAGCACCGGCTGCCGCACCTCGGCGCGCGACAGCGCGCTCGGCTCGACGCGGGCGAGCAGGTTCGCGAGGCAGGCCTGCAGCAGGCCCGGGCCGGCGCGCGCGTCGCGGAACTCGATCGCCGCGCGGTGGCTCGCCAACGCGTCGCCGTCGAGGCCGCGTTCGTCGCACTGCTGCGTGTGCGGCAGCAGGCCGTCGCCGGTCCACAGCACGCGGGTGCCGCACTGCCGCGCGACGAACTGCACGAGCGCCTGTTCGGCGGTGCGGCGTTGGTGCAGCAGCACGAGGTCGGGACGCTGCCGGTCGAACCAGCGGCACAGCCCCGGCAGCCAGCGAGCCAGCCGCTTGCACGAGGCAGCGCGGCACCGCCGGTGCCGGCGGCCGCCCTCGGCGAGACCCAGGCGCGCGTACTCGACCTGGGCGATCTCGTCGAGCGGTGCCAGCGCGCCGTCGGGCCGTTCGCCGGCGATGGGGGAGCACGCGGCGCCCTGGTGGCAGAAGAAGGTGGCCTCCGCTTCGTCGAGGGCGAGCCAGGCGACGGCATGCCCGCGGCTGCGCAGTTCGCGCTGCAGCCGTTCGTGCAGGTGGTACCGGTCGATGCCGGGAGCGCCGAACGCAACGAGGCCCATGCCGTGGGTGCTGGCATCGGCGGCGGGCGCGGCCGTGCTTGACCGGGGGCCATCCCGGAAACGGCGCGAGGCCGCCATCCCGCGGGGGACGGCGGCCTCGCCGGACCGGCGGACCGGTCAGTTCACGAGCAGATCACGTGCCGATGATGAACGCCGCGGCATCCGACAGCACCGCGCCGAGCGTGTTGAAGCCCGGATCGAGCACGAAGGCCTGGTTGAACAGCCGCAGGCCCGACAGCGTCGGGTCGTTCGGGATCGCGAACGGCCAGACCGCCGTGTTGCCGGCGCCGAGCAGCAGCACCGTCACGTCGGGGCTGACGCGGCCGAAGCAGCCGGGCGCGCCGAACGTGGTCACGTCGAGCGGCAGCGGGCCGAACGGCGAGAACGTATTGCTGAAGCCGATCATCATGATCGCGATCGACTGCGGCAGGTTGTTGACCGACAGGTTCAGCGTGCTGCCGAGCTGCGGCAGGTTCGCCGCCAGGTGGGAGACGCCCAGCGAGCCAGCGCAGCCGGGGCCGAACGAGCCGAAGCCGGCGAGGCCGGTGATGTTGTGCGTGCCGTAGTAGAGCGTGCCGCTCCAGGCGCGCAGGTCGATGTTCGAGCCGCCCCACGGGTTCGCGACCGTGCTGCCGCGCGAGACGCCGAGCGTCATGGCGAGGTCACCGTTCGACACGGTCGTCGTGGCGGTGATGTTCCGGTAGCGCGGGCCGGTGCCGATGTAGTGCAGCTTGATGCCGTGCAGGCCGGGCGGCAGGTAGAGCGCCTGCGGGAACGCGGCGTGGGACGGCAGGGTGTTCGCGGAGGCCGAAGTGCCGCTCGCGGTGCCGGCCTTGACCCACAGCGCCGCGGTGCCCTCGAAGGTCCGGTGCGTGCCGGGTTTCACGTACAGGTCGACCGTGAACGGCACGTTGACCACGCTGCCGAACACGTCCATCGCGTTGAGGTTGACGCCGGCCGGATTGGTGACGTCGAGGTCGAAGTAGACGCTCGCGCCGGTGCCCAGGCCGTTGTTCGGCGCCACGTTGTGCGACAGCGTCTGCAGCGGAACGATCGACTTCGTGATCGTCGACGGCGGCGCGCACAGCCGCGTGACCGTCAGCGTG
>VGXW01000342.1 GCA_016873195.1 Planctomycetota bacterium | reverse complement strand
TTTTGAGCCAGCTGCTCGACGAGCACCGCGAGCTGCTCGAATCCGTGCGCACGGCCCTCGGCCACGTCGCCGGCGAACTCGCCTGGGTCGCGCTGCCGACGCCCGACGGTGGCGGGGAATGGGTGCTCTGGCTGCGCCTGCGCGAGTCCGCGACGGTCGCCGAGGGACTGCCCCGCTGGCTCGCTACCGGCGAACGGTTCCTCGCCCGCCGCGGCCAGCACCTCGCGGTGCGCAGCGGGGACGGCATGCACGAACTCCGGTTCGCGGCCTTCCCGCGCTCCTGCCCCGTCGTCGGCGTGCAGGGCGACGAGTTCGTGCTCGCGAGTTCGGCCGCGGCGCTGGCCCGGGTCGACGCGGTCCGCCGCGGCGAGGCCGCCTCGATCCGCCAGTCGCCTGCCTTCGCCGCGCTCGGCATCGGCCGACAGGGCGCGGTCAGCGCGCTCGCCTTCGGCCGCGTCACGGCCGGTGCGCCGGGCCTCGTCGACGTCGTCGCCGCCGCCGGCTTCTTCCTCGCGCTGGCGCCCGCCCAACGCGACACCGAACCGCTGCGCCACGTCGGCGCGATCCTGACCAAGCTCGCGCCGGCCCTGCGCGAACTCGACGTCGGATACGACTGGGGCACCGAGACGCTGCCCGGCGGGGCCGACACGAGCCTCGTGCGCTCGTCCGTGCGCTACCACGCGGTCCGCTGAACGCGCCGCCCGCGGTCAACGCGGCCAGACGCGCCACTCCCGGGCGCCGGCGTCGGCAAACGGCCCCGGTGCCGGGTCGGCGGGACGTGCGCATCCGCGGTAGTCGGTGTCGAGCACGTAGCGCGTGCCGTCGGCCTGCTCGTAGGGCAACTTCGCAATCGCCGTCTCCCCGAGCATCTCGGAGGTGACGACGCGGCGCGGACCGCCCAGGCCGCGCGGCAGCAGGAGCCGCAGCCAGAGGCCATCGGCCCTCGGTTCGAGCACGAGCCCCGGCGGTGCCGCGTCGACGAACGGCGCAGTCTCGTGCCGGCTCGGCCGGGCGCCGCCGAGGAACACGTTGCCGGCCATGGCCACCGGCAGCCCCGCTGCGTCGTAGGCCGGCAGTCCGCCGCCGACGAAGACGTTGTTGTGGAAGCGGTCGTCGCCGCTCGGGTTGCCGTAGAGGCCGGTCACCGCGGTCGCGTGCGCCGGATGCGCCGGCGTCTGCCGCTGCTCCTTGTGTTCGACGTAGACGTCGCCGGCGATCAGGTTGTGCACGTAGGCGCCGCCCTGCGAGACGACGACCAGCCCGCGCGGCGACAGGAACAAGTTGTCGTCGACGAGGAACGGGCCATGGTTGACCTCGACGAACAGGTCCTCGCTGGGGCCGACATCGTGCACGAGATTGCGCGTCGTGCGGCTGCCCTGGTTCATCCAGTCGAGCCAGATGCCGCGATTGCAGCGGAAGATGTGGTTGCCCTCGATCACGGTGTCGATGGCGCCGTGGAACTTGATCGCGGCCATCTCGGCGCCGCTGAACAGCCTGCGCACGTGCACGTCGTGGATCTCGTTGCCGCTGACGGTGCAGAACGCCGCGCCGAGGCTGCCGACGATGCCGGCCTGCTCGCAGTGCCGCACGCGGTTGTTGCGCACGAGGTGGTGGCCGACGCGCTCCCTGGTCCAACCGCGCGCGAGCGCGCGCTCGATCGTCGCGACGTAGCCCTCGGCCGTGTCCGCCGAGGTGTTGTCGAACTCGTCACCGTGCTTGCCGAGCGCGATGCCGGAGCAGACCGAGTAACGAACGTCGTTGTGCTCGATGATCCAGCCCTTGCTCCAGTTGGTGCCGATCAGCCCGATCTGCTCGGCGGTCGGCGGCGCCCACGGAGTCGCCGCGTGCTGCATGCGGAAGCCGCGCACGGTCAGGAAGTCGATGCCGGTCCGGCTCGGGTAGAACACCGTCCGGCGCACGTTGACCTCGACCTCAGCCGTGTTGGGATCGACCGGGAACTGGGCCCAGATCGCCGTCTGCCGCTCGTCGACGCGCGCCCACCAGAGCCGGACGTCGGCCGGGTTGTCGCCGGGTTCGGCGCGGAAGACGAGGCACAGGGTGCGGGCGCCGGCGGCGCCGGTGCCGGGGAGTGCGGTCCGCACGGAGACCCAGCGCTGCCAGTCGCCGGTCGGCGGCACGCGCGCGGTGCCGAGCAAGGCCCCGTCCGGGCCGTCGCGGCGGATCTCGATCAGGCCGCCGGCCGTCGCCGACGCGACGCGCAGTTCGAGCTCAGCGCCATCCCCGAGATCGACGTCGTCGTAGCGCACCCAGTCGCCGGACTCGATCCAGCCGATGCACTCGCCGCCCTCGCTGCACGGTGCGGTCTGTACGCCGTGCTGGGCGGCGTGGCCGGCGGCCGCGACGCGGCGCTCCGGCGACGCTCCCGGCGCGCCGAGCCAGGCGACGTTGAGGAGGTACTGGCCGCCGCGCGGCGGCGCGTATTCGGCGCCGCGGGCGCCGATCGGCTGCAGCACGTGCTCGAGGCTCGATGCCTCGTAGAGCCAGTGGTCGTCGAGGTAGACCGCGCCGGTGTGATGGGTGCGCCCGCGGGGGTCGAACCAGTCGCCGGCGATCACGTCGGCGAACGGGTTGAAGTCGCCGAAGAACGAGTTCGGCAGTTCGACGTGCCAGGTGTCGTGCTGCACGCGGCGCCAGCCCTGCACGCGTTCGGCGCCTTCGAGCACGGGCTCTTCGCCCGGCGCGGCGCGGTAGACGATGCGGTGGGTGTCCGACGTGCCGCCGCGCGGCGGGTCGACCCGTTCGCGGTAGACGCCCGCGTGCACGGTGATCACGTCGCCGGGTTCGGCGCGCTTCGCCGCCTCGCCGATCGTGCGCAGCGGGCGTGCCGGGGCGCCGTCGGCCTTGTCGTCGCCGTGCGGCGCGACGTGGTACTCGCGGCCCGTGGGAGCTTGCGGGGAAGTGCCGGGCGAGATGGCGCACGCGACCGCGACTGCGCCGACGAGGACGAGGGCCATGCGAGGATCCGTGGAGCGGGCCGGTGGAGCCGGGCAGCGTAGCATGGGAGGATCGAGCGCGGCTTGTCTCGTCGGGGGGCGGGCGCAGGAGGTCCAGGCTGCGATTCCGCGTTGCTCAAGGCGTCCGCGGCGTCGACGGCGTCCAGGGTCCCGCCTACCGCCTTCGCGGCGCCGTTCGGCGCTGCTTCCCACTCCGAACACAGCCGCCCGCCTGCGCGCTCCCTGCCGCGGTGCCGTTCCTCTTCTCTGTGCGAACACCGAGATCCCAGGATCGACGGCGTCATCGCCAGGTCGGGTCGGTGGCGGACCTGCGGGTCACACTGCCGAGGAATGCCGGAGGGAATGATGCTCGGTCAGTGGATGTACCGTTGCGTCGCGCGAGGCCTGCCGAGCGTCTGCTCCGGCGGCAGGTTGGGTGTTCACTGTAGCACTCGCTCATTTCGGACCGATCCCGAAACTCACCGAGTGGCGTGGATCGAAGTGCGGCAGCAAGGTCTGAAACTCCCCGGTCCCGATGCGCGCAAGCTTGATGGCGCCCAGGGGCCTCGGTCCCACCATCGGACTGTAGTGCTCCATGTATCGGATCTCCGCCCCCTCCGTCGGCAACCCGCAGTAGACCACCAAGTCTTGCCCGGCGGTCGCGATCAGCCCGACAGCTCCGATCGGCCAGCGCACTTGCGTCGTGCGCCCACTCGACAGGTCGACCCGAAACCAGGTCTTCTCGAGAGCGTCCACTACGAACACGTCGGCGCCATCGGGCGCCACCAGCGAATCCAATCCCACCTGGACGAAACTACTGCGTCCCGTCGCGATGTCGCACCGATGGATCGCGGGAACAGGATCGGACTGTCGCCAGGTGCCCTCCATCAAGTCCCGTGCATCACTCGGGACCTCGGCCCGCGGAACGTGACGCACGTACAGCCCCCGCTTGCCGTCCGGGAACCACGAGATCCTGTGGCTCAGAGCGTCCGGCACAGTGGTGACCTGCTGACGACGCACGGTGTCCCAGACCTCGAGTGTGCCGACATACTTGGGCTCCCTTGGCTGCTTCGAACGCAACCCACTCACGAAGGCCACGAGGCCGCCAGTGGGAGCCAATGCCAGAACCGAACCCATCACGCCGTTGCCCCCAGGCGCACTCGCCCACATCACACTGCCAGGCCGCTCGAACACGACAGTGTCCTTCGTGCCGTCGATGCCGATCGTCTTGAGCAGGTGCCTCTGCCGGCTGGAGCCGTAGTGATCTTCCACGTAGGCGATCCGCCCCTCGGCATCCGGTCCGCTCAAGACGTACACGTGCGAATCGCACTTGCTTCGGACGACGCTGCGAGTGCCCCGCGGCAGCGACACGGCTTCGATGCTGCCTCCGCCCGCATCGAAGACCAGATGCCCTCTGAGGCCTTCGGCAAGACCGCCAACTTCCGGTCCCGGAACGGTGACTGCGGCTGGAGGCTTGGCGCAGCTCGCCAGAAGCCATGCCAACAGTAGACCGCGCCTGGCGCACGTCATCGGAAGCGCCCTCGCCAGTAGGCCTCATCGTGCACCGCGCGCTCCCTGCCGCCATCCTCCTCCGCCTCTTCGTAGGCATCGAGAACCTCGACGAAGTGAAGAGCCCTCCGGTCGTCGGCTGCGAGGAGGCATGCCTGAACTGCGATGCTGGGCACTGCGTGACTCAGCAACTGGATCACGTTGGAGAATCGCCGAGTGATCGGCTCCGCATTCAACACAGGATGATGCTGGCGCTGAGGCCACTTGCGCTTCTCGTTGTCCCAGCACTCGATGGTCCGGATGATGTGGGACTCGTCGGTGTCCCCGAGAATTACCTCGACTTCGCACATCGAGTCATCCTCGAGGTCTTTCAGAAAC
>VGXW01000341.1 GCA_016873195.1 Planctomycetota bacterium | reverse complement strand
GCGAGGCCCCAGGAGCCCCAGGAGCCGCAGGGGCAGCAGCCCCAGGGAGTCGAGGCGACCCGGCGCGCCGCGATGGTCGTCCGGGCGATCGAGAACGCGCGCCGCTCCCTCGATCTGCGCCTGTTCGAGGACGCCCGCGGCGAGGCGGCCTTCGCGCTGGAACTCGACAACGGCAACGCCGAGGCGCGCGACATCCTGCAGCGCTGCAACCAGATCCTCGGCGGCGACAAGGGCGTGACGCTCAGCAACCGCCTCGAGCGCGCGGTGCTGCAGGATCGCATCCGCCAGGAGCGCGAGCGCGCGCTGGTGGCCAAGGAGCTGCAGCTGGGTCGCGCCCACATGCAGGAACAGAACTTCGGCCGCGCGATCGACTGCTTCGAGCGCGCCGTGACCACGCTGCGCTATTCGCCGTTCGCGCAGGCCGACGACGAACAGCGCAGGGAGGCCGAGAAGGCGCTCGAGGAAGCCCGCCAGGCGAAGGTCAAGGCCGACCTCGATCAGCTCGACCGGATCCGGTTCGCGTCCGACCAGGAACTCGCCCGCCTCGAGTCCGAGCAGAAGATCGCGCGCGAACTGCGCGTCGAGCGCATCCTGGAGCAGGCCAATCTGAGCTTCCAGGCCGGCCAGTACCTGCAGTCGGTCGCCCTCGTCGACCAGGCGTTGCTGCTCGACCCGACGAACCCGACGGCCATGGCGCTGCGCGACCTCGCCGACCGCGCGCGCCACAACTCGTCGGTCGAGAACTCGCGCGAGCGCTGGCGCACCGAGTGGAACAAGACGTTCCTCGAACTGCAGCACAGCAACCTGCCGCAGACCGAGACCGTGGTCTTCGACATGGCGCGCTGGGCCGAAGTGTCGCAGCGCTCGCCCGCGAGCTACACACAGACCACCGAACTCGACACGCCCGAGAACCAGGCGATCCTGAAGCGGCTCGACGAGACCGTGCTCGAGCACAACTTCGCGAGCGCCACCGTGCAGGACTGGGCCAGCTACTACGCGAACCTCACCGGCGCCACGTTCTTCGTGACCCAGGAGGTCAAGGACATGCCCGCCGAGCAGACGACGCTGGCGGACTTCCGGCTGCCGCGGCGGTCGGTGGCCCAGGCGCTGCGCAACATCAAGGAGCAGACCGGCGTCGGCTACAAGGTCAAGGACGGCATCGTCCACCTGGTGAGCCCGGCAAACGCGTTCGGCAGGCCCTACCTCGAAAAGTACCACGTGCAGGACCTGGTCCAGGGCGTCAAGGGCAACCCCGGCCCGAACCTGCGGTTGCCGATCCCCGGCGACGACGCGCCGCTGTTCCCCGAGATCGACGAAGAGCCGGCGCCGTCGGTCGTCGACGAAGGGCGTCTGACCGAGCTGCTGAAGGACATGGTCGCCAAGGACCAGTGGGACGACCCCGCCCCGTTCCGCATGAACATGCAGGCCGGCGTGCTCTACGTGCGCGCCGACGCCGAGACCCACAAGGCCATCGACCACCTGGTCAACGAACTGCGGCGCCACGTCGGCATCCAGGTCGACATCGAGTCGCGCTTCCTGAAGGTCGACGACAGCTTCCTCGAGGACGTCGGCATCGACCTGCGCGGCCTCGGCAACCAGGCCGCCCAGGGCGTGCCCGGGCGCGGCCTCGAGAAGAACGGCCTGCGCCCCAACGCGGGCTTCGACGACTTCGGCCCGAAGAACCAGCAGAACGCGGCGACGCCCGGCCTCGTCGGCACCGGCACCGAGCCCGGCGTGTTCTTCGACGACGGCAACGACGGCGACATCATGGCGCGCGTCGAGAACCTGTACAACGGCACGCTCGGCGGCCGCCACGGCGGCCTGACCAACGCCGGCGGCCTGTCGCTGCAGTACGCGTTCCTGGACGACACCGAGGTCGAGGTCGTGCTGCGCGCCGTCAGCAAGCAGGAGCGCAGCGAGCAGATCGAGGCGCCGCGCCTGTTGATCTACAACAACACGCGCGCGTCGATGCACTACCTGCGCAATATCAGCTACATCCGCGACTTCGAGGTCGAGATCGCACAGGCCGCGGCGGTCGCCAACCCGGTGATCGGCACGGTCCACGACGGTGTGGCGCTCGACGTGCGCCCGGTGGTCGACAGCGACCTCAAGTTCGTGACGATGGAGCTGCGCCCGACGGTGATGGCGCTGCAGCTGCCGATCCCGACCTTCACCACGACGCTGGGCGTCGGCCAGCCGATCTCGATCCAGTTGCCCGAGGTCACGCTGCAGCGCGTGCGCACGACGGTCACGATGCCGGACGGCGGGACGATGATGCTGGGCGGCATGCGGCTGGTCGAGCGGCAGAACCTGCGCTCGTCGGTGCCGTTGCTCGGCAATCTGCCGGGCCTGAGCTGGCTGTTCAGCCGCAAGGGCACGTCGGTGCAGAACCGCAAGATCCTGATCCTGATCCGCGCCCGGATCGTGCTGATGGACGAGTTCGAGCCGGCCACCATCCAGCACCCGGACGGCACGATCGTCCCCGCCAGGAAGTGAACGGTCCTTGCCGAGCCTGATCGGGCCCTGACCGATCGGGCCCCGACCCCGGCCGATCCTCGCCGCGGCCGCCTCCACGGTGCATCCGGGGAGGCGGCCGCGGTCGTTTGCCGGGCAGCGGGACCCGGCAACGCAGCGTGGCACCCCGCCGGGCGCCCCGTCCCGGCGCGCTGGACATTTCTGAACTCCTGCCTATGCTCCGCCGTTCCCCTCTGCGACGCACGAGCCCCCTGCGCACCCGCGTCGGCATCGCTTCTTTCGGCCCGCTGCGTGTCCGACGGGCCGCTGCCGAATCCCCGAAACCCCTGGTCCTGCAATCCGGAGTCCGCCCGTGGTCGGAAGCCGCTCCACGCACCGCAACGGTGCGACGAACGCCCTGTTGGTATTGCTGCTCGGATCCCTGTCGCCCGGCCTCTGGGCCCAGGACAAACTCGAGCGCGAGATCGTGTTCGTGCGCGCCCTCGCCAAGGAGATGCGCTTCATCGAGCTCGCCAAGGAAGAAGCCGAGCGCCTCGCCACCGACTACCGCGGCGCTGGCGAACAGGATCGTATCGCGCAACTCGCGGTGCAGGTCGCCTACTACGGCGCGAAGCTGCGCAGCGACCGCTCGCTGCAGCGCACCTTGTTCAAGGAGGCGCTCGACAAGTCGAAGGAACTCGCCGAGGCCACCGCGGACGCGAACCTGCAGCTGCAGGCGCGCATGACGCTCGCCGACGCGGCCCAGGACTTCGGCCAGTTCCTGATCGAGGAACTCGAGTTCGGGCGCGAGGCGGCGCCCGACAAGGTCAAGGAACTCGAGGAAGAGGCCTTCGGCGTGTTCCGCACCGGCATCGACGCGTGCGGCAAGGTGATGGAGCACCTGCGGCCGCAGCGCAAGAACGAGGGCAGGAACACCGAGTACCTGCTGCTGTGGATGCGCAAGGGCGTGCTGATGCGCGAGCAGGCGCGCGCCGTCAAGGCGGACCGCGCGGTGCTCGTGCAGCGCGCGATCGACGAACTCACGGAGATGGTGCTCGATGCCGGCGAGGAGACCGCGATCGGCCTGCGCGGCCTGTTCGAGATCGCGCAGTGCTACGAGGTCGGCGGCGACACCCGGCAGGCGCTCGACCAGTACCGGACCACGATCGGGCAGATCTCGAAGTCGCTCGACGAGGCCGACGAACTCGGCCTGTCCGGCGACGTGCAGGGCCTGTTGTTCGAGATGCTGCAGGAGGTCTCGGTGCGCGCCGGCGACGTGATGGTGTCCACGGGCGCCGCAGGCACCGACGAACTGTTCAAGACGTTCCGCGAGCAGATGCAGAAGCACGGCGAGAAGGGCGTCGAGCTGTTCGACGTCGTCGACCCGCGCTGGGGCCACCTGATGTTCCTCGCCGAGTGCCGCTTCCTCGCCGAATCCGGTGACAAGAAGAAGGCCGCCGACGCACTGGCGATGGTGCTGCGCGTCAACGAGAAGCACCCGAACGACTACGTCGGCATCAAGGCCAAGGCGGTGCTGCGCGACATCCTCGGCCTGCAGCAGGGCCCCATCCCGGCCAAGTACCTGTTCGAGGTCGCCAAGGGCGAGTTCCAGAACAAGAACTACGAGGAAGCGATCAAGGGCCTGCGGCGCACGCTCGCGACCATGAACGCCGAGGATGCGGTGGCGTTGGGCCTCGAGGCCTGGGAGATGCTGGGCACGGCCTTCGGGCTGACCGAGCGCTATCTCGAGGCCACCATCGCGATGACCGAGGGTCTGCAGAAGCTCGGCAACGCCGACAAGGACAAGGCCAGCGACCTGGCCGACGCGCTGGACCGCGCGGTCGCGCGCCTGAAGCTGCAGAGCAAGAACGCCCCCGAGTTCGGTCCGGTGCTGGCGGCCGCCGCGAAGGAGATCACCGAGAGAGGCGGCGCCAACGTCGGCGCCAAGCTGTTCTGGAAGAGCGCCAACGACCTGTTCAACCAGAAGAAGTACGCCGCGGCGATCGCCGAGTACGCGAAGATCCCGCCGGACTTCGTGTTCCACGAGAACGCGCAGGTCAACATCGCCCGCGCGCACCAGGTGCAGGGCAACTTCGCCGAGGCCCGCCGCGTGCTGCAGACGTTCCGCGAGCACGTCGCGGCGACGAAGCTCGACCCGAAGGATCCCAAGGCCCAGTACCGCGGCGGCGCGGTCGCCACCGCCGAGTTCGTCGACGCGCAGATGAGCTACGCCGAGGCGCGCGGCAGCGACGAGCCGAAGATCGCGAAGGACCCGAAGAAGTACCCCGAGGCGCTGCAGAAGCTGCGCGGCTTCGTCACGAACTTCGCCAAGGACGGCGAAGCGAACCTGCCGGCGGCGCTCGAGGCGATCGGCCGCCTGCACAGCGATC
>VGXW01000340.1 GCA_016873195.1 Planctomycetota bacterium | reverse complement strand
CGCGAGCGCCGCGCGGTTCCCGGCGTGCACGTTCGCGACCACCCGTGCGCCGGGGAAGGCACCCCGCGCGGCCCGCAGCAGCGCCTGCGTGCGCGGATCGTCCGGTTCGCCCGCGACCACCACCTCGCGCGGATCGGCGAGGTGGAACTGCAGCGCGACGAACAGCGACGGCGCCGCGACCGGCGCGCGCTCGAGCAGCGCCCGGTTCGCGCGCAGCACGCCGGCGCCGAGTTCGTACAGGCGTTCGTCGCCGAGCAGCAGGCCCGCGCGCAGCGCCGCGCGCGCGGCCGCGGCCATGCCGGAAGGCTGGGCCGTCTCGGCCGCGTTGCGCGTGCGCGCGAGCAGCGGCTCGTGGTCGTCGGCGGTCGCGTGCAGCCCGCCGGCGCCGGCCGAGAAGCGCGCCGCGATCTGCCGCAGCAGGTCGCGCGCCGCGTGCAGCCAGCGCGGATCCGGGTCGACCTCGAACAGCGCGACGAGCCCGTCGGCCAGCAGCGCGTGGTCCTCCAGCACGCCGCGGTGCCGCGCCTGCCCCGCGTGCCAGCTGCGCAGGCAGCGCCCCTCGCGCACGAGTTCGCGCAGCACGAAGTCGGCCGCGCCGGCCGCCGCCTCGCGGTAGCGGACTTCGCCGAGCACGGCGTAGCCGGTGGCCAGCGCCTCGATCGCGAGCCCGTTCCACGCGCACAGCACCTTGTCGTCGACGGCCGGCCGCGCGCGGCGCTCGCGCGCCGCCAGCAGCGCCGCGCGGGCCCGCACGATCGCCGCGGCGACCTCGGCCGCGGGCCGGTCCAGCTCGCGCGCGATCGCCGCGGCCGACGCGGCCTGCGCCAGCACGTTCGCGCCCTGCCAGTTGCCGGCGGCGGTGACGCCGAAGTGCCGCGCGGCGACCGCGGCGTCGGCCCCGGCCGCCGCGGTGAACTCGGCCAGCCGCCAGACGAAGAACTGCCCCTCGGCGCCGCCGGCGACAGCGTCCAGGCTCGACCGGAAGCCCCCGCCCGGATCGCGCAGTTCGCGCAGCAGCCAGTCGAGCGTCGCGCGCGCCACCGCGGCGAACCCGGCCTCGCCGGTGCGCGCGTAGGCCTCGAGGTAGCAGGTCGCGAGCTGCGCGTTGTCGCCGAGCATCTTCTCGAAGTGCGGCACCCGCCAGGCGCGGTCCGTGCTGTAGCGGTGGAAGCCGCCGCCGAGCTGGTCGCAGATGCCGCCGGCCGCCAGATGTTGGGGCGTCGTGCGCGCCATGCCGGCCGCCTCGGCGTCGGGCAGGCGCAGCAGCGCCCGCAGCAGGCCCGGCTGCGGGAACTTCGGCGCCCAGTGCGGCGCCTCGCCGAAGCCGCCGTGCTCCCGATCGAAACCGGCGCGCGCCGCGGCGAGCAACCCGTCGAGCAGTGCCGGCGTCACCTCGCCCGGCGGCAGCTCCGGCGCCAGCGCCTGCCGCAGGTGGGCCGCGAGTTCGCCAGCGCCCCGCTGCACCTGCTGCCGGTCCTCGCGCCAGGCGGCCGCGACGCGCTCGACCACGCGCCGGAAACCGGGCCGGCCGTGCGCGTCCGCAGGCGGAAAGTAGGTGCCCCCGAAGATCGGCTGCTGCTCCGGCGTCAGGAACAGCGACATCGGCCAGCCGCCCTGCTGCCCCGGGGCCGCCAGCGCGGCGAGGTAGATCTCGTCCAGATCCGGGCGCTCCTCGCGGTCGACCAGGATGCACACGAAGTCCGCGTTCAGCGACCGCGCGGTCCCCGGGTCGCGAAAGCTCTCGCGCGCCATCACGTGGCACCAGTGGCATGCGGAGTAGCCGATCGACAGGAAGATCGGCTTCTGCTCGGCCCGGCTCCTGGCCAGGGCCTCTTCGCCCCACGGATACCAGTCGACCAGATCCGCAGCGTGCTGGCGCAGGTAGGGCGACGTCGCCGACGCCAGCCGGTGCACCGGTTCCTGCGCCGCACCGTGGCCCGGCCCGGGCGGTGGCAACGCCGGCTCCTGGGCGCCGGGCGCGGCACCCGACCACGCGGCGAACAACGCTGCCAACGCGCGGGCCGGCAAGTGGGGCAGTGGGGAGCGCGGGGCCATGCGGCGATCGTCGGCGATCGCCTTCCGCCGCGCGAGCCCTTCCCGGCCGGCCGGGGCGCGCTACCCTTGCAGCATGCTCCGCCCTCCGGCCCTCCTGTGCTGCCTGTGCCTCGCCGCCTGCGGCGGCGGCGGCGGCGGCGGCTCCGCCGTCGCGGTGCCGATGCGGCTCGCGGCGAGCCCGCTCGACCTCGGCCCCGCGACCACGGCGGCCGACCTCGAAGTGGCGCTCGCGGACAGGGGCTCCGCCGCCCCGGTGCTGCTCGAGGTCGCGGTCGAACTGCCCGCGGCGCTCGCGTTCGCGACCGAGCCGCTCGTCGCGCTGCAGCCCGCGCCGACGCTGGACGGCGGCACCGTCGCCGGCCGTTACGTGGTGGTCTGCGGCGACGCCCGCAACAAGGCAGCGCAGCCGCTGCAGCAGGGGCCGCTGTTCCGCCTGCGGCTCGTGACGGCCTCGCCGCGGCAGCCCGGCACGCACCGCATCACCCTGCGCAACCTGCGCGCCGCCCAGCAGGACGGTTCCCCGGCGCCCGTCGAAGCGACGCCGACCGCGGTCGACGTCGTGGTGCGTTGAGCGCCCGTCACTTCGGCGGCGGGTCCTGCTCGAGCGCCTCCTGCAGACCTGCCAGGCTCGTGGTCTGGATCTGCTGCACGCGCACCTGCAGGCCGCCGAACCAGCCGAACCACCGGCCGGCGTAGTCGGGCCAGCTGCCCTCGTCGCGCCAGGTGACCCGCGTGCCCTCGCCCTCCGCGGCGATCGTGATCGAACCGGTGCCGGCGAGCTGCGGCGCGGCGTCGTCGCGCGCATGGCTGTGGTACTCGTAGGCGATCGCGCCGGCGTCGGCGCGCACGATCGTCAGCGACGCGCGGCCCGCGGCACCGCTCCAGACCACGCGGTGGCCCGGCCTGCCCGGCTCCCCCTCGACGGTGCGCTGCACCTGCGGGCCCAGCGTGAGCCTCATCGTCGACCAGCGCTCCCACGCCTCGAAGTCGCCGAGCAGCGGTGCGACGCGCGCCGGCGGCGCCGTCACCGTGCGCACGGACTCGACGACCCAGCGGTCGGCGAGCAGGGCCCCGACGCCGAAGAAGATGCCGACCATGCCCGCCAGCGCGAGCACGAAGGTCTTGAGCACGTTGGCCGTCGACATGTCCGGGAACGTAGCCGGCCAGCCCCCCGTTCGCACCGGCGCGTCACCGCCCGAGCAGCAGCGGCGTGAAGTAGCGGTAGTAGACCTCGAGGCTCAGCACGCACATCGCGGTCGTGTAGCTGCGGTCGCGCCGGCCGTCCCCGGCCTCGCGCGCGTAGGTGTCGATCGGCGGGAACGAGCCGTCCCGGGCCTGCGCGGCCGGCAGCACCGTGCGCAGCCGTTCGTTCCACTGCGACCAGGCGTCGCCGCCGGCGAGGAAGCAGCACAAGGTACCGTAGTACCAGAAGTAGACGTTGCCCTGGCCGCGCAGCACGAAGTCGTCGTCGCTGTAGCGCCGGTAGGCCTCGGGCCGCCGCGCGACCGTGTAGTCGAGCGCGGCGGCGACCATCGGGTCGGCGGCGTCGCTGCCGAGCAGCAAGAGGCAGAAGGCCCCGGCCGGCGTGCTCGCGGGCAGCGTCGGCCAGGCCGACGCGAGCCGGCTCGGTTTGTGGTTGTAGCGGAACCAGCCGTCCGGCGCGTCGAACGACAGCTGCAGGTACTCCCTGGCCCTGGACAGTGCCGCCGGCGGCAGTTCGATGCCGGACAGCCGCGCCGACTCGAGCGCCATCACCATCCACGCCGTCACCGACACGCGCGCGTAGTCGTCCTCCGGAGGGAGCTGCGGCGAGAAGTAGCCCCAGCCGCCGCGGTTCCGCCGGTCGCGGCGCGGCCCCTGGTTCTGCAGGATCCAGTCGAGCGCCCGCTCGAGCGGCGGCAGCAGCGCGGGATCCCTGGTGAGCCCGTGGCACTCCGCGAGCGCGTAGCTGGCGATGCCGTGCCCGTAGCTGGAGCTGTCGCCGAACGCGCCGGTCGCCGGATCCTGGGCGGCGAGCAGCCGCGCGATCGCGCGCGCGACGACCCGGCTGTGCTCGGTGCCCGAGACCGGCGTGTGGCCCGCGCCGAGGAACGCGAGCACGCAGAGTGCGGTCTTGCCCACGTACATGCTGCCGTACTTGGCGTCGAACAGTTCGACGTCGCCGAACGAGCCGTCCGCGTTCTGGATGCTCGCGAGGTAGCGCAGGCCATCGGCGACCGCGCGCTCGGTCTCGACCGTGCCGCCGAACTGCTCGAGGGCCTTGGCCTTCGCCGGGCCGAAGCGGTTGCTGTAGGCGCTCGCCGGTCGTGCCGGCTCGCGGGCGCCCGGGCCGAGCGGCCCCGTCGCTGCGCGTTCGAGCAAGGAGCCGGGAGGCGCGGCCGGGATCGACGGCGAGTCCGCGGCGCCGAGTCCGAGTTCGCCGCGGTCGAACCGGCGGGCCGGGCTACGTCCCGGCACCGTCGCGCCAGCGATCGGCAGAGGCAGCGCCGGGCGGGCGGGTGCTGCGAACGCGCGCGCCGCGGCGGCCGCCACAGGCGTGGGTTCGCGCAGCTGCGAGCGAGGGCCGGGCCGCGCAGGCGCGGCCGGGCGGTCGGGGCGCACGGCTGGCCCGGCGAGATCGCCCGCGGCAGCCCGTGCCAGCAGCGATGCCGGCGGCGGCGCGGCGGCCGGATCGCCGGGCGAGGGCAGGTCCGGCGCGGCGACGACTGCAGCGGAGCGCGGCGCGAGTGCGCCCGTCGCGACGGGCTGCACCTCGGCTTCGCGCCCGGCCGCCGCGACGCCCGCGCCGGGG
>VGXW01000339.1 GCA_016873195.1 Planctomycetota bacterium | reverse complement strand
TCGCCCCGATGGTCCGTGCCGTCGCCAGCAGCGCGAGATCGGGCAGGTCCTTGACCCGCGAGTTCGGTCGCGCGCGGGGCATGGTGTAGGCGTGCAGCTTCTCGGCTACGTGCGACTCGATCGGGTAGATCCGCAGCGTGGGCGGTGCTACGCCCGCGAAGCCGAGGACGTCCTCCGCCACGACGACCTCGGGCTCGCCGAACATCGGATCGCCGAAGGCGACGTCGACGCCGAAGGGCTGTCCGTAGAGCTTGCCGGCGAGCCTGCACAGGGCACGGAAGCGGAACCCGTCGTGCCGCATGCCTTCGTTCCGGATCTCGGGATGGTCGGCATCGGGGCCGATCTCGAAGGTCATGAAGTCGCCGAGATCGCACCGCGCCACCTCCTGCAGCGCCGCGAGGTTCGGCGGCCCTGTCAGGCGAAGGTCGACGTCCTTGGTGCTGCGGGCCCGCTCGAGTCGGATCTCGAGGGCGAGGCCGCCCTTCAGCGTCGCCGTGTCGCCGAGCACGGCGACGACGCGCGCCAGGAAGCGGTCGAACACGAGCAGTTGCCGCTTGCGCGCGAACTCGGCGCCGGTCTGCGCGGATCCGCGCAGGCGCTGCTCGAGCGACTGCTTGAACGCCTCGGGCGAGGACCAGGCGCGCGCCGTCACGCCGCGAATCCTCCGAAGGGTCTGAGCGCCTCCTCGACGTCGCCGAGCTGAGCCACCGTGGCCAGACCACGTGAAAGGGCCTGCTGTGCCGCCTGTCGCAGCAGTTCGGGCGAGAGGTCCTCGCGGGCGCAGTCGTTCAGGGTGCGCCGTGGGTTGGTCACGGGCACCGCCCCGATCCAGGTGCGATCCTCCGGCGACACGTCCGCGTGGTGCAGCGCGAGATCGGCGGGCACCCGGAAGCGGCGCTTCCGCCAGGCGCACGGCAGCGTCAGGTGCACGCGCGCGGGAAGCGCATCCGACAGCCCGTGCAGCGTGAGCGCGGACTGGTGCGAGACGACCCCGGATCGTTCGGACCAGAGCCAGGCGATGACCAGCTCCTCGTGCTCCCCCGCCGGGAAGTGGACGAGTCGGTAGATCCCACGTCGCGTTCGATCGACGCGACCGGCGCGAAGGTGCTTGAGCAGCAGCTGGGACGAGTAGCCGGCCGCCGCGGCCTGTCTCGTCGTGAAGTAGCCGTCCTGGGCACGAGCCGTCTCGAAGAGGCGGTCCCAACTGGGCCCTCCAGGAGTTTCTGGCATGCACAGATGGTAACCGTGGGTTTGGTTTTGTGCAGCGCTGCGTTCCTGGGTGCGCGAAACACAACCCAGGGTTGATCTTCGTGCAGACCTCCGGTGCCAGCGCCCCTGTCGGCGGCCACTCCCGACCCAGCCGGTGAAGGCGTGGCCCACTCTGCCCGGCCGCTGCATGCTCTGCGGCATGCCCCCGTCGCGCGAGGAACTGGCCCGCATCGCCGCCATGCGCGAACGGTTCCTCGACGACGAACGCGGCCCGGCGGCCCAGCGCGACTACTGGCGGGACCCGGCCGATCTGCAGGCCTACGACCTCGTGCTCGCCGCGCGCATCGGCTGGAAGTGGGACGCGGCGCTCGCGGAGTGCCGCGCCCGCGGCTTCCTGCCGCCGCCCGACGCAACCGTGCTCGACTTCGGCTGCGGCACCGGCATCGCGGCGCGGCGCTTCGTCGCCGCGTTCGGTGCGCGCGGGGTGCGCTGCCACGACCGGTCGGTGCCGGCGATGGAGTTCGCGGTGCGCGCGTTCGCAGCGGCGGCGCCGGGCGTCGCGGTGCAGGCGCAGCCCGACGTCGCCGGCCTCGCCCCCGACGTGCTGCTGGTGAGCCACGTGCTCGGCGAACTCGACGAGCGCGGGCTCGCTTCGCTGCGCGAACTGATCGGCCGCGCGGCCCGGGTCGTCGTCGTCGAGCCGGGCAACCGCACGACCGCGCGCCGGCTCGCGGCGCTGCGCGACGAACTGCTCGAGACGTTCCGGATCGTCGCGCCCTGTCCGCATGCCGCGCGCTGCCCGGCGCTCGCGACCGACGCCGACTGGTGCCACTTCTTCGCGCCGCCGCCGCCCGAGGTGTTCACCGACGGCGACTGGGTGCGCACCGCGCGCGCGGTCGGCATCGACCTGCGCGCGCTGCCCTACGCGTTCGTGGTGCTCGAGCGCCGCGACGGTGCGCGCCCCGCAGCCCCGGCCGCGACCGGGAACCGCGTGCTCGGCCGGCCCGCGATCGGCCCGCGCGCGGCGACCGTGCGCATCTGCACGGGCCCGGGCCTGCGCGAGATCGCGGTGGCGAAGCGCGAGTGGCCCGAGCTGTGGCGCATGCTGAGGAAGCAGCCGGAGACGGTGCGCACGTTGCCGCCGGAACTGCTGCGATGAGGCCGCGCGCCAGGTGGAGAACGGCGCCGCTGCCGCGGACAATCCAGGGCCATGAGCGGCGACCCGAACGTTCCCCCGCCCCTGCCTGCTGCCGTCCCCGAGAAGCAGCCGAAGGGCTGCCTGTTCTACGGCTGCATCACGGCGGTGGTGCTGGCGATCGTCGCCGGGATCGGCGGCTACTTCGCCGTCCGCTACGCCTTCGACACGCTCGTCGAAGTTCTCGTGCCGAACACCGAGCCGGCGCCGATGCCGATGCCGGAGTCGGCGTTGCCCGAGCGCGAGTACGCGGAGCTGGAGCAGCGCGTGAACGCGTTCGGCCAGGCGCTCGACGCCACCCAGGCCGCGCCGCCGCTGTCGCTGTCGGCCGAGGAGATCAACGCGCTGATCGATCGCCACCCCGCGTGGGACCTGCTGCGCGGCCACGTGCACGTCGCCATCGAGGGCGATCGGTTGCTCGGCGATCTGTCGATCCCGATCGGCGATCTGCTCGGGCAGGTGCCCGGGCTCGGCGAACTGAGAGGACGCTTCCTGAACGGCTCGGCCGAAGTCGAGGTGCGGTGCGTCGGCGACGTGCTGGTCGTGGCCCTGCAGTCGCTGACCGTGCGCGGCAAACCGGTCGACGGGCGGATCATGAGGGAACTGCGCAAGGAGAACCTGGCCGAGATGCACGGCTGGACGGGGCGGGCCGCCCGGATGCGCAACAACCTCGCGAACGTGCGGGTCGAGGGCGGCAGGCTGGTGATCGAGGCCAGGGCCGGCAGGTGAACGGGGCGCTGCCGGCGACCCGTACTGGGCGCAGCAAACGTGGCGGAGCAGCAGCCACGAGGATCCCTGGCGGGCTCAAGGGACCGTTGACCCGGCCCAGGCCGAGGGGGATCGTGCCGGGCTCGGTTCCGGGCTCCGGGACCACGATCCGAACTCCCGCACCCGCGACCTCTCCCGAGGACCACGGGCAGGAAACCAGCAGCTTGCCCTCTCTCCAGGCATTGCGGCCGTCCAGTGCGCCGCCGGCACCTTCCGCGCGGACGGTCCGGGCGGGCGCTCGAACCGGGCCGTGCCGGCCCTGCCCGGGGCCAGGGAGGCGGCGATGCACCACCGAACTTCCGTCCAGAACGAACACGCAAGCACTGGCCCCGTCCCCGGGGACCAGGAGGACCCCATGACAGACCACGGTTTCGACACGAAGGCGATCCACGCAGGGATCACCAGCTTCCAACCCGACTCCATGTCGGTGCCGATCTACCAGTCGGTCGCCTATCCCTATCTCGACGCCCAGGAGGCGGCGGCCATCTTCACCGGGGAGAAGCCCGGGTTCACCTACGGCCGCTGGGACAATCCCACGGTGCAGGTCTTCGAGAACCGGATGGCGGCCCTCGAGAACACCGAGGGCGCGATCGCGGCGGCCTCCGGGATGTCGGCCATCTTCCTGCTGACGCACCACCTGCTCGGCGCGGGCGACGCCGTCGTCTCGTCCAACCGCGTCTATGGCGGCACGTTCGGGCTCTTCGACGTCGGCCTGCCCAGGATGGGGGCCAAGGTGAACTGGGTCACCAACCCCGAGTCGATCGAGGCATGGGCCGCCGCAATCACGCCGAGGACGAAGTTCCTGTTCGTGGAGACGCCCAGCAATCCGGCCCTCTTCGTCGCCGACATCCCGGCCCTGGCGGCGCTGGCGAAGTCCAGGCGCCTGCCGCTGGTCGTCGACAACACGATCACGACGCCCGCCCTCCAGCAACCCACCCGGCTCGGCGCCGACGTGGTGGTCCATTCCACGACCAAGTACATCTGCGGGAACGGGAGCAGCCTGGGCGGCATCGTCTGCGGCCCGAAGTCGATCGTCGAGGGCATCCGCCAGAACGGCATCCGCTACCTCGGCCCGGCCATGTCGCCCATGAACGCGTGGCTGAGCCTGATCGGCCTGGAGACCCTGTCGCTCCGGATGGGCAAACATTGCCGCAACGCGCAGGCCGTCGCCGAGTACCTCGAGCAGCACCCGCGCGTGACCAAGGTGAACTACCCCGGGCTCGCGAGCAATCCGTACCACAAGCTCGTCGCCGCCCAGATGAAGGGCTGCAGCTCGCTGCTGTCCTTCGAACTGGACGGGAACTACGAGCAGGCCACCCGGTTCATCGACGCGCTGAAGGTCCTGACCCACGCCACGCACCTCGGCACGTGCCGCTCGATCGTCACGCACCCGGCCTCGACGACCCACTCGGCGATGGGCGAGGCGCAGATGCGCAAGGCGGGCATCTCCCCGTCCATGGTCCGCTTCTCGATCGGGATCGAGGACGAGCGGGATCTGCTCGCGGACCTGGAACAGGCCTTCGACCGGATCGGCAAACAGCCGGCGAAACAGCCGGCGAAGAAGCCGGCCCGCAAGGCCGTGAGCCGCACGTAGGCGCACCGACATGGCACAGGCGCTCCGGTACCACTCGACCAACCTGCAGGCGCAGAGCGTGTCGTTCCGGGACGCGCTGCTGAAGGGGCAG
>VGXW01000338.1 GCA_016873195.1 Planctomycetota bacterium | reverse complement strand
CGCGCACCGCCTGCTCGAGCCCCATGCCGAAGTCCAGGCGGTTCAGCAGCACCTGCAGCACCGACGTGATGATGCGGCTGCCGCCCGGCGCGCCGAGCACGCAGCGCAGTTCGCCACCGTGCAGCACGATCGTCGGCGTCATCGACGACAGCATGCGCTTGCCCGGCTCGATCGCGTTGGCGGCGCCGCCGACGAGGCCGAACTGGTTCGGCGCGTCCGGCTTGCACGAGAAGTCGTCCATCTCGTTGTTCAGGAAGAACCCGGCGCCCGCCACGAGCACCATCGCGCCGAACGACGAGTTGATCGTCGTCGTGCAGGCGACCGCGTTGCCGGACCCGTCGACGACCGAGAAGTGGGTCGTGTCGCCGCCTTCCCGGCCGCCCGCCGGCCGGCCCGGGGCCACGGTGCTGCGGCGCTCGCGGTCGACGCCCTCGCGCAGCTTCGCCGCGTAGTCCTTGGCCACGAGCCCCGCCACCGGCACGGCGCCGAAGTCGGGGTCGCCGAGCCAGCGCGCGCGGTCGGCGAACGCGCGCGCCATCACCTCCGTCAGCAGGTGCAGGTACTCGCTGCCGCCGTGGCCGAGCGCGCGCAGGTCCCAGGCCTCCAGCATGTTCAGCATCTGCACCAGGGCCACGCCGCCCGACGACGGCGGCGGCATCGACAGCACTTCGTAGCCGCGGTAGGTGCCGCGCAGCACCTCGCGCTCGCGCACCGCGTAGGCGGCGAGATCCCGCGCGGTCACGAAACCGCCGTCGCGCTCCATCTGCTGCACGATCCGTTCGGCGGTGCGGCCGCCGTAGAAGCCCGCGAGCCCGCCCGCGGCGAAACGTTCGAGCGTGCCGGCGAGATCCTCCTGCACCAGCAGTTCGCCCTGCGCGAGCAGCCGGTCGCCCCTGGCGAACACCGCGCACGTCGACGGGTACTTGAGCAGGTGCTCGCGCTCCTCGTGCAGGCTGGCGGCCAGGAACTGATCGACGACGAAACCCTCGCGCGCGAGCCGGATCGCCGGCGCCGCGAGTTGGCGCAGCGGCCGCGTGCCGTACTTCTGCAGCGCGAGCAGGAGCCCCGCGGGACTGCCCGGCACGCCGGCCGCCGCCGCGCCGTAGCGCACCTTGTCCTCGTCGACGCTGCCGTCCGCGCGCAGGTACATGTCGCGCGTCGCGGCCTTCGGCGCCATCTCGCGGAAGTCGATCGCCGCGGTCCGGCCGTCCGCCAGACGCAGCAGCAGGAACCCGCCGCCGCCGAGGTTGCCCGCCTGCGGGTGCGTCACGGCCAGCGTCAGCGCGACGGCGACCGCGGCGTCGACGGCGTTGCCGCCGCCGCGCAGCACCTCGAGCCCGACCGCCGTCGCGTGCGGCTCCGCGGTCACCACCGCGGCGTTCCGGCCGCGCGCCACGAGGTCGTTCGGCGGCTCGACGTCGAGCCGCGGGCAGACGGACAACGCGCACGCGAACGCGAGCGGCAGGCGCCGCCCCGCGGTCCAGGTCATCGCTCGGAGCTCCCGAGACCCTCGCCGAGCTTCACGCCCTGGCCGCGCAGGTACTCCAGCACCTTCTCGATCTCGGCGGCTTCGCCCTCGAGTTCCAGCGCGATGAACCCGCCTTGATCGGACACGGATGCGCCGCGGATGTTCACCACCACGTCGAACGAGCGGTTGATCTTGTAGAGCAGGGGCTCGCGCACGAGCTCCTGGTTGAACTCGAAGTGGATGTTCTTCTTGGACTTCACGGGTGGACCGGCTCGACGGCCGGGCCGGCAGCATACGCGGCGGCCGCGCGCTCCGCCGCAGAGTTCCCGGGTGCACTGCCGGGTCCGCACCGGGCCGCGGCCCCGCCGGGAACGGCCTTGATCCGCGCGGCGGCCCGGCTACCGTGCCGGCGCTGCGGTCCCGTAGCCAAGTGGTCAGGCAACGGATTGCAAATCCGTCGACGGCGGTTCGATTCCGCCCGGGACCTCCAGCCCCCTGCGCGCCGTGCAGGCGCGAGGCTCCGGTCGGCCCAGCAAACTGCGGAACGATCCGGGGGTATCCCTCTGGGGTGCAGAGCCGGTCCGTCGCGGTGCAACTCAACGAGGTGCTCCGATGGATTTGTCCTGTCGCGTTCCACAGACCGTCCGCGCCCGTAGGCGCAAGCCGAAGCTGCCGCCGAAGGTCGGACCCAACAGCGACAAGTTGCGCGGCAAGCTCCGCGTCGATGGCCGGCTGTTCCAGTCGCCCGCCTACGCAACGCCGGAGGAGGCCGCCGACTGGCTCGGCCGGTTCCGCGGGAACGAGAAGTTGCGACCGCCGGCGGCCTGATCACCCTCGCCCAGACGTGGGAGTTGGTGTGCGAGGACATGGCGGCGAACGGCGTGCGCGAAGGCACGCGACGGCTCGTCGAGGACAAGTACCGCGCGCTGACCCGGGCGTGGCCGGACACGACCGAGGTGCACCGCATCGGTGCGCCGCAGGTGCGCGCCTGCATGGCGCACCGGCGCGAGAAGGACGGCGTCGGCGGTACGACGATCCGCGCCGAGGCCGTGCTGCTGAAGCGGATGTTCAAGGCCGCGCGGGCCACGCGCGGCGCGCTGGTCGACAACCCGTTCGACGTCGAAACCGGCGGCGTGCGGCTGCCGAAGGCGACGAGCCGACGCTGCGACCATCTGGAGAGCACTGAGATCGAGACGATCCTCGGCCGCATCTGGGTCGCCGCCGAGAAGAACCCGCGCTGGGAGTGGGACGCCGACTTGTTCGAGTTCGTGTTCCTGACCGGGCTGCGCAGCGCCGAGGTCGCGCGGTTGTGCGTCGATGATGTCGAGACGTTCAAGGGCCGGCTCGCGGTTGCCGGCTCCGGTCATTGGGACGACTCAGGGGCGCGCGTGATCACGTGGAGCCGACCCCGAGTTGTGAGTTACGAGCGGCAGGTTGTGGCGCAAGGCGCATGCTGCGATCCACCAGTCCCCTCGGTCCTTCTGGTCGCGCCCAGTCTGGCGTTGATGAGCGGCCACTTCCGCCCATCGCGATGCCGTCTCGCTATCGAACCCCAGGATCGTGTAGCCGAGCATGGCCTGCTCCAGGGAGTCGCGGCGCTTCTGGCCCCACGAGTGCTCGATCGCCCACAGGCGAAGCTCGGCCACGCTGATGAAGGCAAGGCACAATCGCCTGCCAAGCAAGTCTGCCGCGTAGAGGTCGCGCCGCGCGTCCCGCTTGAACAGGAACGAGAAGATGTTCGTGTCGACGAGTAGCGCGGTCATCCGCCACGTACCTCCCGCACCATGTCCAGGAAGTCGTCGACGGACTCATCTTCCGGCCAGTCGCCGGCGAGGGAGTCGAGGTTCGTCACCGGCGCGACTCCCTGCCTGCGGGCCAGTTCATCGACGCTCAGGTTCTCCCAGAAGCCACCGAATCGCGGATCAGGCTCCCCAACGCTGACCTGCGCTGGCGCGACGTTGGTAACCGTGGCTCGGATCGCACGACCGCTCAGGCGCTCGATGCGGCCGGTCACGCGAACGCGCTGCCGACGCAGTTCCGTGACGCGCTCGTCCAGTCCCTCGGGCAGGATCAGTGGTACCCGGTTGCCGTCGGCCTCGTCCAGTTGCGCGGTGCGCTGCTTCCAGTCGCACTCCCAAAGCACGCCCTCGATCTCCCCTTCGGCAACCTGCGGCTGACCAACGTTGGTGCCGCGCAGGTTCTGTCGGAAGGTCCTGGTCAGCCGCGCCGACCGTCTCCGCTCGCCGTGGAGCAGGGTGATGCTGATCGCGTCGACCCCCTCACCCAACGGCCTGGCGAGAGTCTCCCAGCCGTCGACAACGCCAGCCTGAAGGCATGTATCCCAGCCGGCGGCTCCCGACTCCGCCTTCTGCATGGCGTCGAGCATCTCCTCGGCAACTCGAACGCCTGGGTCACCGTGCAGGGTGTCGCGGTCGCGCTGGCCTGCATACTCGAACGTGAGCACGGCACTGCCCTTGCCGAAGGCGGTGAGATCGAGCGCGCAGGTCTGCTCGATGCCAGTCGGGAACCGGCCACCGCCTCGGCGGTGCGAGGCGAGCATCCGGCGCAGCGACGTCTGCAGCTCCTTGGCGACGGCGGTCAAGGTGTCCACGCTGATCCGGCCAGGAACAGCAGGCCCTTCCAGGCGCATCTCGATCTTGGGTGGTTCGGGTGTCGGTTTTTGGTCACGGCTCACCTCCGGGCAGAAGGTTCGGTCGAAGCGGAACGGCGCATCGTAGCGGGATTGTCCGCGGCCGTCGGTGCTGGAGTGGTCCTTCCGTGCTGATCGGAGAGGCGCCCCTCGATGGCCCGTGATCGTCTTGCCCGAGCCGGTCGCCATCTGCACGAGGGCGCGCGGGCGGTTGTCGCGGAAGGACCGTTCGAGGTTGGTGATCGCGCGGACCTGGTTCGGGTAGAGGCCGCCGCGGTGCAGGTCGGGCATCGCGCGCAGGCGAGCGCGCAGGGTCGAGGGCGTGGTATCCCATGGGGTTCGCGACCGCGCCAACTGGCCCAACCTGGCCCCGACTCGCCCGTCCGCCGCTCGCCCCAGGATCGACCGCGGACAATGACGCCCTCGCGGGTCAGGTTGCGTTGGTCCGCGACGGTGGCTCGTCTTGAAGAATCGTCTTGAAGAACCCGTCGACGGCGGTTCGATTCCGCCCGGGACCTCCAGCCCCCTGCGCGCCCCCGCCGCCCCCACCCGGCTGCCTGCGTCCAGTCGCGGCCTTCCTCGTGCCGATGGAGGGCCATCATGCACGCGCGCAACGTCCGCCGCGGCCCTGCGCCGCGCCGCCTCTGCTGCCCCGCCATGCTGCTGCTGCTCGGCCCGTTCGCACCGGCCCAGGACGAGGGACCGACGCCTGCGTCCCGCGAGTGGATCGGCGGCCTGCCGTTCCTCGAGTGGACGCGCCC
>VGXW01000337.1 GCA_016873195.1 Planctomycetota bacterium | reverse complement strand
CATCACGACGACGATCAAGCACTACGCGCGGCTGGCGCGGCCCGCGCTGGTCGAAGCGGAGATGGCCAAGATTCCGCGTGTGTCCGCGTGTGTGTTGGACGACGCGGCAGGTGCCCCCCAGGTGGGTGCAGGTGTGGAACAACGGCTCGAAGAACCGAGGCAAGCCCATGGCTGACAAGCACGAGTGCGCTTCGGTGGGTGCAGGTGGGAACAGGTGCGACGCACACGATTCCGCTCGCGATCGCCTTCGATTCCCGCCGCCTCCACCATTCCCCCGCGCCGCGCGGCGCGGCGCCAGCGTGCGATCTCCCCGCCGCGGCGTCAGCGCCCCTCGGCAGCGTTCGGGCTCTCCCCCGCCCGCCCGCGCTGCCGGGACCGGGTCGGGGTGATGCCCGGCCACTGTGCGCCGCCCACCGGCCGTGCGCCGCGGCGCGCGCCCAGCGCGATCAGCGCGAGCCCCGCCAGCGCAACCAGCCCACCGACCCCCAGCAACACCAGGAACTGCGCTTCGATCATCCGCCAGGCAAAGTCGAACAGCACGAGCCACCCGCACAGGAAGGTGACCGCGAGCACGGGCGGCCAGGCGAAGCGGCCATCGCGCCACAGACGCAGGCGGGTCATCGGACCAGCTCCTTGCTCAAGACGGTCTCGCCGGCCACCACGCGGCTGCCGACCGCGGCGACGATGTCGACCTGCTCGGGCACGTCGAGGACCACGGTGCTCCCCATCAGGATGCGGCCGATGCGCTCGCCCTTGGCCAGCTTCCGGCCAGGTTCGACCCACACCTCGACGCGCCGAGCCGACAGGCTCGTGACGAGCCGCACTTCCACCGGACCCGCGGCGGTGTCGAGCACGACGACCTTCTGCACGGGCGCCACCTTGTCGCGCAGGAACACGGCGGCAGCACCTTCGCCGTCCATCAAGGTGTCGCCGTGCTCGCGCACCTCCCGGACGACCGCTGCGCAGGGCGAGCGCTGCACGTGCACGTCCCAGTAGGACAGCGCGATGACCGCGTAGCGGCGCCCGCCCTTGACGAAGACCTCCAGCAGCACTCCGTCGGCCGGCGCGACGAGGTCGTTGCCGGGGGGGACCGTCCGTTCGGGATCGCGCTCGAAGAACGCCAGGAACCCTGCATCGGGCCGCCCGGACAGGGCCCATTCGCGAACCTGTTCGGTCGGCCAGCGCTGCTCCGGCGGCAGCAGCGGCTTCACGACGGGCGACGGGAACGGAAAGTGCCGTGCCCACAGACCGACGGCGATCCCTCCGGCGCCGAGGAGGCAGCACTGCAGGGTGAGGACGGGCAGGTTCACGGGCACATGACAGCCGATGGCACGGCAAGAGCGCAAGCCCGCCCGGGCGCGCCGCCAACTGCCGATGACGAGGGACGGTTCGTCCGGCGTCTCGCGCGGCGGCGGAGCAGCGCTCGGCCCGGACCCCGCCGTCAGCGGTTGCGGCCCACGTCCCCGAGTCCCGCGTACAGGCCGACGAGGTAGCAGTCGCGGCAGGGAGCCGGCGCGTGGCCGCTGCGCAGGCTCCGGCGCAGTTGCCGGTAGGGCGCGCCGTTCCAGATGGCGGCGAAGTCGTCGCGGTCGATGTTGCCGAGGTCGTGCACGAAGCCGGGGTGGCAGCACGGCTTCACCGAGCCATCGTAGTTGATCCAGGTGCGGCTCCACGCGTAGGGGCAGTCGATGGGCGCGTGCTGCGCGGGCCCGTTCTCGTCGACTTCCTGCCAGCGCGGGTGCGCGATCGTCGATCGGTCGGCGGCGAGCACCTCGGCGACGACCGCGTCCGGCGCGGGCTCGGGCGGTTCGGGCGCGTGACGTTCCGCCAGCTCCTCGAACGTCGGGGGCGCGCCGCCGTCGTGGCGGGACGCCGCCTCCGCGGCGTTGACCGGCAGGTCGGCGGGCGTGCTGAGCGGGAAGCCGAGCTGCTTCGCCACCGCGCGCGCCGCCGCGAACGTGCGGTTGGCGAGGTCCGGGCAGCTCTCCAGCGCCATCGCGTGGAACGTGGCCGGCGCCTGCACCGGCTCGCAAGTGCAGGCGTCGCAGCCGACGTCGTGCATCAGGCGCACCCAGTCGGGCAGCTCGTGCACGTTGGCGCGCATCAGCGTCATGTGGCCCACGACCCGCGTCCTGCTGCCGCGCGCGCGCTTCTCGGCGGTCAACAGGCGGATGTCGTGCATCACCTTGTCGAACTTCGCGCCGCGGCGGATCTTCTCGAACGTGGCCGCCGTGGCGCCGTCGAGCGACAGGGTCAGCACGCTGACGTTCTCGAGCACGAGCCGCCGCAGGCGCTCGACGCCGAGCGGCGTGCCGTTCGAGGTCAGGCAGACGTCCACGCCGTAGCGCCCGCTGATCTGCAGCTCCTGCTCGATCGACTCGGAGATCAGCGGCTCACCGGACACGGTGAACACGACCTCCTCCGCGGTCGGGAAGCACGCTGCGGCGATGCGCTCGAAGCGCGCGAGACCGAGCGACGGGTAGTGCATGTTGTGCCCGGGTTCGTACTGCTTGAAGCACATCGGGCAGGTCAGGTTGCACTTGTGCGTCGTGCCGACGGTCAGCTTCACCGGCTTGGCCGTGCAGACCTCCGGCATCGTGCGGCTCTCGTGCAGCGATCGCTCGCGGTTGCGATCCCTCTCTGGTTGGTTCGGACGGGGCATGGCGGTCGAAGGTGGCGGTGGCGGGGCGGCGCGCTGGCCGCGGCGTCCCGGCCATCCGGGACCGGGGCGGCAGCAACATAGCATGGTCCGGAACGGCAGCGAGCGGCCCCACGCGTGGGGCCGTGCGCACGCTGGCCGTGCGATCGGGCGAGGGCGACCGCGCGGAGCGATGGGTCAGCCCGCCTCGAGCGCCTTCAGCAACGCACCGCAGAAGTCGGGCAGATCCTCCGGGCCACGCGAGGACACGTGGTGGCCGTCGACGACCACCGGCTCGTCGATCCACGTCGCGCCCGCGTTCTTCAGGTCGTCGCTGATGCCGATCGAGCCCGTGTAGCGGCGGCCGCGCACGACGCCGGCCGAGATGCAGATCCAGCCGCCGTGGCAGATGCTCGCGACGAGGCGGTTGCTGCGGTCGAACGCGCGCACGAGTTCGAGCACGCGCGGGTCGCGGCGCAGTTTGTCGGGCATCCAGCCGCCGGGCAGCACGATGCCCGCGAACGCGTCCGGGTCGATGCGGTGCAGCGCGCGGTCCGAAGTGCACGGGTAGCCGTGCTTGCCGCGGTAGACGGTGCCGGCGGCAGCCGCCGCCACGACCGGCCAGTGCCCCGCCTCGCGCAGGCGGAGCCTCGGGTAGTGCACCTCGAGGTCCTCGTACTCGTCACCCACCAGCACCAGCACGGACTTGCCCATGGTCGGGATTGTGCGGCAGCGGGCCGCGCCGTGCCATACGGCGCCGGCCGCGCGCGGTCAGTCGATGCGCACGATCTGCAGCTGGTGGCAGTGCGCCGGATCCACGGCCGGCAGGGCCTGCGTCATGCCGGGTGCCAGCGGCGGCGGCTGCGCCGACGAGTAGGTCGGCCAGAGCCAGCCGCCGGTCGTCCAGGCCTGCGGGCCGCGCGCGAGCGAGAACAAGCCAAGGCACAGGAAGGCGGCGTCGAAGGTCACCTCGTCGACCACGGCGACGATCTGGTCGCCGTCGAGCACGGCGTCGTAACCGAGCCACGAGACCTGCGTCGTGCGCAGGCCGAAGTCGATCGGCGGCGTGGTGCCGTTGCCACCCGTGCGCGGGCCCTGCGCGGGCGTCGGCCCGATCCACGCCGCGGTGATCCGGTAGTCCTCGCGCGCCGAGGTCGGCCAGTCGGACCAGCGCGAGTGGTGCAGCTCGGTGCCGTTCACGGCGCTCGCGAGGTAGAGCACGTCGACCTGCGTGGCGGCGCCGCGCGGCCGCACGAACGCGGACGGCAGGTGCGCGCCGGCCCCCCCGAAGGTCGGACCCGGGGTGAACGAAGCCCCACCGTCGCCGCTGGTCGCGAGCCGGATGCCGTCCTGCACCTCGTAGGCGTAGAAGATCCGCAGCCCCGCCCCGCTGCCGCGCACCGCGACGCTCGGGTCGCGGCCGAACACGGTCTCGCTGTCGACGAGCACCTGGCGCAGTTCCTGCCCCCAGCGGCGCGTCGCGCAGCGGAACTCCGTCGTGCTCGCCCAGCCGGCGGTCGCCACCGTCCAGTGGCTCGCCGCGTAGCCGATCACGAGGTCGCCGCCTTCGGACCAGGCGATGCCGGTCGTCAGCGGCGAGCTGTCCGCGGGCATGCTGTGCAGCACGCGGACCGGGTCGAAGCCGTACCACGAAGGCGAGCCGTGCTGATCGAACGCGACGGGGCGGCCCTCGACGAGGTGGAACTCGAGCGCGCCGGAGTTCGCCGTCTGCCACCAGGTGATCGCGAGCGTGTAGTCCCCCGCCATGCCGAGCTGCGCCACACGGACCGGGCCGGGTCCCTGGCCGAACAGCAGTTCCTGCGCGAACGAGGCACCGCGGTCGAAGCTCAGCAGCAGGCGCGCGCCGTCGCGCTCGCTGCGCACGACCGCGAGCACGTTGTAGAGCGCGGCGATCTCGTGGTCGCGCCAGTTGCCGAGGTCGGGACTCGCCTGCACCGAGCCGCCGCCGGTCACCGCGCCGGAAGCGCGATCGTGCTGCATGCGCATCTCGTAGCGCGCGAACGACATGCCGCGCGCGCGGTCGCCTTCGTAGGCGACGATGCTGGTGCGGTCGCCCGAGGTCGCGACCACCGGCAGGCCGAAGTTCCACGCGTCGCTCGAGTAGATCGTCTGCCGCGACGCGACCGCCGGGTGGGCCGGCACCGGGCGCTCGACCTGGTTCACGATGCTGCGCTCGCCGAGTTCGATCGAGACGATCGCGGCGCTGCCCTCCGTCGAGGTCACC
>VGXW01000336.1 GCA_016873195.1 Planctomycetota bacterium | reverse complement strand
CGCGTAGTCGCCGACCAGCCGCACGTCGAGATCCGGCGCGATCGCGTCCTCGCGCCCGAGCGCCCAGCAGCACGCGTTCACGACGAGCCGCCGGCTGCCTTCGTGCAGGAACGCCTGCGCCGCGCCGAGCGTCGTCGTGAACACGCGCTGCTTCCTGCCCTGCGGCCCCGGCAGTTCGCGCACCCACGCGATCGGCATCTGCACAAGCTGGTCCGGGACCGGCAGCGCGTCGGGCTGCATCGTCTGCAGCACACAGCCGAGCAGGAGCGGCACGCAGCCCTCGGGCAACGGCAACCGCACGCGGTAGACGTCGGCCGGGTCGAACACCGAGCCCGGCACGAACCCGCGCAGGATCGCATGCACCGCCGCGCCCTCCGCGACCACGCCGCGACAGCCCTGCACGCCGTGCTGGCCGTGGTGCGCGATCCACGTCTCGCCGAGCACGCGCCGGCCGAAGCCGCCGCCTTCCGCGTTCCACGACCAGTCCGCGAACTTCGACGACTTCGGCAGCGCGAACGCGTGCGTGCTCGTGCGCAGCGCGACGATCGGCTTGCCCGCCGCGACGTAGTCCGCGAAGCGCTGCATCTCCGCATCGGGCAGCGCGCGGAAGCGCAGCAGCATCACCAGCAGGTCGGCGCGGCCGAACACTTCCAGGCCCGGCAGGTGCTGCGCGGCGCCCGGGTCGATCGCCCCGGTCTTCGGGTCGGTCGAGAACAGCACGGTGCACCGCGCACCGTGGCGGAACGCGAGGATGCGGGCCAGCTGCGGCAGGCTCTGCTCGCTGCGATACTCCTCGTCACCGGCGACGAACACGATCTCCTTGCCCGCGAGCGGCCCCGCGCTGCCGCGGTAGACGACGAGGGAGTCGGCGGCGGGGAGCGCCGGTGCCGCTGGCCTCTGCGCGTCCTGCGCGACAACGGCGGCACCGAGCAGGGACAGCAACAGCGAAATCCAATGCACTTCCTGACGATACCTTGCGTCGGCCGAGCGGGACCAGCGCGCGCGGCCCGAGCCGCCGTTGCCATCGCCGCGATCCCGTGCCCCGCGTCACGACCACCCACGCACGCTGGCACCGCGCGAGTTCGCCGCACCGCAACTCACGGAATCGCCCCCCACTATCACCCTGGCGATCCTGGGCTAGACTGCCCGCATCCCGGTCACTGCAGCCTCGCCGTGGCCGTTCCCCTTTCCCATCTCACCATGCAAACCAAACTGCTCCAGGCGGCCATCATCGCCGCCATCACGGTTCCCTGCTTCGCGCAAGACTGGATCGGCCTCAACTACAACGCAGCGACCGGCGCGACTTCGCGCGGCGCCGTCGGCATCAACGCCGGCGAGGTCATGACCCGCATCGACGGCGAGGAACTCGCCGGCTGGGGCGCGCAGACCCCCGGCTTCCGCACCGTCACGAGCCTCTTCTACGTCGTGCAGGACCAGAACGCCGCCACGCCCGAGAACTACGACATCAAGCTCTATCCCGAAGATCCACTCAACCCCGGCTTCCCGCAGCTCACGGCGGGCGTCGTGTATCGCGCGGGCATCGCGGGCCCGACCGGCACCGGCATCGTCGCCCTGGCGATGACCGTGCCGCCGGCCACGCCTGGCGTCGGCGACTCGGTGCCGATCCAGGGCGGCGGCGACGTGTTCGTCTCGTTCGCCGTCCCGGCCGCGGGCTGGAGCGCGGACGGCCTGTCGTTCCACATCGTGCTGGGCTACGCCCCGAGCGCGAGCTTCACCGTCTACGACATCCCGGGCCTCGCGCAGGGCCCCACGCCTCCGCCTGCCGGCGCCCCGTGGAACAGCCACGGCCTGAGCTTCATTCCCCCAGCCGCGATCAGCTACAGCGGGCGCCGCAACATCAACATCGACGTCGCGCACACGACGTCCGGCGGCCGCGCGCTCGCGATCACGAACCAGACCAGCTACGTGGCCAGCAACAACCCGCCGCCGGCCGGTTGGGGCCCCGCGCCCGGCACCGGTGACATGCTGTCCGGTGTGAACCCCGACGCCGTCGGCGGCAACCCCGGCCGCGTCGACGACATGACGATGGAGTACTACCGCACGGGCATGGGCACCGGCGCCTTGGTGGTCTTCCTGTACGACCTCGGCAGCTTCGGCCCCGAGGTTCCGGTCTCCTTCTTCACGCCCGGCACCGGCATGCTGTGCCTGAACCTGCTGTCGATGCAGACCCTCGGCGTCGTGATCAACACGACGCTCGACGAAGCCTGGCTCGTCACGAGTTTCCCGGCCCCGGCCCGTCCGCTGCTGGCCGGCCTGCCGGTCACCCAGCAGGCCGCCTCGCTCGACGCCACCGGCCAGGTGCACGCGAGCCCGTGCAGCCGTCAGGTCTTCTGATCGGCTGACCGGCTGATCGCAGACTGCCCGCGCGGCGGTCGCCCCGGCTCGGGGTGGCCGCCGCGCTGCGTTTCCGGGCGGCGCGTTGCCGGCCCGCGCGCTGCGGCTACTTGCGCGCGCCGGGTGCGTCCGGCCCCGGCAGTTCGTCCGGCGGAATCGGCAGCGCGGGCATCGGCCGGACGACCTCGTAGACGGCCGTGCCGGCCGAGCTGATGTAGACCGTGCTGCGCACGCCGTTCTCGTGCACGTACCAGTCGCGGCCGTTGCGGTCGCGCTCGACGTGCGTGATCTTCGTGAACGGCGTCGAGCGCGGGTGGAACAGCGGCTTCTGGCGGACCGTCACGCCGTTCAACGGCGGGTAGAACGTGCCGTCGGGATACTCGATGTAGCCGGCACCGGGCGTTGCCGCCGCGGGCGGTGCGTCGCGGCGCTCGGGCAGGGCGGCAGCCGCGGGTGCGGGCCCCTCTGGCGCGGGCGCGGGTCCGGGCGCGGGTGCCGGTGCGGGCGGGGTCTCCTTGCCGCGCAGCGACCACAAGGTGATGCCGCCACCCACGGCGACGGCGACGACGACGAGCACGGCAAGGGGCTTCATGCGGTGAGGCGGGGGAATGGAACGGGGGGCAGTCTACCTCGCGCCCCCGCGCGTGCGCAGCGTCTCAACGTCCCGCGGCCTCGACGAGCTCGGCGCCGAAACCCGGCAGCCAGCTGACGTCCGCGCCGGCCGCCGCCGAGCCGAGTTCCGCCTCCAGCGCACGCATCGTCGCGGCGCTGGTGCAGAACACGGCGGGCACGATCAGGAAGCGCGAACGGCCGCGCGCGCGCAGCTGTTCGACGACCTCCGGCAGCGACGGCGAGCCCGCCATGGCCGCGACGGCGATGTTCGCGAACATGCTGCGCTTCTTGATCACCTTGTTCTTCTCGTGCGCGAGCCAGGTCTCGCGCTCGCTCTGGCTGGTGCCCGAGGGCAGCACGACCACCGTCGTGCCGCCGAACGGCCCGCCCGCGAGCGGCAGGCCCACGCCGTCGGCGAACGCGCTGGCGGGCCACTGGCCGCCCTCGCCGACCACGAGCTCGCGGCGCCGTTCGGGCGGCGTGCCGGGCGGCACCTCGCCGGGCGTCACGACCTGCGCGTCGATGCCCTGCAGTCGCAGGCGCGCCGCGTGCAGCCCGGCCCACTCGCGCCCGCGCGGCAGGTTCTCGCGCAGCACGAGGTACACGGGCTCCTGGCCGGAGCGTTGGGCCGCGAGGCCCGGCATGCCCAGGAGTTCGCTCAGGAAGCCCCGCACGCCAGCGGCCGGCAGCGCGACCACGCGCGCCGAGGTGCCGACCTTCGTGAAGTCGGCCGCGACCTTCTCGAGCCGCTCCGCTTCGACGTTCCGCGCGAGCAGGTGCAGCGCGCGCGCGGCGGGCTTCACGTCCGGCAGCCCTTCCATCGACAACCGCGTGAGGTCGGTCGGATCGAGCGCGACGAAGTCGGCCTCGAGCCATTCGCCGTAGAGCGCGGCCCACAGCACGGCCGCGCCGCCGTCGCCGGCGCCCGCGACGACGACCTTGGTGCCGTCGACCGGGTAGCGCCGCGTCACGAACTCGACGAGGCGCGCGATGCCGAGCTGCACGCGGCTGTAGTCGGCGCGGAACCCGTCGCCGAACGCGTAGCGGCCGCCCGGCGCGAGGTCCCCCTGCAGTTCGGGGAACGGCGCCTCGACGACCGCGACCGCCGCGTGTTCGCCGACCGACAGCCGCCAGAAGTCGAACGCGTCCTCGGTGCGCGTGGCCCGGTCCGGCAGCCAGACCAGCAGCGGCTGGCCCGGCCGGTGTTCGTCGACGTGCAGCCGGTAGCGCAGTTCGGCGGGCACGGCGACCGCGTAGTTGCCCTCGTTGAACTCGCGCGCGTGGGCCTCGGCGTAGACCAGGAAGTCGGCCAGCTCGCGATCGCGGTCGGGCCGCGCGTCGTGGGCGCGCGCCGTCGGCACGATCTGCACCACGGCGGTGGTGCTGCCGGGGCTGCGGCGCGCGAACTGCGCGACCGTGCCGTCGCGGTAGGCGACGTGGAAGCCGCCCGCGACGTGCAGCACGGTGGTGCCGGGGTGCGCGGCCCTGGCGACGTTTTCGCCCATCGCGTTGTCCCAGAGGTTCTGCGCGTCGTAGAGCCGTGCTTCGGGCGTGCCGCCCGCCCCCATCGGCCCGCCCATGTGGCCGCGCACCGCGCGGTCGACGCGTTCCCAGTAGCCGGCACTCGCGGGGAAGATCTCGTCGGGCACGAAGACCCGCTGCGCGGGCGGCAGCGCGTCGATCGCGGCCTTGCCGCCCTGCGCCAGCTTGCGGCGCAGCATCGCCGGGAAGTTCGCGGCGACCACGGGGATCTTCGCCGCCTTGGCCGTCTCGACCAGCGGCCGGTAGGCCGTGTGGTAGTTCTGCCACGCGCGCGCCTTCGCCGTGAACGTCGGCTCGTCGATCCGGCCCGCGAGGTAGTCGTCGACGACCGCCTGCACGTCGCGCTCGAACATCTCCATCGACAGCACGACCTTGCCGGGCTTCCTCGCGAGCAGC
>VGXW01000335.1 GCA_016873195.1 Planctomycetota bacterium | reverse complement strand
ATGCCGGGGCTCGAGGCGCTGCGGCATCTGCGCGAGATCGGCCGGCAGACGCCGATCATCATCATCTCGGCGAAGGGGCAGGACCGCGACAAGGTCCAGGGCCTCGAACTCGGCGCCGACGACTACCTGACGAAGCCGTTCGGCCTCTCGGAACTCACGGCGCGCATCCGCGCGGTGCTGCGCCGCACGCAGGCCGGGGCCAGGGCCGGCGTCGGCGAGCGCCCGGCCATCGGCGGCGTGATGAAGTTCCCCGACCTGATCGTCGACTGGAAGCGGTTCACGATCGTGCGCGACGGCCAGGAGACGCAGCTGTCGCGCTACGAGGCGGAGATCCTGCGCATGCTGATCGAGCACCGCGGCGAGGTCGTCAGCCGCCAGGACCTGCTGCGCAAGGTCTGGGGCTACGTGCATCTGCCGACCACCCGCACGGTCGACAACCACATCGCGCGCCTGCGCAAGAAGCTCGAACGCGACGTCGAGAACCCGGTGCACGTCGTGACGGTGCACGGCCTCGGCTACCGCTTCGAGTCGCAACTGCTGGAGGAGTCGTGAGGACTTCGCTGCGTGCCGCTGCCTGCCTGCTGCTGCTGGCGGCGCCCGGTCCGGCGCAGGGCAGCGGGCCGGCCCCGGCGCGGGTGACGACGACGCTGCACCAGGCCTGGCTCGTCGAGGTGCTGGACCTCGATGCGCGTCGCGCCGCCGACCTCTACCGCGACCTCGCGCGCGACAGGCAGTCCGACAATCCCGAACGCTGGATCGCGATCGCCCGGCTCGCCGAACTGCACCGCCTCGGCGTGACCCCCGCCTTCGCGGTCGAGGTGGCCGAGGTGCCGCAGGCCCTGCGCCGCCCGCTCGCCGAGGCCCAGGAACCGATCGCCGTGGCGAATCTGCTCGCGCGCGCCGCCGGCGACCCCGCCGAACTGCTGCTCGGGCTCGGCACGGAGGCCCAGGGCATGCCGCCGCTGCGGCCCGCCGTGCACGAGGCCGAGACGTGGCTGCTCGGCCAGGTCGACCCGAGCTGGCGCAACCGCCTGCGGTTGCGCCAGGGCCTCGAGCGTACGCGCTTCTCCGTCCTGCTCTCCGCGACGCGCATCCTGAACGCGGAACTCGAAGGGCGGCGCGCGCAGGCCGACGATACGCGCGCGCTCTACTTCACGCAGTGGCGGCCGCCGGCAGTGAGAGGTGACGACGCAGCGAACCTGGCCCGCGCGCGCACGCGGCTCGACGCCCTGCTGCGCGACCCCGCGACGGGTGGGATGACGCGGAACCAGCTGCAGCGGTTGCGCGACGCGCTCGAGAAGGCAGCGGCCACCGACCCGGCGGCGGCGATGGCCCTGCTGCTGCGGCTGCCCACCTACGCGGAGCTGCTGCTGCTGGAGCAGCCAGCGGGCGGCCGCTGAACGACCGGTGCAGGCGCGGCAGCGCGGCGGCCGGCGTGGCAGTCGCGCCGCGGCTCTGGTAGCCTCTGCCGACCGATGAGCGACTTCGGCGCCAACGTCTTCGACGATCGTCTGCCTCCCGAACCGCCACGCAAGCCCGGCCCGCACCGAGAAGCACCAGGCGCCGCGGCCGCCCGCCCGGCCGAAGCACCTCCTGCGCCCGCCCAGCCTGCCCGCGAGGGCAACCGAGCCGGCCCGGCAGAAGGGCACGTGCGACCGCGCACCGACGACCCGCGCCCCCCCGAGCGGGGTGCTCCGCCCCCGCGCGGCGATCGTGACGACCTCCACCGGGAGCACCAGCGCAACCACGGCGAGCGGCGACCGTTCCGGCGCCATGACGGCGAGAGCGAGCCGCGGCCAGCCGAACCGCCCCGCCGCGACCGCCTCGACCAGCATCCGCGGCGCGAGCAGCGGCACGGCGACCACCATGGCCAGCCGGCCCCCCCACCGGCCCACCCCGCGGCCACCGCGGTGCGCCCTGTGGCGCCCGCACCCGCACCACCGCGTTCGGTGGCCGTGCTCGTCGACTTCGACGGTCTGGCGGACGAAGCGCGCGCCCAGGGCGGTGAACTGGCGATGCGGCGGCTGCTGGCCGGCCTCGCCGGCGACCGCACGGTCGATCGGGCCGTCTGCTGGGCCGCCCGTCGCCAGCAAGTTCCAGCGGGCTTCGACCTGCAGGAAGCCGAGGAAGGCCCGGCCGCCGGCATCACCTTCGCGTCGCTCGCGATCGAACTCGCGGCCAGCGCGGGCCAGCTCGTGCTCGCCCCGGCCTCCGAGCCGTTGCGGCGGCTCGCCGCCGCCATGCGCCGGGCCGGCCACCGCGTGGAGCTCGCGGACTTCGTCGCCTCGGGCGACGCGGACCTGCCGGTGCGCCGGCTCGGCCGCGACTGCCTGTTCGTGCCCTGACCGCGGGGTCCGGCGCGACTCCGCGGCGGCGTGCGCTATAGTCGGCGGTGCGCGCTGTCCGAAACAGCCGCAACCCCGTGCTGCCGGCCGTTGCCGGTGCACCCCGCTCCGCGATCCATGATGCAGTGGTGGACAGGACTCGGCGTGACGGTGTTCGCCACCGCCATCGCGGCTGCGCAGACCCCGCCTGCGCCGGCGCGGTCCACCACGCCGCCCGCACCGGTCGCCCCGCCCGGCCAGGCAGGGCAGCAGCCGGGCCCGCGGGCGGCGAACTCCGGCGAGCCCAGCAGCGCCGACGTGCACACGGAATCGCGCAGCCGCGAGATGTTCACCGCCTGCGACGGCGACGGCGACGACCGGCTCGATCTGTTCGAAGCGTGCGAGGCCATCGAGACCCTCGGCGATCCGCGCGACGGCGCCGGGTTCCGGCGCCTCGACCTGGACCGCGACGGCTTCCTGACCTGGCCCGAGTTCGACCGCCACTTCCGCGGCGTCGTCGATCGGGGATTGACCTTCCGTGTACGGACGTGCCGCAAGCTCGCTGCGCAGCCGCAGGACCTGCGTGAAGCGGCCCCGCTGACGCGGGTGCAGAAGTTCCTGCGGCTGCACGACCAGAACGGCGACGGCGGACTGGACCCGGACGAGATCGACCAGTTCGTGCGGCAGGCCCGCCTGCCGCCAGCGATCGGCACGCACGCGAGGGGACTCGACCACGATGGCTCCGGCCGCGTCGAGGAGACCGAACTGGCCCCGCTCTTCGACCTGCTGCGCGGCGGCCTCGCCCAGTTCGGCCCGCCGGCCGAGCCGCCGCGTTCGCCGCTGCCGCCGGCCTTCGCGCCCATGGACGAGGACGGCAACGGCGAGATCGATCTGCCCGAACTCACGCGCGCGCTACGCCGCATCGATCCGGCCCTCGCGCGCTGGGCCGCTGCGCTGCTGCCGCGACTGGACCGCGACCGGAACGGCCGGCTCGGTGCCGCCGAACTGCCCGGCGGGGCGGTCGCGCCGCAGCGTTGACCTGCGCGCGCGGCGACGCGGCGAGACGGGCCGGGCCAGGCCGACGACGGGCGCCGCCGCGACGTTGCCGCGGGAGCCTCAGCGGGGCAGGAAGCTCGCCAGCAACAGCGTCGCCGGTCCGCCAGCGGCCGCCACCCGGACCGCGCCGGCCCCGTCGAAGCGCACGGCGTCGGGCGCCTGCAGCAGCGAACCGGACACGGCGACGGAACCCGCGAGGGCGAGCAGCACGTGGTCGCCCGGCGCGAGTTCTGCCGACCGCCGCTCGGCGTCGGCCAGCGCGACCACCTGGGCCGCCGCCACCGACCCGGCGCGCGCCACCATCACGTTGAGGTCCGACGTCGGCCCGCCGAGCAGCCGCGCGGCCACCTTCGCCTCGCCCGCGAAATCGATGCGCTGCAGCGGCCGGTCGAGCCGGACCGTGCGCCCGTCCACGTCGAGTTCGAGCCCGTCGCCGCCGAGCAGCCACAGCGAGCGGTCGACGCCCGGGAACCTCGAGAACGGCCCGTCCGCGGCGACGCCGGCGATGCTGATCCGCCAGCGGAAGTCCGCCGCAGCGCTGGCCCCGGGCGGGTCGATCGCGACCTCGCGCGTGGTGCCGCCGCCGTTGCGCCAGGGCACCATGCGCTGGCGCGACGCCGGCAGCCAGGTCGCGGCGAGCCCGGGGGCCATCGTCACCGCGGCAACGCGTCGTAGAGCGATGCGAGGTCCGCGAGCCGCGCCCCGTTCTCGTCGCCCAGCGCGTACTTGCCCGGATAGAGCGCGGCGGCCCCGATGCGACCCGCCCTGTCGGCCGCGTAGAACTGCACCTGGAACGCCGGGCGCCCCTTGCCGTCGAGCAGGCGCTTCACCCTGGTGAAGCGCACGACGCGGCGCGCGGCTTCGAGGCAGGCGTCGGTCGGCGACTTGCCGAGCGCCATCTGCTGCACGACGAACGCGCCGCCGTTGCTGATGATGCACGCCTCCCCGCGGCCCGTCGAGCCGCCGGTGCCCACGTCGTTGTCGCAGTAGTTGCCGCAACCGATCAGCGGCGAATCGCCGACGCGGCCCGGGATCTTGAACGCGAGGCCCGAGGTGGTCGTGCACGAGCCGACGTCGCCGTTCGCGGCCACGGCGCCCAGATGGATCGTGCCGGTCTTGTGCTTGTACTGGTCGAACCACTCCACGCCGTGCTCGCCGTTCTCGTCGGGCGCGACCCACTTGTCGACCGCCGAGCGCCGCTCCCTCCACTCGAGCCACTTGCGGCGCGACCTCTCGGTCAGCAGGTTCGTCTCCGGGAAGCCGTGCGCGCGCGCGAAGCGCAGCGCTCCCTCGCCGACCAGCAGCACGTGGTCGGTGTGGCGCATCACCTTGAGCGCCACCTGCGACGGGTTCTGCACGTTCTGCAGCGCGCCGACCGCGCCGGCCAGCCCCGACGGGCCGTCCATCACGCACGCGTCGAGTTCGACGACGCCGTCCTCGTTCGGCAACCCGCCGAGGCCGACGCTGTCGTCCTCGGGGTCGTCCTCGACGACCGACACGCCGGCGACCGCGGCGTCGACGGGGGG
>VGXW01000334.1 GCA_016873195.1 Planctomycetota bacterium | reverse complement strand
TTTTCCTCGACTCCGACGGCATCGACTTCGGCGCCTCGTTCCCCGAACCCCAGGCCGAGGTCGGCCCCGGTTACATCAAGGCGAGCTTCTCGTTCGAAGGCAGCCCCACGTCGCTGGAATACGAGCCGACGGCGCGCGAGGTGGTGCTGAACACCTCCTTCACGCAGATCGTGCCCAAGAACGGCCTGCCCTTCAACGTGTCGGGCGGCGTGTTCAACTTCAGGAACGTCTTCATCCCGCAGGGCGTGATCGTGAAGGGCCAGGGCCCCAATCCGATGGTCTGGCTCTGCACCGGCAACTTCCGGGTCGCCGGGGAACTGTCCGTGCGCGGCGGCAACGGCGCGCGCGTCGACACCCTGAACTCGGCGAACTTCCCGAAGGCCGGCGGCATCGGCGTCTGCGGCGGCGGCAACGGCGGCCAGGGCACACCGAGCGGCACGAAGCGCGACCTCGTCGGCGGAACCGGCAACGGCCCGCTGCAGGTTCCGGGCACCGGCGGGCGCGGCGGTCGCATCGCGTGCGTCACCGGCTGCTTCACGGGCAGCGGCTACGGCGACAGCGGCGGCGGCTCGGGTGGCGGCGGCGGCACGCTCGCGACGCAGGGCGACCCCCGCTTCGACACGCTGACCTATGTTCCGCTCGCGTTCCTGCAGAAGTTCGGCAGGGGCGGCCAGGGTTGCAGCGGCACCTCGGGCCAGGCGACCGGCTCCGGCGCTCGCACCCTGCCCGGCGGCGACCCCGGGCTGAACGTCTTCGTCGACGCGCGCAAGGACAATGACTTCTGGGGCAGCGGCATCAACATCGCGACCAACCTGCGCATCGCGGGGGAGATCGGCGTGCCGATGGGCGGCGGCGGCGGCGGCGGCGGCGGCGACACCGCGCACAACTTCAGCTGCAACGAGAACGACCCGTCGTTCGCCACCGACTACAGCGGCGGCGGCGGCGGCGGCGGCGGCGGCGTGCTGATCGTCAAGGCCCTCGGCGAGATCGAGATCCTGCCCCCCGGCAAGCGCGTCGCCGACGGCGGCAGCGGCGGCGGCGGCGAGCAGGTCGGTTCCTGCGGCGAGGCCGGCGGCGGCGGTGCCGGTGCCGGCGGCATGGTGGTGCTGATGTCCGCAAGGCGCATCATCATCCACGCCCACGCCACGGGCAGCCGCTACCTGTTCCGCTCCTCCTCGGCCATCATCGACAAGGACTACAACTACGCGATCTCGGCCGACGGCGGCGTGTGCACGACCGGCTCGTTCACCGCGCCGATCATCACCGGCAAGTACCCGGCCGCTGGCCAGGCCGTGATGGCGGGCACGACCTACGACGACAACCCGCTGGGCGGGTTCGGCGGCATGGGCATCGTGCAGCTGATGACCCCGCCGGGCGACAACTCGGACGGCACCAACACGGTGCTCGACGACAACATCGAGGTGCGCCTGCCGGCGAACCCGCCGGCCGGCCTGAGCAAGGTCACCGTGCTCGGCTGGCGCGGCCACCCGAACGAAGCCGGCACCGCCTACGTCGACGACAACGGCGCGCCGGTCACCTCCAACGAGGGCGACATCCGGCCGGCGCCGATCCTGCTGCCGGTGCCGTTCAACGCGCAGACGCGGCTGCGTTCGAAGTGGATCGACACGGGGCTGAGCAAGCGCCGGCCGCTGACCGCGGAGGACGACCAGCCGCGCGGCGTCGTCACCACCGGCGCGACGGTGGCCGGACCGGTCTACGAGTTCGGCGGCCTGAACCTGAGTGCGGCGGCCCTGGGTTACGTCGACTACGAGTCGGACGGCCAGTCGGGAGTCCGGATCCTCTACGACACGCCGGTCGGCCCGACGGACGTGGCGTCGACGAACGCCAACGCCACCTACCTCGGTTCCCCCGCCTACACGATCACGCTTGCGTCGGCGGCTCTCGGCGCGGTCGAGGACCGCTACAGCCAGTTCGAGGTCGAACTGCTGAACAACACCGGCGCGGTGATCGGGTCCCTCCGGATCCTCGCCCACGACGGCAGCCGCATGTTCGTCGCGCCCGACAGGCCGCTGCCGAGCGGCGTGCAGCGCGCCCAGGTCCGCGCCAAGTTCTTCGACATCGTCACTTCGGGTCTCCAGGGCCTCGGCCCCGTGTACCTGCCGGCGGGCACCTCCACACCGGTTCCGAACGCCAACGTCAAGATCGGTTTCGCGTTCCACCGCGACCCGGCCTCGGGCGCATCGGGCCGCTACCCGCTGAACCCGAAGCAGTTCGTGCACAGCATGCAGGACCCTGGCCTGCAGGCCTGGATCACCACGAACGGAGCGCCTCGTTACGTGCTGTGGGACGTCACGTTCGATTCCGCGTTCTCGGTCAACGGCTCGGTCCCGCCGGGCCTGAGCCCCGAGTCGCCACGGCCGGAACTCCACTTCCTGCGCATCCCGTTCCGGTTCTGATTGCCACCACGCCGCAACGCGGCGACACGCCGCGGGCGAAACGCGCCGTCGGCGCCGCTGCGGCGTGAACCCGCCACCACGCCGCAACGCGGCGACACGCCGCGGGCGAAACGCGCCGTCGGCGCCGCTGCGGCGTGAACCCGCCACCACGCCGCAACGCGGCGACACGCCGCGGGCGAATCACGCCGCGGGCGCCGCTGCGGCGTGAACCCGCCACCACGCCGCAACGCGGCGACACGCCGCGGGCGCCGCTGCGGCGTGAACCACTCGTTTCGGGGTTGCCTCGACCGCCTGGCGCGGCAAGCATGCTCTCGTCCCGCGAGAACGCGCATGCGCCTCCCCGTCCCCCTGCTCGGCGTCTTCCTCGTCGTGACGGGGCGAGCTCAATGTCCACCCGGGGCCCCACGGCCGGGCGATCTCGCCCTGCGCACCACGACGCCCGCCGCGAGGGGACCGGCCGACGTGCGCTGGCAGATGGCGCGCAGCGCGTTGGCTGCCGGGAAGGCCGACGAGGCGCGGCAGCACCTGCTCGCGGCCCTCACGTTCCATCCAGATTCGCCGGCACTGCTGCTCGATCTCGTGCAGGCGGCTTCGGCGGACGCCGACCAGCTCGCGCTGTGGAGCGAACGCTTCGTGCGGGCCGCGGCGGACGCCAAGGGGCGCTTCTCGCCCGATGCCGCGACGAAGAAGGCGATGCCCTCCGGCAAGCGCGCCGAAGCCGCGTTCGCGGCGGCCCGCGAACTCGCGTCGCTGCGCGCGCAGGCCGTCGCCGAGCTGGTCCAGGCGATCGAACGCGAACGGCCGGACCCGAGGCAGCCGAACGCCGCGCGCAGCGTGCTGGTGCGCTGGTTCGCCGAGTTGCTGTTCGCGATCGCGGACCAGGCCCCGGCAATGCTCCGCAGCACCGAAGCCGGCCTCGGCGAGGCCATCGCGGCGTTCCACGCCGAACCCGGTCCCGTCGTCGCCGGCCTGCTGCGGATCGTGCAGCAGGGCGCGCCGCGCAGCGGATCGGGCCCCGCGACCGGTGCCGCGCCGCTCGTGCTGCAGGACCGCGCCGTGCGGGCCGCGCGCCTGCTGCTCGGCATCGAGCGGCAGGCTGGCTTCCGGGACCTGCGCGGCGAGCCCCCGCCCGACCTCGGCGCCCCCGCCGCGGAAGCGCGGCGGCTGCTCGCGGCGATCGAAGCGGCGCCGGCCGAAGCTGCCAGGGTGTGGTCGATCGAGGAACTCGAGCGGCTCGGGCCGGAGGCCGCCGAGGCGTTCACCGCGCGGCACCGGCACTGGCGCTGTCCCGGCATCGCGCTGAGCCCGACGGGCCGCTACAGGATCGAGACGGTCTGCGGCCACGAGACCCTGCTCGGGGTCGCGCGCACGATCGAACTGCACCACGCACGGCTCGTCGCCCACTTCGGCCAGGATCCGTTCGCTGGTCGCCAGGGCGTGGTGCGCATCGTGCCCGAGCACGGTGACCTCGAGACCGAGGGGTCGCCCTTCTGGTGGGCGGGCGGCTTCCAGGCCGGCGATCGCACGGTGCTGCGCTTCGCCTGGGGCGACGTGCCGGGGCTCGGCCACGGTCTCACGCACGAGCTGACCCACCGCTTCGACTCCGTGCTGCGGCCATTCCTCGGCGCCTGGTACAAGGAAGGCCACGCCTCGTGGACCGCCGGCCACTACGCGAAGGTGCGCGACGCCGACTTCGTCGACGACCACCTCGACCTCGGCAGCGTCGCGCGCACCGCGGGCAAGGGCTACGGCGGCAAGGAGCAGTTCGCGCGACTGCTGCGCGGCGAGGTCGAGGACTACCGCGACAACTACTTCGCCGGCTACGCGCTCTACGCGTTCCTGCGCGGTCATCCGCCCAAGCAGATGCCGCGCTACCGCGGTGCGCTCGAGCGCTACGAACGGACCGCCCGCGGCGGGCGCAAGGACCCCGTCGGCTGGTTCACGGACTGCTTCTGCGACGGCGAGCAGGGCCGGCCCGCGTCGTTCGACGGCTTCGTCGCCGAGTGGCAGGCCTTCCTCGGCGGCGTCGTCGCATGGCTCGACGAACGGCCCGAGGGCCACGAATGGGTCGGCCGCTACGGCGGTCTCGGTCCCCGTGATCCGGGCGGTCTGGTGCACGATGCGCCGACCTGGTCCTGGGCGCGGCTGCGCGCCGAGCCGTGGTTCGGTCAGGATCACGCGGCGCTGGCCACGGCCCTGCTCGAGGAGGCCGGCGAGACGGAGGCGGCGGTCGCCGCGGGCCTGTGGTCGTTCGCGGTCGACGGCTGGCGCCCGCAGACGGCCCGCGCGGTCGCCGCGGGTCTCGCCGCGCGCGCGCCGGCCGCGGCCTTCGCCACCGCCGCACTCGCGCGGGAGCGGTTCCCCGGCTTCGCAGTGGCCGGCGCGCCGCCGCCGCTGCGCAAGGTGCACGGCTACGCTGCGGCCCTGGCCGAACGGGCGCGCGCGCTCGCCGAGGGCGGAGCGGGCGTCGCCGCAGCAGCTCTGGCTGCCGAGCCCC
>VGXW01000333.1 GCA_016873195.1 Planctomycetota bacterium | reverse complement strand
GGCACGGTGAAGCTGCTGCTGGGGCTGCACGACGGGCGCAAGGTCGAGACGGTGGCGATGCCGATCGGCGCGTGCTGCGTGTCGACCCAGGTCGGCTGCGCGGTCGGCTGCCGGTTCTGCGCGTCCGGGCTGTTCGGCGTCGAGCGCCACCTGACGGCCGACGAGATCGTCGAGCAGGTCGTGCACTGCCGCCGCATCGTGCGCATCGACCGCGCCGTGTTCATGGGCATGGGCGAGCCGTCGCACAACCTCGACGCGGTGCTCGAGGCGGTGGCGCGACTGAAGGACGAGGTGCTGATCTCGCCGCGCCGGCAGACCTTGTCGACCGTGGGCAGCGTGTCGGCGTTCGCGCGCATGCTGCGGGCGCGCGAGCGGCCGAACCTCGCCTTGTCGCTGCACCTCGCCGACGACGCCCGGCGGCGCGAACTGCTGCCGCGCGCGCACCGGGACCCGCTGCGCGATCTCGTCGCCGCGGCGGACGCCTACGGGCGCGAGGTCGGCACGCCGGTGCAGTTCGAGTGGACGCTGCTCGCCGGCGTCAACGACTCCGACCGCGACGTCGAACAACTCTGCGCGCTGCTCGCGGGCGTGCGCGGCTACCTGAACTTCATCGTCTACAACCCGGTCGCGGGCCTGCCCTACGCGCCGCCGGGCCGCGAGCGCATCGTCGCGATCGTGCGGGCCGTCAAGGCGGCGGGCATCCTCGCGACGATCCGCGATTCGTCGGGCGCCGACGCCGAGGCCGCGTGCGGGCAGCTGCGGCTGCGCGACCTCGCGGGAAGCACCGGCGTCAGTCGCTCGTCATGATGAACAGCGGGTTCATCTCGAAGTTGCGGTACTGCGGGCGCAGGCGGTCGGTGTTGTAGTGCCGGGCGACGTTGACGAGCTTCTTCGTCGACGCGATGACTTCGATCGGCAGGTTGTCGTAGCGGCCGTTCTTGAGCACCACGAGGCGGCCGTGGATGCCCTGCAGCACGAGGTCGAGCGCGAGGTTGCCGTAGGCCATCGGCACGATCGAGTCGATCGCGTCCGGTTCGCCGCCGCGCACGAGGTAGCCCAGGCGCTGGTTGATGACGTCGATCTTCTTGCCCTTGTGGAACTTCGCCGAGGTCTCCTTCAGCGACGCCGCGACGAGGTCGCCGATGCCGCCGAGTTTGGCGTGGCCGTACGGGTCCTTCTCGTTGTCCGCGAACACCATCTCGCCGCCCTCGAAGGTGGCGCCCTCCGAGACCAGCACGATCGAATACTTGCTGGGGTTCTTCGCGCGGTCCTCGACCAGCAGTTCGGTCAGCCGGTCCATGTTGAACTTGTATTCGGGGATCACGCAGCGGTTCGCGGCGCCGGCGATCGTCGGCAGCAGGGCCGTGAAGCCCGCGTAGCGGCCGAACACCTCGACGACCAGGAACCGCTCGTGCGAGCCCGCCGACGTGCGCAGCGTGTTGACGAGCTGGATCGTGCGCGAGACGCAGGTGCTGAACCCGATGCAGTAGTCGGTGCCCGGCACGTCGTTGTCCATCGTCTTCGGGATCGCGATCACCTTGACCCCGTGCCGGAACAGGTGCACGCCGTAGCTCAGCGTGTCGTCGCCGCCGATCGGGACCAGGTAGTCGATGCCGAGCCACTCGAGGTTCTTCAGCACCTCGGGGGTCAGGTCGTTGGTCTTCTCCTTGTAGACGTCGCGCAGGTGGTCGGGCACGCTCGCGAGCGGCACGTGGCTCGGCCGCGTGCGCGAGGTGTGCAGGAACGTCCCGCCCGTGCGGCCCGCGCGGTTGACGATCTCCTCGGTGAGCACCTGGAAGTTGGCGCTGTTGTCGTAGGCCTTGTCGCGGACCATGGACACGATGCCGGACCAGCCGCGGCGCAGGCCGATCACCTCGTAGCCTTCGCGCAGCGCGCGGTTCGTCACCGCGCGGATCGCCGGGTTGAGACCGGGGACGTCGCCGCCGCCGGTCAGGATGCCGATCACGCCCTTCTTCGTCAGGATGTTCATGGGGGCAGGGGTCTGTATTGCAGCCCCGCATTCTGCGATTCGGGACCGTTCCGCGCGAGACTTCGCTGGCGGCTTCCGGCGGGTGCCAGCGGTCAGCGTGGCAGTTCGAGCCGCGCGACCCGCCCGCCGCCGCCGCACGCGAACACCGCGCCGTCGCGGCCCCGCGCGAGCGCGTGGAACCCCTCGCTGCCGAACGGCCGCCAGGTCTGGCCCCGGTCGCGCGAGAAGCTCGCGCCGGCTTCGCCGACGGCGAGCACCTGGGACGCGTCGAACCACAGCGCCGCCGAGCGGTAGCCGAGCGCGCCGGGTGGCGGCACGGGAAACCAAAGGCTGCCGTCCACGGTGCGCGCCGCGGTGCCCGCCGCGTCGCGCGGTGCCGCGTAGTCGCCGCCGACGACGATGCCGTCGCAGCCCGCCATGCCGATGCCGAAGCCGCCCTGCGAGGCCGCGCCGCGGCGCAGCGGCAGGTCCTGCGCGCTCCAGCTCTGGCCACCGTCGCCGCTCGTGAAGATGCGGCAGGCGGTGCCGCCCGTGACGAAGCGCACGGTGCCGCCCCCGGCTTGCAGGCAGGTGCCGCTCGCCGCGAACGCGGCCTCGCCCGGCAGGGCGCGCGGTCCCGGCAGTGCCGTCCAGCGGCCGCCGCGGTCGTCGCTGCGCAGCAGCATGAACGCACCGTCGAGCGGGTCGCCGAGCAGGTAGCCGCGGTCGCCGTCGAAGGCGATCGCGTCGAAGAAGACCTCGGGCCGCGGATCGTGGTGCACGATCGCCCACGTCGCGCCGCCGTCCGCGGTGCGGTAGAGGCGGGCCGGCTGACCGGCGACCATCACGATCGCGTTGTCGTGGTCGAAGGCGTGCACGTCGCGGAAGTCGCACGCGGCCGTGTCGGGCGGGGCCACGTCCTGCCAAAACACGCCGCCGTCGACGCTGCGCAGCAGCGTGCCGCGGTCGCCGCCGGCCCAGACGTCATTGGCGTCGACGATCGAGAGGCCGCGCAGGCTCGCCTCGGGTCGGGCAACCACGGTGCGCCACGTGGCGGCACTCCAGTCGGCCGCCTCGGGGGCAGGCCTCATGCGCGCCACGAGGGCGCACGCGGCGAACGGCAGCAGGACGCACGGCAGCAGGCGGCGCATCGCCGCATTGGACCACGGCGGCGGCCGCGGCGCCCCGTCCGCGCGGGGCGCCAGCCACGGCGTCACTGCGCCGTCATGTTCAGCGCGTTGCTCGAGCCCAGCACGCTGTTGTTGTTGACGTCGAAGCCGAACGTGATGGCCTGGAAGTCCATCGTGAACGCCACCGCGCGCAGGCGGTAGACGAAGGCCGCCGCGCCGCTGGCGTCCGTCAGGAACGAGCGCAGGCCGCCGCCCGCGCCGTTCGGGTCGACCAGCAGCTGGCAGGTGCCGAACGGCAGCGGCACCGGGGTCGTGGCGGGCACGCCGCCGACCAGGATGCCAAAGCCGTTGGCCGGAGCGCCGGCGAGGGCGAGGTTCAGCGTCAGCACGCCGTTCTGCTGCGAGTCGGTGCCCGTCAGCGAGCCGAGGCACTGCGGGCCGTAGCTGGTCCAGGTCACCGTGACGGTGCCGGGGCCGCCGCCCGTGGGCCGGAACGTGACGACGAGCGTGGTGTTGTAGCCCGCGTCGCCGACGCCCGTCACCGTGGCGCCGCCGTTCGTGGTGATCGCGAGCAGCACGCCGTTCTGACCGGCCGTGACCGGCAGCGTGGTCTGATTGTTCGTGCCCGCGGTGCCGGTCCAGTCGGCGACGCCGTCGCCGTCGACGTCGACCGCGCCGGTCGAGGTGGCGCCGCCCGAAGCCTGGCCCATCCAGTTGATCGACACGGTGCCGGTGGCGTTCGCGGGGACCGCGTAGTGCACGCCGACCGTGTGGCTGCCCTGCACCGGCGCCGTGGTGTTCGGCGCATCGCGCGACGTGCCGCAAGCGTAGTTCGCGTTCGGATCGGTGCCGTGGATGCGTGCGGTTTCCACGATGCGCAGGCCGGCACCCTGCATCGTGGCCACCGGCATCACGGAGGTGCGGGCCACGGCCGCGGGCGGCACGTTCGGGCCGCCGCCGACGAAGGCGTTCAGGTTGATGCCCGGGCCGACCGGCGCGTTGGCGGGCAGGCCCCGGAAGCTGGCATTGGTGCCGTCGGTGGCGAACACGGCGTAGTTCGTGACGGTGCGGGCGTTGACCGGCGGCGGGTTGCCGGGGCCGCCGGGGCCCTGGGCGAGCAGCGGGAGGGCGAAGAGGCCGAGCGAAAGAAGGGGGGGTTGGGTCATGGGATCCTCGGGGGCAGAACAGGGGGAGACGCAGGCTACGGCTGTCTGCCCGAGTTCCCCACGGGACGGGCAAGTTCGCGGGATCCTGCCCCCGGGTCGCAGCGGAGCCGGCCCGCGAGATTCCGAGGATCCTCCCGGGAGCCTACTTGCCGCCGTCCTTGCCCGGAGCACCCGCGCGCTTCTCCGCCAGGCCCTGCGGCAGCACGCAATCCCGCCCGCGGAACGACTCGAACCGCCGCGTGAGTTCCTGGTCCGGCACCCCATCCTCGATCTTGTCGCCGCGCTCGCGAAGCGCCTGCAGCAGCGCACCGTGGTAGAGCCCTTCGCTCGCCTTCACGAGCCGGAGTTCCTCGGCGCCGCGTTCGCCGAGCCCGATCGTCGTGAGGTCGTCGCGCCGATCCAGCGTGAAGTCGTTGTCCCAGAAGAAGCGGAAGCTCGGCGCCGCGCGCAAGCTCCCCGCCAGTTCCTTGCCAGGGACATCCACCGCGTCGGCCCGGAACCCGACGTCGACTCCGTCGCCGCCCGACGCGCGATGTTTCGCAACGACGAGCCGCCGCAGCATCTCGTCCGGCGCCTGGTCGAGGAAGGTCGCCTCGACCTGGCCCTTGAGCCAGCGGTGGTCGCGCCGCGTGCACGGCAGGCGCAACTCGATG
>VGXW01000332.1 GCA_016873195.1 Planctomycetota bacterium | reverse complement strand
GCTGACGCACACCGACGCACGCCGCCGCACCCGCCGCACGCCGACCGCCGCGTCCGACAGCGCGGCAACGACACCCCCTCGCCGCAAAGCACACGGCGGTAAGCTGCCGCGCCATGCGCATCGGCATCGTCTGCTACCCGACCGTCGGCGGCAGCGGCGTGGTCGCCACCGAGATCGGCCACGCGCTCGCCGCGCGCGGCCACGAGGCCCACCTGATCAGCTACGACCGCCCGAGCCGCCTGCGCCGCGGCACGCCCGGCCTGCGCTTCCACCAGGTCGCCGTCTCCGCCTACCCGCTGTTCCGCTTCCCGCCCTACGACCTCGCGCTCGCGACGCGCATGCTCGAGGTCCGCGAGGAGGCCAGGGTCGACCTGTTCCACGTGCACTACGCGATCCCGCACGCGGTCAGCGCGTTCCTGGCGCGCAGCATGTGCGGCGGCTGCCTCAAGTTCGTCACCACGCTGCACGGCACCGACATCACCGTCGTCGGCAGCGACCGCGCCTACCTGCGGCCGACGCGCTTTGCGCTCGAACAGTCCGACGCGATCACCGCGGTGAGCCGCTACCTCGCCGACGAGACGCACCTCGTGTTCGGCGTCAAGCAGCCCGTCGAAGTGGTCCACAACTTCGTCGACACCGATCGTTTCCGGCCGAACGGTAAACCGCGCTGGCATCAGCGCGACGGCGGCGAACGCATCCTCGTGCACGTGTCGAACTTCCGGCCCGTGAAGCGCATCGCCGACGTGGTGCGCGCGTTCGCGACGATCCAGCGCCGGATCCCGGCGCGGCTGTGGCTCGTCGGCGACGGCCCCGACCGCGAACACGCGATGGCGGTCGCCGGCGACCTCGGCTGCCAGCACTGCGTCGAGTATCTGGGTGTCGTCGACCACCTCGAGGAGCTGCTGCCGCAGGCGGACCTGTTCCTGTCGGCGTCGGAGACCGAGAGCTTCGGCCTGTCGATGCTCGAGGCGATGAGCTGCGGCGTGCCCTGCGTCAGCACGGCGGTCGGCGGCGTCGCCGAGGTGCTCGGACCGGTCGGCCGGCTGACGCCGTTCGCCGATCCGGAGGCGATGGCCAGGGCCGCGCTCGAACTGCTCGAGGACCCGGCTCTGTTCGAGGCGCAGGCCGCAGCGGCGCGGGCGCGCGCGGTCGAACGGTTCGGGACCGAACGCATCGTCGCCCAGTACCTGCAGATCTACGAGCGCGTGCTGCAGTGAGGGCTGGCGCGGACCAGCCCCCGTCGAGCCTGTTCTGCGACGCGAACGCGGGCCTGCCGGCCGAGCCCGACGTGATCGAGTTGTTCGCCGCCACCGAGCGCGCCTGCCCCGCGAACCCGGCCAGCGCCCACGCCCCGGGCCGGCGCGCGCGCGCGGTGCTCGAGGAGGCCCGCAGAAGGATCGCCGCAGCGCTCGCCGTGGACGGAGGCGACGTGTTGTTCACGAGCGGCGGGACCGAGGCTGCCAACCTGGCGGTGCTCGGCCTCGGCAACCAGAACCTGCCCGTGCTGCTCGGCCCACTGGAGCATCCCGCCGTGCTCGAGCCGGCCCTGGTGCGCGGCGTCGAGTGGCTGCCGGTCGAGCCGCCCGGCGTGGTGCGCCTGGTGCCACCCGCCCGCGCCCCCGGCCTGCTCTGCCTCGTGCACGCGCAGAGCGAACTCGGCACCGTGCAACCGGTTGCCGCCGCCGCCGCGCTGGCGCGCTCGGCCGGCGTGCCGCTCTTCGTCGATGCCGCGCAGACGCTCGGTCGCGTGCCGCTCGAGGAAGTCGTGCGCCTGGCCGACGCGTTCGCCCTGTCGCCGCACAAGTGCGGCGGCCTGCGCGGTCACGGAGTCCTCGTCGTGCGCGACCTCGCCGCGCGCCTGCGTCCGCTGCTGCGCGGCGGCGCCCAGGAGCACGGCCTGCGCCCGGGCACGCAGAGCCCGGCGCTGGCCGCGGCCAACGCGCTCGCGATCGAGCGGGCCGTCGCCGAGCAGGAACGGCGCGCGGCGGCGATGCTCGGCCTGCGTGATGCCTTCCTCGCGGGGCTCGGCCGGAGCCAGGTCGAGCACGAGGTGCTGACGCCCCTGCAAGCGAGCCTGCCGAACACCGCCATGGTGCGCTTCCTGCATCGCGACGGCCGCAGCCTGTTGCCTGCGCTCGACCTCGCCGGCATCCACGCCTCGCACGGGGCTGCGTGCTCCTCGGGTGCGCCCAGGCCGCCTCGCGTGCTGCGCGAGATCGGACTCGACGAGGAGCAGGCGCGCGCCTGCGTGCGGTTCAGCTTCGGCTGGCGTGAGCGACTCGACGAGATCGCGAGGGCAGGCGAGACCGCCGGCGAGATCGTGCGGGTGCGGATGAAAAAAATCTGATCGCGAGGCGAAGCGTTTCGCATCGGCACCACTCGCCCCAAGTCGTTGCTCGCTGTGGGCGAACGTGAACAACGTGCCGACGCGATGTGGAGATCGGCTCGTGTCGTTCGCGAAAGTTGTTCGTGCGCTCTTGCAGAACCGAGGCCGCCCGGTAAGTAGACCAGCCGTCAGTCGAGGAGCCGTGCAGCGGATGCCTAGCCGAGGCACGGCGCAGAAGTCTCCAAGCCGAGCGGAGTTGCGTCCACGAGCAGTTCCTGGACGAGCGCCGTCCGCGCGTGGGGAGAGACAGCCTTCCGCTCGTTCCGCAGACCGTTGCCGGAACCCTGCAGCCCTGGGGTTCTCGGCTCCCCGAGCAAGCTCGGTGCTGACACCGGGGATGCTCCTGTCGGCTCGTTTGCCGCCACGGGTCCGTACTCGCTGGCAGTCCACCACCACCCCAGCTCACCCATCCAGACCATGGTCGATGCCATCGTCCCGGACTCGAAGCCACCCTTGGCCGAACGCGATCTGTTGCGATCGCTGCTGCTACAGCTCAACGCCCGCGTTCGCCGCGAGCAGCTCGAGACCTGGTTCCGCTCGCTCGACGTCGCGCGCGCGGACGACCACGACATCGAACTCTCCGTCACGAGCCAGTTCGTGCGCGACTGGCTGCAGAAGAACTACCTCCCCGTGCTGCACGAGGCCGTGCAGGCACTCGGCGAGCCGCGCCGCCGGATCCTGCTGACCCACCGCGAGGAGGATGGTTGGGACGGTCTGCGGCTCATCGAAGCGAACCCGATGTCGGCCGGGCTCGACGCCGTGCTCGACCCCATCCAGCGGCGCATGGCCAACCTCGTCGCTCCGGCGGCCCAGGCCCCTCAGGCCACCCCGGCCGCACCACCGCAGCCGACGGCGGCCCGCCGCGGCGGGGGCCAGCTGAACCCGAACTACACGTTCGACCGGTTCGTGGTCGGTTCGTGCAACCGCCTCGCGCACGCCTCCGCGCTCGCGATCGGCGAGAACCCGGGCTGCGCCTACAACCCGCTGTTCGTGCACGGCAACGTGGGCCTGGGCAAGTCGCACCTGCTGCAGGCGATCTGCCACACGGTGCTGAAACGCGACTCCGACGCCCGCGTGCTCTACATGAGCTGCGAGGACTTCACGAACGCCTACATCCGGGCGATCCAGGGCCAGCAGATCGAGGCGTTCCGCGACTTCCACCGCAACGCGGACCTGCTCGTCATCGACGACGTGCAGTTCCTCGCGAGCAAGGAGAAGACGCAGGACGAGTTCTTCCACACCTTCAACGCGCTCTACGACGCGCAGAAGCAGATCGTGCTCTCCTCGGATCGTTCGCCGATCGAGATCCCGACGATCGAGGAGCGCCTCGTCTCGCGCTTCAAGTGGGGTCTCGTCGCCGAGGTCGAGGCGCCGTGCCTCGAGACGCGCGCGGCGATCGTGCGCCGCAAGGCCAGGGGCCGCGGCGTCGACCTGCCGGAGGAGGTGGTGCTGCTGATCGCCGAGCGCGTGACCTCGAACATCCGCGAGCTCGAGGGCGCGGTCATCAAGGTCGTCGGCATCGCGGCGATCACCGAGCAGCCGATCACGCGGGAACTGGCGGAGAGTTGCCTGCGCGGCGTGCCGGTCCGCCACAGCCAGGTGTCGGTCGACGACGTGATGACCCTCGTGACGACCGAGTTCGCGATCTCGGCGCGCGAGTTGACCGGCAAGAGCCGCACGCAGACCGTGAGCCTGCCGCGGCAGGTCGCGATGTACCTGCTGCGCGAACACACCGAGAGTTCGCTCGAGGACGTCGGCCGCATCTTCGGCAACCGCGACCACACGACCGTGCTCTACGCGGTGACCAAGATCCGCGACCGGCTGCAGAAGGACCGGATGTTCCGGGAACAGCTCGAGGGGCTCGGCAACCGCCTGCTGACGCGCAGTTTCCGCGCGTGACTCTCCCGCCGCGGCGCGGCGACCACGGCGAGCGATTCCCGGCGTCCTGCGTCGCTGGCCCGAGCCGTCTCTGTGCCGACCGGCTGCCTGTGCGTCGCCTGCTTCTCTTGACGGCTACGTCGCTCGACCTGCGGTGGGCGCCACATCGTGTGGAGGGCGACGTCGCGAGATCGGTGCACAAGCGTGGGACGGATCCGGGAACACCTGCCGAATCCCCTGCACGGTTCTGCTCGGACTCGACCACCGCGGCCGCCGCGGCATCTCCACCGGTGAACTTGTCGACGTTTCGCGGAACGTTCTGCGCAGCTTTTCCAGAAGCGATGGGCCGGCGCCGAGCCCGCTTTCTGCGTCGCCCCGCGGCCCGACAGCCGCTACTCTCTCCACACTCGTGACAGAACGGACGATGTCGGTGAGAGAGAGAATTCCCTCTGCTCTCAGTCACTCCGTCCGGCACGCAACCGCGTCTCCAGCTGCTGCACCGCGATGAAGATCCTCTGTGACCGGACAGCCCTGCTCGAAGCCGTCAACGTGGTCTCGTCGGTCGTCCCGCCGAAGTCCCCGAAGCAGATCCTGCAGAACATCCTCGTGCGCGCCGACGGCGAGCGCCTGGTGCTGTTCGCGACGGACCTCGAGATGGC
>VGXW01000331.1 GCA_016873195.1 Planctomycetota bacterium | reverse complement strand
GGGGCGGCCGCTCGCGCTCGTGCCGAGCCAGCTCGCGACGCTGCGGCACGGGTTCGCGACGGTCAGCAACTTCTTCCAGGGCGGCAAGGAACTGATCGCGCGGCTCGAGGAGGCGATCCTCGCGCGCGCGCTCGGCGGCTGGAACCCCGAGAAGGCCGAGGTCTACGCCGACCAGTACATCAGTTCGGGCGGCCAGCTCGCGGAGGTGGTGCTGGGCCGCGACCGCTTCGTGCTCGACGTGCGCCCGCTCGTGCACCGGAAGCTCGGCGTGCACTCCTCGCTCGCGTGCCGGCCCTACGACCTCGTCACGTGGCTCGTCGCGCAGGAGGCCGGCTGCGTGGTGTGCGACCCGTTCGGCGCGCCGCTCGACGCGCCGTTCGACACGACGACGAACGTCGCCTTCGCGTGCTACGCGAACCGGAGGCTCGCCGACCTGCTGATCCCGATCGTGCGCGAGGAAGTGCAGCGGCACCTGGGCTGACCAGCGCCCCCGCCCCCGCTCCCGCCCGCGCCTACCGCCGCCCCGACCAACCCTCCACCTGCACGATGCGGTCCTCCTCGGCGATCCACGCCGAGAGCCTGCCGCCGTAGACGCAGCCGGTGTCGAGCCCGACGCACTGCGGCCGCACCACCAGACCGCGGCGCGCCCAGTGGCCGAACACCACGCGCTGCTTGCCCGAATAGAAGTCGTCCCACGGCCGATACGGCGGCCCCGGCGGCGGCCAGTCGTCGTCCGGCCGGTTGCCGTCGGCGTCGCAGTAGCGCACGTTGACCGCGTAGTCGCGTTCGCTCGCCGACAACCCGGCCAGGTGCGCTTCGTCCCACTGCGGGTGCAGGCCGGCGTGCACGACGATCACGTCCTCGAGCACGCGCACGAACGGCTGCGCCTCGAGCCACGCCCGGTGCCGCTTCTCGCCGCGGCCCTTGCCGAGCCAGTGCAGGTCGTGGTTGCCGAGCACGGGCTCGGCGCCGAGTTGCATCAGCAGGTCCACTACCCCCGGCGAGTCGGGGCCCTTGTTGACCATGTCACCGACCGGCAGCACCCGGTCGCGGCCGGGCGTGAACCCGGCCGCCGCGAGCAGCCGCTCGAGTGCGTCGCGGCAACCCTGGATGTCGCCGACGAAGACCCGCCGCGTCACGGGATCGGCGTGACCGCGACCGGCGGGCTCCAGGTCTTGATGCCGAAGTGCCAGGCCGGATCCCACGTGATGCCCGCGACGTAGCTCGTGAAGCCCACGACCCACGGCGCGTTCGGGATGGCCAGCACCGACTGCGCCTGGCTCGCGCCGTTCAGCGGCACCCAGGTCGGTGCCAGCACTGGGTTGCCGTACCAGGCGGCGTCGAACAGGAAGTCGCCGTTGAGCGGCAGCACGCGCCCGCCGCCGAGCGAGAGGCCCGGCGAGGTGCCCATCGACCAGCCGAAGAACGCCATCGCGCCGGCACTGTTCGGGCTCGTGTAGGTGAAGGTCACGTTGGTGCCGATGTTGCCGGCGCCGGCCTTCACGAGCGTCGCCGCCGTGCCCGTCGGCTCGAGGAAGACCTCGAGGTTCACCGGCGTGTCGTAGCTCGTCACGGTGACCGGGAACGTGCGGCTCACGTGGCCGGCTGCCGCGAACGTGACGTTCCAGCTGCCGAGCGGCAGCCAGAGGCCGTAACGGCCGTCGCGGGCGCGGCTCTTGGTGACCTCGTTGTGGCTGAACAGATTCGGCGTGTAGGTGATCGTCGCCTCGAGCGGCGCTTCGCCGAGGCTCGAGCGCACGTGGCCGCGGCGCGCCGGACGCCAGTTGGTCAGCACGCGCTGGATGCCGGGCCAGACGCGCACTTCCTCGGCGAGGGCCACCGTGTAGGCCGGCTGGAACGAAGTGCCGGTCTCGACCAGGAACGACATCGTGCCGCCCGACGACCAGTGGTCCTCGGGCGCCTCGCCCGACGCCGATGGGTCGCGCTTGTTGTAGGTCATCGGCGCGCGCAGGTCGTCGACGTAGCGCTCGAGGAATGCGTCGATCGTCGCATGCGTCGTCGCGCACGGCGCGTAGGTGCGCAGCACCTCCTGGCCAGAGCTGTGGAAGTCGAGATAGACCTCGGGGCGCAGCCGCGCGACCAGGTTGCGCATGATCTGCGTCTCGGGCTCGCTGCCGGCCGACGGGCCGCTGTAGGTGTCCGAGCTCGGCGTCGTCGACGCGCCGCAGAGTCGCCACAGGAACGGGTAGTTGCGGTTCAGGTCGACGCCGTAGCTCGTGCCGTTGTTGCGGCGGTTCTTGCGCCACATGTCGTAGACCGTCCAGACGTGGTTCACGCCGTCCGGGTTGACCATCGGCACGAAGTAGAGTTCGTAACCGTCGACGATCGACGAGAGCGTCGGATTGCTGCCGTAGGCCGCCAGCATGCGCTGCATCGCGCCGATCACGAGGACCGGGGTGATCAGCTCGCGCGCGTGGTGCTGGCCGATGATCAGCATCGCCGGCTCGTCCTCGTCGCTCGCGACGTTGTCGCTGACCTTCAGCGCGAAGATCGGCCGCCCCTCGTGCGTCAGCACACCGCCGGGCAGCGTGCTGAGGTTGACCTTGCGCGCCAGCGCCGGGTAGGCCGCCACCTGCGCGTCGATCGCGGCCTCGATCTCGGCGACCGTGTAGTAGCCGGGGTCCGGCGCGTCGTTGCCGCCCGCGATCGCCTGTTCGAGTTCGGTCTGATGGTAGGGCTTGCCGACGCGCACGAGCACGGCCGTCGGCGCGATCGCGAGCAGCGGCGCGACCTCCTCCGGAGTCACGACGACCTCGATCGGCCCGTGGCCGGCCTGCGAGTTGCCACAGCAGTTGCCGAGCACGTCGAAGTGCTGCTGCAGCAGCAGGTGCTGCGCAGGGGTCGGGTTCTTGATCAGGTAGAGGTAACCCGGCGGTTGGTCCTGGGCGAGCAGCGAGCTGCCGAGCACCAGGCCGCCGAACAGGGCAGCGAGGGAACGCATGGGATGTGGAAGGGTAACTTGCGGGGAGGCAGGGCGCGTGCATTGTTCCGCATCCGGGCCTTCCGTCCAGCCCCAGTTCCGCATGTTCCGCTCCGAGCCGCCCCCACCGCCCGTCCCATGAGCCTCTTCCGCGCCGCGGGGTCGATCTCGTTCTTCACGCTGCTGTCGCGCATCCTGGGGCTGTTCCGCGACCGGCTGATGGCGCAGACGCTGGGTGCTGGCTGGGTGCAGGGCACGTTCCTGCTGGCATGGACGTTTCCGAACCTGATGCGGCGCCTGCTCGGCGAAGGGGCCCTGTCGGCGGCGCTGGTTCCCGCATATGCGGCGGCCCGCAGACGCGAAGGCCCCGCCGCGGCGCGTACGCTGCTTGCCGAAGTCGCCGGCGCCGTGACGGCGATCCTGGCACCGCTGTGCCTGTGCGTCGCGGTCGCGAGCCTCGTGGTGCCGGCCGAGTGGCTGCCGGCGCCGGAACGCGGCGGCGTGCCGGCGATGCGGCTCCTGCTGGCGCTCAACGCGATCCTGTTCGTCTACGCGCTGCCGGTCTGCCTCACGGCGGTGTTCTCGGGCGCGATGAACACGCTCGGCATGTTCGCCTTGCCGGCCGCGGTGCCGATCGTGCTGAACCTGTTCTGGATCGTGGCGCTGCTGGTCGCCAAACCGCTCGGCTTCACGGTCGACACCGAGATCGCGACGTTCGCGGCCTGGGTCCTGTCGGTCGGCGGCTTCCTGCAGCTGCTGCTCGTCACCGTGCCGCTGTGGCGCCGCGGCGAGCTGCTGCGGCCGCGCTTCCGGCTGCCGGTGCGCGGCACCGCCGCGTTCGCGGTGTTCTTGACGATGGGCCCGATGGTGCTCGGCATGTCGCTGAACCAGGTCAGCAGCCTGCTCGACCAGCTGATGGCCTACTACCTCGTCGCGCCGGGCGCGGTCACCTACGTCTACCTCGCCAACCGCCTGCTGCTGTTCCCGCACGCGCTGACGGCGATGTCGGTCGCGGTCGCGGTGTTCCCGAAGCTCGCGCACGAGGCGGGCGACGCCGGGCGCGCGCAGCTGCGGCGCACGCTGGACCTCGCCGCGGCCGCGACGATCCTCGTGACGCTGCCCGCGTCGTGCGGGCTGATCGTGCTCGGCGACGACGTCGTGCGCGTGCTGTTCCAGGGCGGCGAGTTCGTGGAGGCCGACGTGTGGCCGACCGTGCTGACCAGCTCGTGCCTCGTCGCGGGCCTGCCGTTCATCGGCCTGGCACAGCTCTACGCGCGCGCCTTCTACGCGGTCGGCGACGCGGGCACGCCGGCGCGGCTCGCGGCCTGGCTGGTCGTGGCCAACGCGGCGCTGAACGTCGTGCTGCTGCTGACCACGGACCTCGGCACCGCGGGGCTCGCGCTCGCCAGCAGCCTGTCCTCGCTCGCGAACGCGGCCTTGCTGGCGCGGCGGTTCCGCCGCCATGCGCCGCCCGGCGCGGGCCAGGCCGCCGCGTGGCTGCGTTCGCTCCTCGCGACCGCGGCGATGTGCCTCGTACTGCCGTTCCTGCGGCTGTTCCCGCCCGAGGCAGGACTCGGGCAGCGTGCGCTCGGCAACGTGTGCGTGCCGATCGCCGCCGGGGTCGCGCTCTACGTGGTCGCACACTGGCTGCTGCGTTCACCGGAGCTGCGGGCACTGTGGCGGCGGCGGCGCCCCTCGACCTGAGTTCGCCGGCCCGGGCGGCGGCCCGGTCCGCTACAGTGCGCCGATGAAGCGCACCACCGTCGTCACCAAGAAGCTTCTCGTCGACCTGTTCCCGGAGATCGAGCCGTACCGCGAGGGCAAGCTCGAGGTCTCCGACCTGCACACGATCCACTTCGAGGAGTGCGGCAACCCGAAGGGCAAGCCGCTCGTGTTCCTGCACGGCGGGCCGGGCGGCGGCATCGATCCCGTCTACCGCCGCTACTTCGACCCGAAGGTCTGGCGCATCGTGCTGTTCGACCAGCGCGGCTGCGGCCGGAGCCGGCCGTTCGCCGAACTGCGCGGGG
>VGXW01000330.1 GCA_016873195.1 Planctomycetota bacterium | reverse complement strand
CGTTCGACCCGAACTCGGCGACCGGCGGCGGCGTCGTGCTGCGGCGCCAGATCAAGACCCAGGTCACGATGCCGAGCAACGCGACGATGGTGCTCGGCGGCGTGATCGAGGACTCGGAGTCCTACACCGACGGCGGCGTGCCGCTGCTGAAGGACATCCCGCTGCTCGGCTTCTTCTTCCGCAAGAGCGAAGCGACCTCGAACAAGACGAACCTCTACTTCTTCGTCACGCCGAGCATCCTCGACGAGGACGACTTCCAGGACCTCTACCACCTGAGCCTGAAGAAGAAGCTCGAGGCGGAGAACTACATCGGCGAGCGCCGCCTGCGCATCATCGACCGCAGGTGGAGCGGCGCGGCCGCCGCGCAGGCGCGCACGCTCGAGGACACCGGGGCCACGGTCGAGGACCTCGACGCGCAGGGCGGCTACGACATGCCGTTCTACCAGCGCTCGCGCGGCCTCGACGTCAGGCCGGCGACGCAGCTGCCGGCCGGCCCGCAGCTGCCCGGAGCGAACCAGCGATGACGACGCAGCCGCTGCCGACGACGCGCTTCCAGGACCGCATCCGCGAGGGTCTGCTGCGCAAGGCCGGCCTGGACCGGGCCCAGATCGACGCCGCGCTGCAGACCGAGCGCGAGACCGGCCAGCAGCTCGACCAGGTGCTGGTCGGCAGGAACCTGCTGCCGGAGGCGAAGTGCCTGCAGTTCTTCGCCGACTTCCTCGGCCTCGAGTTCCGGCCCAGCCTGGAGGGCGTCAGCGTGCCGGCCGGTTTCGTGCAGCAGGTGCCCGTGCAGTTCGCGCGCACGCACGGCCTCGTCGCGATCGGCGACCGGGGCAACGTGCTGCGGATCGCGACGCACCGCCCGCTCGACGTGCAGCCGATGGACGACCTCGCGACCATGCTCGGCCGCGAGGTCGAGGCCGTGCTCGGCACGCGCAGCGAGATCGCGAACCTGATCAACCGCGCCTACCGGCACAAGGCCGACGGCGTCGACGAGGCGCTGCAGGACGTCAAGGACACCGACATCGTCAGCATCGCCGAGAACATCCAGGAGTCGGAGGACCTGCTGGATGCGAACAAGGCGCCGGTCATCAAGCTGGTCAACATGCTGCTGTTCCAGGCGCTGAAGCTGCGCGCCTCGGACATCCACCTGCAGCCCTACTCCGACCACCTGCAGGTGCGCATGCGCATCGACGGCGTGCTCTACGACATGGAGTCGATCCCGCGCCGCGCGCAGGAGGCGATCATCTCGCGCGTCAAGGTGATGGGGAAGATGGACATCGCCGAGCGCCGCCTGCCGCAGGACGGCCGCGCGTCGATCCGCATCGGCGACGGCGACGTCGACGTGCGCATCAGCACGATCCCGGTCGCGGGCGGCGAACGCGTGGTGTTCCGCATCCTCGACAAGACGACGAAGATCTACACGCTGGGCCAGATCGGCCTGTCGCCGGACAACCAGCGCACGATCGAGCGCTACATCAACTACAGCCACGGCATCATCTTCCTGACCGGCCCGACCGGCTCGGGCAAGACGACGACGCTCTACGCCTGCCTCGACGCGATCAACGCGCCGGAACTCAACATCCTGACGATCGAGGACCCGGTCGAATACAACCTCGAGGGCGTCAGCCAGGTGCAGGTCAACGTCAAGAAGGGGCTGACCTTCGCCGCGGGCCTGCGCTCGTTCCTGCGCCAGGACCCCGACGTGATGATGGTCGGCGAGGTGCGCGACAACGAGACCGCCGACATCGCGATCCGCGCCGCGCTGACCGGCCACCTGGTGTTCTCGACGGTGCACACGAACGACTCCGCGTCGACGGTCACGCGCCTGATCGACATCGGCGTCGAACCCTACCTGGTCTCCTCCTCGCTGCTGCTGGTGATCGCGCAGCGCCTGCTGCGCACGGTCTGCCCGAACTGCCGGGAACCCGTCGAGCCGGACCAGAAGATGCGCTACTTCCTCGAGGACCTGAAGCTGTCGCCCGACCAGTTCCCGGGCGGCAGGATCATGCTCGGCCGCGGCTGCGACGAGTGCTTCCGCTCCGGCTACGCGGGCCGCACCGCGATCTACGAGGTGATGCCGATCGACTCGCACATCCAGGAGCAGATCGTCAACAAGGCCACCGCGAGCCAGATCAAACGCGGCGCGCTCGAGCGCGGCCTCCGGACCCTGCGCATGGACGGCGTGCAGAAGCTGCTGCAGGGCCAGACGACGCCCGACGAAGTGCTGCGCGTCACGCAGCTCGACGTCGTCTGACCCACCCCCACCCCCGACCCCCGCACGGGCCGTGCCGATCTTCGAATACAAGGCGATCGACGCCGAGAACAAGGTCAAGAGGGGCATCATCGATGCCGACACGACCCGCGACGCCCGGCTGAAGCTCAAGAAGGAGCGCCTGTTCGTCACCGACATCCGCGAGGCGAAGGCCCGCCGCCGCGGCCCGATCCGCATCCGCGGCGTCACCGGCGTCGAGACCCCCAACAAGCTGCGCACCGAACAGGTCGCGGCGGTCACGCGGCAGATGGCCTCGCTGCTGCAGGCCGGCATCCCGCTGGCCGAGGCGCTGCGCATGATCATCGAGCAGGCGCCCGACAAGCGGATCGAGAGCGCCTTCCGCGAGATCCGCGAGAAGGTCACGCAGGGCATGCCGTTCGGCGACGCCGTGCTGCAGCACCCGGCCTACTTCACCGATCTCTACTCCAACATGGTGAAGGCCGGCGAGTCCTCGGGCTCGCTCGACAAGGTGCTGGTGCGCGTCGCGGGCTTCCTGCAGGCGCAGACGCGGCTCAAGAACAAGGTCGGCGCCGCGCTGATCTACCCGTCGATCATGGCCTGCGTCGGCGTGATCGTCGTCGCCGTGCTGATGACGTTCGTCGTGCCGCGCGTGACGCAGCTGCTCAAGGGCCGCGGCCAGGACCTGCCGCTGCCGACGCACGTGCTGATCAGCGTCTCGAACTTCCTGGTCGACTACTGGCTGCTGGTGCTGATCGGCCTCTTGTTGCTGTCGATCGGCTTCCAGCTGTTCGTCAACAGCGACAAGGGCGGCCTCGTCTGGGACCGCTTCAAGCTGCGCCTGCCGGTGTTCGGCGACCTGATGAAGAAGCAGGCGATGGCCCGCTTCTCGACCACCCTCGCCACGCTGCTGCGGTCGGGCGTGCCCGCGCTGCAGGCGATCGCGGCGACCAAGAACGTCGTCGACAACAAGGTGCTGCAGAACGCGCTGCAGGGCGTGCACGACCGCGTCGTCGAGGGCACCGACATCGCGACGCCGATGAAGCTGTCGGGCGCGTTCCCGCCGACGATCTCCTACATGGTCGGGGTCGGCGAACAGGCCGGCAACCTCGAGGAGATGCTCGAGCGCATCGCCGGGACCTACGACGAGGAGGTCGACCTCGCGACGCAGAAGCTGACGTCGGTGATCGAACCGGTGATCATCGTGCTGCTGGCGGTCGTCGTCGCCGGCATCGTCGTCGCGATCGTGATGCCGCTGCTGCAGCTGCAGCGGGCGTGAGCGGCTCTGGCCGCCGCAGCCGCGTCACTGCAGGAACAGCATCTCGCGGTACTTCGGCAGCGGCCAGCCTGCGTCGTCGACCATCGTCTCGAGGCCGTCGGCGATCTCGCGCAGCTTCTGCATCGCCGGCACGACCCGGTCGCGGTAGATCACCGCGTGCTCGTGCGGCGGGCCCGCGTGCTGCTCGGCGTGCTCGAACACGGCGGTGAGCTCGTCGATCGCGAGCACGAACGCCTCGATGCGCGCCGTCATGTCGCGCAGGCGCCGTTCCTGCACGGCCACGTCGAGGCCGACGGACTTCGCCGCGCCGAGGCTCTGCGCGACGGCGAACTGCGACCGCTGCGCGGCCGGCAGCAGGATCGTGCGGGCGATCGACAGGGCGCTCTGCCCCTCGATCGCGATCGCCTTGCTGTAGGCCTCGTACATGATGTTCATGCGCGACTCGGCCTCCACGGCCGACAGCACGCCGAAGCGCTCGAACAGCGCGACGTTCTTCGGCGCCGCGAAGTGGCCGATCGCGTCGACCGCGTTGCGGAAGTTCGGCAGGCCGCGGCGGGCGGCCTCCGCGTGCCATTCGGCCGAGTAGCCGTTGCCGTTGAACAGGATGCGCTGGTGCTTCTTGAACAGGTCGACGACGACCTCGTTGACCGCGGCCTCGAGCCCCTTGTGCGGCAGCAGCCGCTCGACCTCGCCGGCGACGTAGGCCAGCGAGTCGGCGACGATGGTGTTCAGCACCGCGTTCGGTTTGGCGCAGGCCTGGCTCGAGCCGACGGCGCGGAACTCGAACTTGTTGCCCGTGAACGCGAACGGCGACGTGCGGTTGCGGTCGGTCGCGTCGCGCGGCAGCGGCGGCAGCACGCCGACGCCGAGCCGCATCGTGTCCTTCTTCTTCGTGCTGTTCCTGCCGGTGCCCGCGATCAGCGCGTCGACGACCTCGGTCAGCTGCTCGCCGAGGTAGATCGACAGGATCGCCGGCGGCGCCTCGTTCGCGCCGAGCCGATGGTCGTTGCCGGCGTGCGCGATCGTGACGCGCAGCAGGTCGGCGTAGCTGTCGACCGCGCGCACGATGGCCGCCAGCACCACGACGAACCGCATGTTCTCGGCCGGCGACCGGCCGGGCTCGAGCAGGTTCTCGCCGGTGTCGGTTGCCATCGACCAGTTGTTGTGCTTGCCCGAGCCGTTGATGCCGGCGTAGGGCTTCTCGTGCAGCAGGCACTGGAACCCGTGCTTCTGCGCGACCTGCTTGAGCACCTCCATGGTGAGCATGTTGTGGTCGACGGCGACCGTGGTGCGCTCGAAGATCGGCGCCAGTTCGTACTGGCTCGGCGCGACTTCGTTGTGCCGCGTCTTGACCGGCACGCCCAGGCGCCACAGTTCGATCTCGACCTCCTGCATGTACGCGAGCACGCGCGGCGCGATCGAGCCGAAGTAGTGGTCCTCGAGCTCCTGGCCCTTCGGGGGTTTCGCGCCCCC
>VGXW01000329.1 GCA_016873195.1 Planctomycetota bacterium | reverse complement strand
TTCCTCGACCTGCGTGCGCAGCAAGGTCCGCTTCTGCTTCTGCTGGGCGACGTGCGCGCGCAGCTGCTCGACCGTCAGCGCGCGCAGCGCCTCCGGCAGGTCTTCCTTCTTCAGCGCCGCGAGGTCGAACTTCGGATCGTCGCAGGCGTCGACGAGGTCCCAGTGCGCGTTGACGTAGAACGCGCTCGCCTTCGTCTGGCAGCGCTGCGCCGCCGCGACGACGTTGAGCTTCGCCGCGTTGCTGTCCTGCGCCCCCTGGTTCTCCGCCCACACCGCACGCTCTGCGCCGTAGGGCACGTAGGTGACGTTCATCGCCACGCTGAGCTCGGCGAGCTGCTTGTCGAACGGCGTCGCGACGACGACCGCGACGTCCTGCTGGATCGCGGCGAACTGGCCGTCGGCGAGTTTCGCGATGTCGCGCCAGGCGGCCGCATCGTGGTGCGCCGGGTCGCCGCAGAAGATCGTGTTGACGACGATGCCGCGCGCGATCGCGGCCTTGCTCTGCTCGGCCGCGCTGACCACGGGATCCTGCGTCGCCGGTTCGTTGCCGGCGACGAACAGCAGCTTCAGCGCCTTCGGGTCGGCCGTCCACGGCAGCTCGAGCGCCTTCTGCACGACGCGCGCGACGTACTCGTCGCCGCCGTTGGTGGTCAGCGCGAACAGCTTCTGCGACACGAGGTCGAGGTCGGTCGTGAAGTCGGTGTCGACGCGCACCCAGCCGGTCGCCGGATCGTAGGCCGTGCAGCCGTAGGTCAGCAGCGCCACGCGCAGCGTCGGCGCCGGCTGCAGCCGCGCCAGGTCGTTGACGACGGCCCAGAGGTTCTGGCGCGCGGCGTTGATCAGCCCCTCCATGCTGCCGCTGACGTCGAGGCAGATGGCGAGGTCGATCGGGCGCGCGCCGGCGGGCGCGGCGGGCGCGATCGCGGGCGGCGGGTTCTGCGCCGCGGCGGCCGCGGCGAGGCCCAGGAACAGGAACGGGAAGCACTTCATGGTCGTCTCCTACTTGCTCTGGTTCGGAATCGGGTTCGGGATGGGGTTCGGATTCGGATTCGGGTTCTGGATCAGCACGTTCTTGCCGTCGACTTCGAGCAGGATCTCGCCCTGCAGCGACAGCACGCCGCTGCGGCGCTCGCCCTCGAGCCGGCGCAGCAGCGCGAAGAAGCGCTCGCTGCCGAGTTCGATGCGTTCGTCGGGCTCGAGCTGCTGCCGCAGCACGCTGTTGCCGTCGATCCAGCGGTCGCCGCGGCGGAAGAACGCGCGGTCGCAGACCTGCTGGACGGCGGTCGTCTCGACGACCTTGAGTTCGTGGTCGACGTAGTAGTTGCGGGCGTTGGCGGAGCTCTGCAGTTTCTGGGCGGCGATGTTCCAGCCCTGATTGACCGCGGCCGCGCCGCTGCGCACCGCGATCGCGCGGCCATCGAGCGCGCTCTGGCACGCCATCGTCAGCGCCTTCCAGTCGTCGAGCCGGCTGCCCTCGGTGGCCAGGAACGCCGTGTACTCGCCGAGCACGCCGTAGCGCGTCGACAGGCGCAGGATCTCGTCGCGCAGCTCGCGCAGGCGCGGGTTGGCGAACGGATCGGGGCCGCGGCCGAGCGCGCCGAGGTCGCCGCCCTGCTGGCGCAGTTCGTCGACCAGGAATCCGATCTGCCGGCTCGCCCACAGCCGCGGCACGAAGCCGTGCGCGGTCGACGCGCGGGCGACGGACAGCGTGAACTCGAAGCTGCGGGCCCCGGACGGCGTGCGGCCGTTCAGCACGAACTGCAGCGGTTCTTCGCCGCGGTACTGGCCGAGCACTACCAGCTGGTCGCCCGCGAACAGGTCCGGCAGCTTCCGCGGCAGCACTTCGCGCAGCCGCCCACCCTCGCCGGGCTGCGCCACCGTGCCGAGCCCGGGCTCCGCGAGCACCGGGTGGCCGAGCCGCGCAAAGGTGCGCGCGACCTTGACCTCGACGTCCTCGTCGGGCAGCACGTAGGTGGTCGCCGCGCGCGTCTGCTCCGCCAGCGCGTCGAGCAGCGGCACGTTGACGTCGTGGCCGACGCCGAAGCAGAAGATGCGCCGCGCGTGCGCATTGCCCGCGGCGACCATCGCCTCGAGGTCGCGTTCGCTGGTCGGGCCGACGGTCGGCAGGCCGTCGGTCAGGAACAGCACCAACGGCAGGGCGCCCGGCAGCGCCGGCGCGCGAAGCGCCTCGAGCAGCGCGTCGTGGACGTTGGTGCCGCCGTGCGGGCGGATGCCCGCGAGGTACCGCCGCGCCGCCGCGAGCGAGAGCGGGTCCTTGGCGACCGGCCGCTCGAACGCGCGGTTCACGTCGTTGCCGTAGTCGATCAGCTGGATGCCTTCACCGTCGGCGAGCCCCTCGAGCACCTGCAGCGCCGCGGCCTTCGCCTGCTCGAGCTTCTTGCCCGCCATGCTGCCCGAGCGGTCGATCACGAGCGTGACCTCGCGGCGCAGCGAAGCACCGCGTTCGGCCGGCGGCGCGCCCACGAGCAGCAGGAAGAAGCCGCCGCCGACCGTCGGGTCGGGGTAGGCGAACAGCGCCGCGGTCGGCCGCGCCGGGTCGGCCAGCGTCGTGTAGCAGAGGCGGAACGCACCCGGATCGCGCCGGCTCCTTTCGGTCACCTCGAGCCGCCGCGACCTCTCGCCGGTGCGCACGGCCGTGAGCTCGTGGCTCGGCGAGTGGCAGACGCCGATCGGTGCGCGCGCCTCGAGGTCGACGGTGATCGTCCACGGCGCGTCGACGGCCAGCATCTCGCTGCGCGGCAGCACGTAGTCGATGCGTTCGCCGTCGGCCTCGAGCACGTGGTCGTAGGCGAGGCGCACCTTCTGCCGGCCGCCCGCGGGCACCGGGAACACGCTGCTGCGCAGGCAATTCCAGCCCGCGAACTCGAGCAGCGCCGGGTCGCGCAGCTTCGCCGTGATCTCGTCGTAGAGTCTGCGCGCCTCGTCGCGCGGCAGGATGCGCGCGCTCGGCTCGGCGCCGCCGCCGAGGAACGTGAACGCGGACACCGCGGCACCGTCGGGGATCGGCAGCAGCAGCACGGCTTCCTGGTCGCGACCGCCGGGGTTGTGCAGCTCGAACTCGAGCGTCGTCGTCGCGGCGCGGTCGAGGATGCGCACGTGCGCGGCGGCCGCGGCAACGCGCACGGGCAGCGTGCCGGCCGGCGCCAGCACGGCGCGGTTCGGCACGATCCACTGGTGCGGCGTCTGGGCCGGCAGCAGCGGCAGCACCGCGCAGGCGGCGCCGAGGAAGAACGGGATCGTCGGGTTCGTGGCCATGTCGGTTCGCTTGTCGGTGCACTAGACGCACGAACCTGGGTCTGCTGCGTAAGCGGTGCGTAAGGTGGGCCGGGCGTGGTGCGCGGTCTTCGCCCACGCAACGCAGCAGCCGGCCGCCTCCGCCCGTATGGTGCGCGCAGCATGGCTCCCCGCACCGCCCCGCTCTGCTCCGCCCTCGCCCTCGGCATCTCGCTCGCCGCGCAGGATCCCGCCCCGGCCGCACCGCCCGCAGCACCCCCGGCCCCCGAGGCCCCGGCCGCGCCCACGCCGCCGCCGCCCGCCATCGACCTCGCTCTGCTCGCCGACCTGCACGCACGTTCCATCGGCCCCGCCGTCTGCAGCGGCCGCATCGGCGCCGTCGCGGGCGTGCCCGGCGACCCCACGATCGTCTGGGTCGGCGCCGCGTCGGGCGGCGTCTGGAAGTCCACCGACGGCGGTGTGCGCTTCACCCCGGTGTTCGACGACCAGGACTGCACTTCGATCGGCGCGATCGCCATCGACCCGCGCGACCCCGACGTCGTCTGGGTCGGCACCGGCGAAGGCAATCCGCGCAACAGCGCCAGCGTCGGCCGCGGCGTCTACCGCACGCGCGACGGCGGCCGCACCTGGACGAAGCTCGGCCTCGAGCGCACCGAGCACGTGCACCGCATCCTGCTGCACCCCGACCGGCCCGACTGCGCGTTCGTCGCCGCACTCGGCACCAGCTGGGGCGAGAACGAGGAACGCGGCGTGTTCCGCACCGACGACGGCGGCAAGACGTGGCAGAAGGTGCTCTACGTCGATCCGCGCACCGGCTGCGCCGACCTCGCGATGGACCCGCGCAATCCGCAGAAGCTGTTCGCCGCGCTGTGGGACCACCGGCGCTGGCCGTGGTCGTTCCGCTCGGGCGGACCGGGTTCGGGCCTGTTCCGCTCGCTCGACGGCGGCGCTTCGTGGACGAAGCTCGGCGAGGAGGACGGGCTGCCCGCGGGCGAACTCGGCCGCATCGGCATCGCGATCGCGCCGGGCGACCCCCGCGTGGTCTACGCGCTCGTCGAAGCGACCAAGAGCGTGCTGCTGCGCAGCGACGACGGCGGCCAGCGCTTCCGCACTGTGAACCAGAACGACGGCATCGCGCCGCGGCCGTTCTACTTCTGCGACCTGCGGATCGACCCGCAGGATGGCAACCGCGTCTACAACCTGCACGTCGTCGCCGACGTGTCGACCGACGGCGGCCGCACGTTCACGACCCTGATCGGCTGGGACGGACCGCACCCCGACCACCACGCGCTGTGGATCGACCCGGGCGACGGCCGGCGCATGCTGCTCGGCAACGACGGCGGCGTCTATACGAGCCTGGACCGCGGCGGGGCGTGGCGTTTCTGCGCCAATCTGCCGCTCGCGCAGTTCTATCACGTCGCCGTCGACCGCGACGTGCCCTATCACGTCTACGGCGGCCTGCAGGACAACGGCAGCTGGCGCGGGCCGAGCACCGTCTGGCAGGACGGCGGCATCCGCAACCTGCACTGGCAGGAAGTCTGCTTCGGCGACGGCTTCGCGACCTTGCCCGACCCCGAGGACAGCCGGCAGGGTTACGCGATGAGCCAGGGCGGCGCCCTGATCCGCTGGGACCTGCGCACGGGCACGAGCAAGTCGATCCAGCCGCCTGCGCCCGAAGGCGTCGAACTGCGCTTCCACTGGAACTCGGCGATCGCGCAGGACCCGTTCGCGCCGCGCACGATCTACTACG
>VGXW01000328.1 GCA_016873195.1 Planctomycetota bacterium | reverse complement strand
GGGGGCGGGCCCGGACAGCGGGTTCGGCGAGGCCGGCCGCGGGTTCGAGTTCGCGGCGCGACTGCGCGCCGTGCGCGCCGCGAGCGACCGCCTGCCGAGCCAGATCCGCGGCGCCGACGTGCACCTGTCGGGCAGCAGCCGCCGCGGCGGCGAGTGCAGCGCGCGCCTCGTGCAGAGCACGGAGGGCGGCGACCTCGACCTGACCGCGACGCTGCACGGCATCGCGGCGGACCCGAGCTGGTCCCTGCGCGCGCGCGGCGCGAACGTCGCCATCGACGCCGAAGCCGTGGCGGCCATGCGCCGGTTCCCGCTCGGCACCGCGCTGATGGACGCTCTGCAGCCGACCACCGGCCGCGGCGACATCGACCTGTTCCTGCAGGAGTCCCCCGCCGGCGGCGACGTGGCCGAGCTCGACCTCGCGCTGCGCGGCGTCGCGATGGCCTTCCACGGCTTCGGCGAAGCGCACGACCGGATCGGCTTCCCGCTGCCGCTGGTCGCGGCGCAGGGCAGGGTGCGGCTCTGCGACGACGTCCTGGAACTCGACGGCCTGCAGGCGACGATCGCCGAAGTGGCCGGCGGCGGCAGCGTGGCGCTCGACGGAACCGTCGACACGCGGCAGCGGGGCGGCGAGGACGCCACGCTCGACATCCGCGCGACCGGCGTGCAGTTCGGGCCGGCCCTGCGCGAGGCGGTCGGCACGCTGCTGCGCGACGGCGGCGCGCTCTACGACCGGCTGGCTCCGGCGGGCCGCGCGAACGTCGAGGTGCACGTGCGGCCGCGCCGCGAGTTCCCCGGCGGCTGGTCGCTGGTCGTGCGCCCGGACGCGGCGACGGTCTGCTGGGGCGGCTTCCCGTACCGGCTCGAGCAGGTCTCCGGCACCGTGCAGGCGCACGACAACGGCGTCGACTTCGACCTGTCCGGCAGGCACGGCGAGGGGTCGCTCGCGCTGCGCGGCCACATCCCGCTGGCGGAGGGCGCGCCGGAGGCCTCGGAGGCGTTCGCGGCCACCGTCGGACTGCGCGGGCTCCGCATCGACGACGAACTGCGCGCCGCCGTCGCGGTTCCGGCGCCGTCGATCGACGCGCCGTGGCGGCACGGCCGCCCGGACGGCCGGCTGCACGGCACGGTGAAGGTCTGGCGGCCCACGCCGCGCGACGAGCTGCACGTCGACGTACAGCTCGAACTCGACGGGGCTTCCGTCGAGCTGCCGTGCGCCCCGTGGCGCGCGACGGGCCTGTCGGGCACCCTGCTCGTGCAGGGCCGCGGCGACGCCACGCGGGTCGACTTCGACGCACTGCGCGGGCGGCTCGAGCACGGCGCGGGCACGGCGGCGGAGCTGGCGGTGCTCGGCACGTGGCACGGCGACCCGGATCCGCGCGACGAACTCGCCTTCGTCGTGCGCGGACTGCAGCTCGATGCGCAGCTCGGCACCACGCTCGAGCAGCTCGGCGCACTCGGCCCCGGCACGTGGGACACCTTGCGGCCCTCCGGGCAGGTGGACCTCGTGCTGCGGCACGCGCGCGGCGCGGCCGGCGGCCGGACGCAGCTCGCGGTGCAGCTCGTCGACGTCGCCTCCGCGGCGCCGATGCTGCCGCGCGAGGCGCGGCGCATGACGGGCGAACTGCAGGTCGCCGACGGCGAGATCCTGTTCACGGACCTGCGCGCCGAGCTCGGCGACGCGCGCGTGCACTGCCGCGCGGGACGGGCCGGCCCATGCCGGCCGCCCGACGGCCGCACCGAGATCGCGTTCACCGTCTCGGCCACCGGCTTCCCCGTCGACGGTGGGCTCGCCAACCTGTTCGCGGGCCCGCTGCAGCGCGCCGTCGCCGAACGGCAGCTGCAGGGCCGGGCGGACGTCGAGGAACTGCAGCTGCGGTTCCTGCTGCCGCCGGCCGGATCCGACCAGCCGTCCGTCACGGAGATCGGCGGCCAGCTGCGGCTCTACGACGTGGCGATGGCGCTCGGCGCCGGCCCGCACGGCGTCCGCCTGGACGGCATCGGCGGCATCGTGACCCTCGATCCGAGCCAGGTCTCCGGCGCGGGCGGCCAGCTGACGGGCGTGCTGCGCCGCGGCGCGCTGCGCGTGTTCGGGCAGTCGTTCGACGGCATCGAGACGCGCTTCTGCGCCGACGCCGAACGGGTGCAGCTGGACGCGTTCGCGGGCCGCCTGCACGGCGGCAGCGTGCGCGCGGGCCCCGGGCCGGAGCCGCCGCTGCACTACACCCTGCCGCAGCAGGCGCGGCCCGACGGCACGCTCGCCGCGAACCTCTCGTTCGACAAGGTCGACGTGGTCGGCTTCCTGCGCGAGTGCGGCATGACGAAACCGCCCTACTCGGGCGTCGCGAGCGGACGGCTGGCCATCGAACGGCTCGACGACGGCGACGTCGTCGGCGCGCGCGGCGCCGGCAGGCTCGCGATCGAGCGCGGCGACCTCGGCGTCGTGCCGCTGTTCACGGCCATCTACTCGCAGCTGCCGGCGCCCGAACGGCCACGCTTCGACAGCCTCGACCTGGAGTTCCACCTCGCCGACCGCCGCGTCGAGTTCGGCAAGCTGTCGCTCGGCTCGAACCTGCTCGCGGCCAACGGCAAGGGCTCGCTGGACCTCGACGGCTACCTGGACGTCGAACTGAAGCTCGACAACCTGCTCGGCCCGTCCGCGGACCCGGTGTTGATGCCGTTCGTCGACTTCCTGACGCAGAACATCGTGCGGTTCCACCTGTTCGGCCACCTGCGCGACCTGCGCGCCGAGAAGCGCTGGGTCACCGAAGGTTCGCCCGGCCGCCGCAGGGTGTCGCCGATGCCCCCGTACACCGAACGCCCCGAACTCCCGGACAAGTGACCGTGAAGTCCCTGCACGCAGTGATCATGGCCGGAGGTTCCGGCACCCGCTTCTGGCCGGCGAGCCGCGCCGCGCGGCCCAAGCAGTTCCTGCCGCTCGCCCGCGGCAGGATCCTGCTGCAGGCGACGGTCGACCGCCTCGCGGGCCTGTTCGCTCCGGACCGCGTCTGGATCGTCACCAACGGCGCCCAGGCGCGCGGCGTCCGGCGGCTCCTGCCCCAGTTCCCGCGCGAGCAGGTGATCGTGGAGCCGGGCCCGCGCGACACCGCGCCCTGCATCGCGCTGGCCACCGCGACGATCGAGGCGCGCGACCCGGGCGCGACGATGGTCGTGCTGCCAGCGGACCAGGTCATCGAGCCGGTCGAGCAGTTCCACCGCATGCTGCGCCGCGGCATCGCGCTCGCGGCGGACGACCGCACGCTCGTCACGTTCGGCGTCGCGCCGACCTTCCCGGCCACGGGCTACGGCTACATCGAGTGCGGCGATCCGCTCGACGGCGCCGAGCCGCGGGCGTTCGCCGCCAGACGTTTCCGCGAGAAGCCCGACCTGGCGACCGCGCAGCAGTTCCTCGCCGCCGGCGGCTTCCTGTGGAACAGCGGCATCTTCGCCTGGACCGCGGCGGGGATCCGCGCAGCGATGGCGGCGGGCAACCCGCCGCTCGCCGAGGCGACCGAGGCCATGCGCGCGGCACAGCGGCAGGGTCGCCGCGCGGCGGTGCGGCGGGCCTTCCTGCAGGCGCCGAAGACCTCGGTCGACTACGCGATCATGGAGCACTCGCCGCACGTCGCCGTGGTCGAGGCGACCGTGGAGTGGGACGACGTCGGCAGCTTCCGGGCGCTGACCTCCGTCGGCGTCGCCGACGGCGATCGCAACTGCGCGTTGCTGGCCGGCGGGGCCGCGCAGATCGCGCTGCACAGCCAGGGCAACCTCGTCTACGCCGAGGGCAAGCGCACAGTCGCGCTGTTCGGCGTGCAGGAGCTCGTCGTCGTCGCGGTCGGGGACGCGGTGCTGGTCTGCCCGCGCGAACGCGCCGCCGACCTCAAGCAGCTCGTCGAACACGTGCGCGCCCAGGGTCGCGCCGACCTGCTGTGAGCCCCCGGCCGCGCCGCATCCTCGCCGTCGACCACGGCGACGCCCGCACGGGCCTCGCCGCCACGGACTGGACCGGCACGATCGCCGTGCCGCTGCCGCGCATCGACGCGCTCGACGAACAGGAGCTGGTCGCCGCGATCGCCGCGATCGTGCGCGAGCGCGACACCGAGGTCGTGGTGGTCGGCATGCCGCTCGCGCGCGACGGCGGTACCACCGCCCGCGCCCGGCGCACCGCGGCGTTCGTGCAGCGGCTGCGGCAGGCCCTGCCGTGCCCGGTCGTCGGCGTCGACGAGAGCCACTCGACCGACGAAGCGCACGAGCGGCTCGCGCAGGGCGGCCTGAAGGCCGCGCGCCGCAAGCAGCTCGCCGACAGCGTCGCCGCGCTGGTGATCCTCGAGCGCTTCCGCGGCGGGCTGCGCGACCCCGCGCCCCCCGCGGCGGAATAGCGCCTGGTCCCCGTAAGCCGGGTTCTGGTGCCGCTCGTCGAGCGGTGACGGCCATTTCTCCAGGACCGTCCGCGCGGACGGCCTCGAACGACCTACCCGAGGATCTGGGCGCGGGCCGCGCGATCCTCCTACTCGGTCTTCCTCCAGGTGGGGTTTGCCGTGCCGGCCCGGTCGCCCGGGCCGCGGTGAGCTCTTGCCTCGCCGTTTCACCCTTGCCGTCGCCAGCGAGCTGGCCGTCCGGCGGTCTGTTCTCTGTGGCACTTTCCCTGTCCTTGCGGACGGTGGGTGTTGCCCACCACCTTGCCCTTGGGAGCCCGGACTTTCCTCCCGCGGCAGTTGCCGCCGGCGGCCGTCCGGAGACCAGGCGCGCGGACTCTACGCCACGAGGCCGCCGGCCAGGAGCCTCGCGACGAAAATGCGGCGAGCCAGGGCGCTCCCGCCCCAGACCGGCTTTCGGGCGATGCCACCGGGCCCGCGACTCCGGATTCACGAGTTCTCGACACCGGAAACCGGAGGATTGCCGCCGCCGACCTTGCTCCCCGACGCAGCAGGAGTACTCTCCTGCCTCTCCCATCGGCGGTCTCGCTCCCGCCCGGCGGTCTCGCTCCCGCCAGGCTCGACACCTCCTGCCCCGCACCTCGAGTTCGTCCGTGCGCTTCGCCCCATGCACCCTGGTCTGCTGGCTCGCCTCGAGCGTCTGCGCGGCCCAGCAGGTCCTGCCTTCCC
>VGXW01000327.1 GCA_016873195.1 Planctomycetota bacterium | reverse complement strand
CACCTGCTCGGGGACGGTTCGGAAGTGCAGGACGCGGCAACGGAGCACTTCGTCGCCGAGCCGCCGACGGCCGCCGCGGTGCTGGCGCCGCCGGCCGGCGACCTCGCCTCACGCGTGGCCCGGCTCGAGCAGCAGGTCGCCGCACTGCAGCGAGCGATCGACGGACTGCGCGGTGGGCCGGCGGGCTGACCGGCACGGCGCGTCAGTCCGACCGCACGAGCACGAGTTCGAAGAGCCGCAGCGGCAAGGCCGCGCCCGAGGTCACCTCGACGGCCAGGTCCACGGGTCCGGCGGCCGGCACCACGGCGCGCCCGCCGCGGCGTTCGCACGGGACCCCGCCGCGCAGCACCTGCACCGCGACGCCCTCGACCGGCGGAACGAGCGCGGGCTCGTAGGCGCCCGCCGGCAGTTCGAGCTGCTCGAACACGAGGACCGTGGGTTTGCGCACCTCGCCGGCGAGCCGGCCCGCCGCCGCGTCGAACACGCCGACCGCGGCTTCGCTCTCCCACCACTGCTGCATCGCCGCGGCGGCCGCCAGGACCGGCGCGAGCGCCGCGGGCTCCTTGGGCAGGCGGTCGTGTTCGTGGAAGTGGAACGGCACGGGCTGCCGGCGCGTGGTCAACAGCCAGCCGGGCACGGTCCACCGCTCGCCGTCGCGCCGCACGCCGAGCCGACCCGACACGCGCACGCGCAAGGTGATCTTCAGGTCGACCGGCTCCGCTTCGCCGACCACCGGCGGGGGGCCGGTGCGCAGCACGGCACAGCGGTAGTCCGTGAGGAACCGGGGCTCCTCCTCCTCCATCTGCCAGCCGCCCGGCCAGCGCGGCACGAGTTCGCCGGTCGGCGTGCCGAACAGCAGCAGATCGGGCTGCCGGTCGAGCACGTAGCGCGGGTTGCCGCGCGAGTGCGCGGGGATCACGTGCCCGGGCCGCGGCGGCGGGGTCTTCGCGATCACCGCGTCGCACAGGCCCAGCATGTCGATGCACGGCAGTCCGCTGCGGAACGGCACGGCGCCGACGGGATCGAGCGCGAGCACGGGCCGCTGTTCGCCGAACGCGCGCGCCAGCCACTCGCCGACGGCGGCCCCGCGCCATTCCCAGCGGGAGACGCGCTGGTAGGGATCGTCGGGATCGAGGCGGGCATCCTGGCGCGCGAGCAGCACGCCAGCGCCGACCAGCAGCCAGCCGGCGACCACGCCGCCGCGGAATCGGGCGAGCCAGCCGAGCCCGAGGCCCGCGAGCAGCACGAGCAGGCCGTAGCCGCCCTGCAGGTAGCGGCCCAACGGGTACCAGTCGCCGCCGATCGCGCCGACGTAGGCGACCCACGCGGCGAGCGCGGTGCCGCACAGCAGCGCGAGCGGGCGCGTGCGCCGGTCGAGCAGGCCCGGCAAGAGACCGAGCAGCGCCGGGATCCACAGGCCGCGCAGCAGCTGCACGGCGCTGCCGACGTAGAGCTTGCCGATGGCGAGCGTCTCTGCCGACGTGCCGAGTTTGGCGTGCGCGGTGTTGGGCACCCATTCGCCGTAGTAGGCGAGGCGGAACGCGAGCTGCGCGAGCACGGCGAGCGCGGCCGGCGCGACGAGCACCGTGAGCCGGCGCCGCAGCACGCGCCGTTCGCCGGCGGGGCCGCGCCGCGCGAAGAGCAGGACCGCGAGCGCGGCGAAGGCGAGCCACAGCGGGCCTTCCGAGCGGCACAGCGCCAGCAGCCCGAACGCACCACCCGCCGCGGCGCAGCGGCGCACCGAAGCCTCGCGCGAGGGATCGGCGAGCAGTTCGCCGACCTTCACGTAGGCGAAGCTGACCAGCAGCATCGTCAGCGGGCCCTCGAGGCCGCCGATCGCCCACAGGCCGACCGGCGCCACCGCGGCGAGCGGCAGCACGGCGCCGCGCGCCGTCTGGCCGGCGGCGCGCAGCAGCGGGGTGCGCAGGAACACGAGGAACGTCGCGACGGTGGAAGCGATGCCGAGGCCCTGCGCGATCGTGATCCAGTCGAGGCCGAGCGGCCGCAGCGCGGCGCACAGGAGGATCCACAGCAGGTTCGAGTAGCCCTCGACGGGCGGGCCTTCGTCCCAGGTGAGGCCCTTGCCTTGCAGCAGCCGTTCCGAGTAGCGCAGCGCGATGAACGCGTCGTCGGAGATCCACGGCCAGAAGGCGGCGATGCCGGCGAGCAGCAGCGCCACGGCACCGGCCAGCACGGCGAGCGTGAGCAGGCGCTCGCGCGGAGTGGGTGGGGCTGGCGCGGCGGTCGGGGCGGTCGGGGCGGGTTGGGGTGAGGGCACGCCGGGGGCACGATCGCCGTGCGCGGCGGTCGCGTCAACCGCGCGGGTCGGGCCCGGTTGTCACCGGGTCGCTGCGGCAGCCAGCCGCTCGCACCAGGCCGCATCGCGCGCGCCCGCGGCGACCACGTAGGTCCACTGGCAGCGCAGCACCTCGCCGGGCCGCAGTTCCACCGTGAACGTCGCCCCGAACCGCCCGTAGCCGCGCGTCGACCACGTGGCCGGGCCCGGGTTCCCACTGCCCTCGACGCGCAGCACGGTCACGTCGCCGTCCGGCAGCGGCAGCACCGCCGCGATCCAGCGGCAACCGGTCCACACGTCGTTCGCCTGTCCCGCGGCCCCCGCCGGCCGAACGTAGCGCACCGGCGTCGCGCCGGGCTCGCCGAAGGCCTGCAGCGCGCGGAACTGCTGGCCCGCGTGCTGCGGATCGCCGTCGAGCCACACCGGGTCGCTCGCCGCGCGCAGGTCGCTGCGCAGGTCGAGTGCCACCGCGTTGTCGCCGAGGTCGCGCGCGCAGAGCGCCCGGCGTTCGGCGAGCACGACCTCGCCGCCACCGTCGCACCAGTCGATCGCGGCGACCTGCCAGCCGTCGTCGAGGCCGAGTTCACCCGGCGCAACGAAGCCCCGGAAACGCTGCGTCTCGCCCTGCCGGCAGTGCCAGAAGTCGAAGCCGCGGCCGCGCCAGCGCAGTTGGTTCCACCCCAGGAACAGCCCGCGGTGGTGTTCGTAGTGGCCACCGAGACCCTTCGTCAGCAGCCGGCCATCGGGCGCGAACACGTGGTGGTAGGGCTTGCACGTGTCGCCATGGTGGGCGGGGTCGTAGGCGGGGCGCACGAGCCGCGCGGCGAGAACGCCCGAAGGCGTCGTGACGGCATCGGGGTCGGTCGTCGCTGGACGGGGATCGGCCACCGCGCAGGCGCCGAGGCCGAGGAGCAGCAGCAGAGGTCGCATGGGCCCATCGTAGGGGCGGCGGCACGCAGGGCGAGCGCGGGCGGTGCGCGGATACGCCCCGCGAGGACCCGTGGCATCCGCGCTGCTTCGCCCTACCATCCCGCGCGGTCGCGGCGCGCCAACGCCCCGTGACCCCCTCGCCGAACGATGCGCCGGTACCTACCACCTCTGCTGTTGCTCGCTGCCTGTTCCGGCTGTGGGCGCGAACGCCAGCCGCTGCCCATCGCTCCGGCGGCGCCGCCCGGGCCCGTCCGGCTCGTGGTGCTGTGCTCCGTCGACCAGCTCGCGCGGTGGGTGTTCGATGCCGCGGCGCCGCACCTCGCCGCCGACGGCGGCTTTGCGCGTTTGCGCGCGCACGGTGCCGAGTTCACGGACTGTGCCTACTGGCACGCGTGCACCGAGACCGGGCCCGGGCACGCGACGATCTCGACCGGGGCGCCGGCCAGCGTGCACGGCATCGTGCGCAACAGCTGGTGGAGCCCGGCGGAGAACCGCGCGCACTACTGTGTCGAGCAGAACCAGGCACCGGTGCCGGGCCTGCCGGAAGGCAAGGACCGCGGCCCCGGCCGGCTGCTCGTGCCGACGCTGAGCGACGCACTGCGCGCGCAGAGCCCCGGGAGCAGGATCGCGAGCGTGTCGTGGAAGGACCGCACGGCGATCCTGCTCGGCGGGCGCGCGGCGGACTGCGTCGCCTGGTTCGAAGCCAGCACCGGCAACCTCGTCACGAACACGGCGTGGGGACCGGCGGCGCCACCGTGGCTCGAAGCGTTCCACCGCGAACGGGCCATCGACGCCCGCTTCGGTTGGAGCTGGGACCGCTTTGCGCCGGAGGCCGCCTACGCGGGTCTCGTCGACGACCGCCCCTACGAAGTGCCGCACCTGAACGGCAGCAACCCGCGCACGCTGCCGCAGCCGGTCACGGGGGGCAAGCCGCGGCCGGAACGCGCCTACTACCTGCAGGTCCAGGCCTCGCCGCTCGGCAACGAGATGGTGCGGCTCGCCGCCGAGGCGGCCGTGCGCGGCATGGCGCTCGGCGCCGACGAGGTGCCGGATCTCCTGTGCGTCGGGTTCTCGGCGAACGACTACGTCGGGCACCAGTTCGGCCCCGAGTCGGTCGAGGCGCGCGACACGCTGCTGCGGCTCGACCGCCAGCTCGGCGAGTTCCTGGCGTTCCTCGACGCGCAGGTGGGTGCGGGCCGCTACGCGATCTTCGTGACCGCGGACCACGGCGTCGGCCCGACGCCCGAATGGGCCAGAGCCCAGGGGCTGCCCGCGGGCCGCGGGCTCTTGCAGACGCGCGCGCGCGCCGCGGCGGAGAAGGCGCTGACCGATACGTTCGGGCCGGCCCCGGCCGGCACGCGCTACGTCGCGCACGCCGGCGAGTACTCGCTGCACCTCGACCGGTCGGCGCTCGCCGCGGTGCGCGGGGACCGCGGCGAACCGGAGATGCTGCGCGAGGCCTGCCGCGCGGCGGCCGCGGCCGCGGCGAAGGTGCCCGGGTTGCACGCGGCCTGGCCGAGCGACGAGGTCACCGATCCGGCTGCCGTGGATCCGATCCGCCGGGCGCTCGCCCACGCGCTGTGCGCGGGACGGGCGGGCGACGTGCAGCTCGTGGTGCAGCCCTACTGGCTCGACGGCGCCACGCCGGCATCGCACGGCTCGCCGCACCCCTACGACCGCGAGGTCGTGGCGTTCGCGGTGGGGCCGGGTGCACCGGCCGGCGCGCAGTTCGCCGAGCCGATCACGCCGGGCTTCGGCGTCGTGTGGTTCGCGCAGCTGCTCGGCGTGGCGCGGCCCGCGGCCGCCGTCGACGTGCTGCCCGCGGGGTTCGGGGTCGCCCGCTGAACGGGGCTGGCGCGCCGGCACGTCCGTTCCGCCCCCC
>VGXW01000326.1 GCA_016873195.1 Planctomycetota bacterium | reverse complement strand
TGGCGGCCCGTCGAGGTCGTCGCCGCCGATCCGGAGCACGTGGCGTTCCTGGCCGAGCGGCCGGCGCGGCCCGGGCACGTGATCGTCGCCACGCGCGAGGTGGTCGACGCGGTGTTCGACCTCGATGCCGCGCGCCACGCGGCGCTGTGGGCGTTCGTGCGGCAGGTGGCGCTCACGATGCGGCAGCGGCTGCCGTGCGCGCGCGTCTGCGTCGTCGTGATCGGCTGGGCCGTGCGCCACGCGCACGTGCACCTCGTGCCGACCGACGCGGCGGGGCAGGTGCCGGGGCTCGACGGCGAGCCGCTGCCGCCCGGACGCGCCGCGGCGATCGCGGCGCGGCTGCGCGGCTGACTGCGCCGTCAGCGGGCGCGGCGCGGCCCGGTCAGCGCGAAACTGTCCTCGCCGTCGCAGGTGCGCAGGTAGCCGGCGAACGCGGCGACGAACCAGTCGACTTCGTCGGCGAGGTCGGTCGGCAGCTCGGCGCGCGTCCTCGCGCGACCGAGGCGCCGCGCGAGGTCGGCGAACGCCGGGGTGGCGAGCAGGAAGGCCGGGAAGTCCTGCGCGGGCTTCGGCGGCTCGGCGAGCGCCTGCAGGCGCTCGAGCCAGTCGGCCTGTTCCTTGGCCAGGCGCGCCGCCGTGGCGCGGCGCTCCTGGAGCGTGATGGCGCGGGGGTCGGCCAGGAAGTCGTAGGTGTCCAAGCGGGTGCCGTGGGTCGGAGCACCGTTGCTGATCGGCCGCCGGCAGCGGATTCTTGAGAACATGCCGCGTCCGCTCCGGATCGACACGGGCCCGCTGTACGCGGATCGCGCCGCGGCGGTCGGTCTCGCGCAGGGCGCTGGCCCGCACGGCGTCTACGTCTGGAACGCGCTGGAGCGCGGCGAGGGCGACGGCCTCCTGCTGGCGCAGCGCGGGCACCCGGTGGGGCTCGCGTGGTTCGGCCCGCGCGGCAACCTGGTGCTGATCGCGCCGCCCGACCTCGATGCGGCGGCCGTGGCCGACGGCGTGGTGGGCGTGCGGCTGCCGTGGCGCGTCGCGATGGGGCCGGGTGCGGTGGTCGACGCGCTGCGTTCGCGGTGCCCTGGCCGCGCGCTGTTGCACCGCGACCAGATCTACTACCGGGCGAACGCCGCCGCGGCCGCGCGGGACCTCGTGCGCGGCGACGTGCGGCCGGCGCAGCCCGCCGACCGCGACCGGCTCGCGCAGGCGACGCTCGACCTGAACCACGTCGACCTGCACCTCGATCCGGCGCGCGTCGACCGGCGCTGGCTGCGCGACTCGATCGAGGAACGCATCGCCGGCGGCACGACGCACGTGGTCGGTCCGGTCGGCGCGCCGGACTGCAAACTCGACTTCGGCAGCAGCGGCCCCGGCGGCACGGTCGTCGAGGGCGTCTACACGTTCCCGGCGGCGCGCGGCCAGGGGCTCGCCGCGGGGCTGGTCGCGACCTGCATCGCGCGCGCGGCCGCGCAGCCGGTGTGCCTGCACGTGGGCGAGCACAATGCGCCGGCGCGGGCGGCCTACGCGCGGGCCGGCATGGCGCCCGCCGACCGCTGCCGCATCCTGCTGCTCGGCTGACGGGCGGCTGACGGGCGGCCGGCGCGCGGTCACTCGAGCAGGTAGGCGTAGGCGAGTTCGGGACCGAGCAGCGGGTGCTGCGGGCGGCGGCGCAGGTGGATCGCGTCGAGTTCCGCGCGCAGCGTGCCGCGCAGGGCCGCGGCTTCGGCGGTCCTGCCGCTCTGCGCCAGGGCGCGCGCGAGCAGCGCCTTGGTCAGCGGCGAGTCGCTGAGCTGCGCCGCGCGGCCGAGCGCGACCAGCAGGTCGCCGAGTTCGCCGCGGCGCTCGTGGGCGAACGCCTGCAGCCGCAGCGCGAACGCCGACTCGCCGCCGCGCGCCAGCTGCGCCTCGAGCGGCTCGGCGCGCTCGGCCCGGGCGGCGACCTGCACGAGCCCCTGCAGGTAGGCGCAGGCGTCCGCCACCGCCGTGCCGGGCTGCTGGGCCTGCAGCGCCGCGAGCATCGGCGGCAGTTCGGCGCCGCGGCCGAGCCGGACCAGCACCTCGCCCTGCTCGGCGAGTTCGCCGGCCCGCAGGTCGAGCGCGGTGGGGTGCGCGCAGAGCCAGCGCAGGTCGGCGAGCGCGTGGACGGCGGCCTCGTCGGTCCGGCCGCGCAGCAGCGCGTGCGCGGCCTGCATGCGGCGCAGATCGTGGACCATGGTCCCCGGAGCCGCGTCGTCTTCGGCGGGCAACCGGGCCAGCAGCGCCGCGAGGCCGTCGTCGTCCCCGGCGCGGTGCAGCGCGATCGCGCGCGGGATCGCGACCCACGGTGCGGGCAGGCGCAGCGCGGCGGCCTCGAACCAGGCGGCCGCACCGCGCGCATCGCCGGTGGCGAGGCAGGCCCAGCCGAGGTGGTAGGCGGGCACGGCCTGGTTCGGCAGCCGCGCAGCGGCCGCCTCGAGCAGCGGGCGCGCCGCGGCGAACTCGCCGAGGAAGTTCCGGGCGATCGCCGCGGTCAGCGCGGGCTGCGGATCGTGCGGGCGCTCGCGCCGGCCGGCTTCGCCGAGCGCCAGCAGCTCGCGGTCGTGGCGGTCGGCCCGGTCGGGGTGCAGCGAGGCCCGCGCGAGCAGCAGCGTGCGCGCGAGCCGGTGCTGCACCGGCGGCGACAGCCGCGCGGTGAACCCGAGCGCCTGGGGCGCCGTGCGCTCGGCCTGCGCCGGATCGCCGCGCAGCAGCGCGACCGCGGCGACGGCGTCGAGCACGTGCGGGCTGCCGCCGTCGCGCGCGCGCGCCTGCTGCAGTGCCCGCCGCGCGCTCTCGACGCCGCCGTCGCGCAGCAGCAGCAGCGCGTCGTGGGCGGCGAGCACGGCGCGCTCGTCGGCGGACACGGCGGCGCCGACCGGCACCGGCGGCGCGGCCTCCTCGCCGAGCGCGAGCCGCGTGGCCCACGCGAGCCGGTCGATCGCCGCGGCCAGCGTCGTGCCCGCGAACGAACCGCCCGCGAGCACGCGCTGGGCGCCGTCGGGCAGCCGCGCGGTGGCCGCGAGCGCGCGCTTCGCCGGGTCGATCGCGAGTTCGACGCGGCAGGCGCCGGGCAGTTCCGTGCCGGGTTCGAGCACGTCGAAGCGCACCGACTGGCGCAGGGCCTCGCGCCACCAGACCTCGGCCGCGCGCCAGGACGGCTCGTCGGGGGTGCCGGCAGCCAGGCACGCCAGCAGCAGCGCGCCGGCCGGCAGCACCGTGGCGACGGGCACCTCGGGCCGCGGGCCGACCGCGGAGGGGGAATGCCCGGGCGCGGCGGCGCAGCCGGCGAGCAGCAGCAGGAGGGCGGTCGATCGTGCCACGGCGGCAGCATCCCCGCGGTCGCGATCCGGCTCAACGGACCACGCCCGGAATGCCGATGGCATCGGCGCATGCAGCCTCTGCTCGGAGTGGTCTTCTGCACGGCCCTGCTCGCGCCGCCGCAGCAGCAGCCGGGCGCCCGGCCTGCGGCGAAGCCCGAGGCCGCGCCGCCGCCCACGCGGGTCGCCACCGTCGAGTTCGACGCCAACGGCTGGCCGATCGTGGTGGACGAACCGGGCGCCGCGCGTCCGCAACCGGCGCCCGCACCCCTGGGCGAGATGCGGCGGCCGGGTCCACCGGCCGGCGCCGCACCGCCGGCGACGAACGCGCCGCCCGCGGGCGCCGAGGCCGCCCCGCCCGGCTCGGGCATGGCGCCGAACTCGCCGCTGCTCGAAGTGTTCCAGTGGACGCGCGCGCCGGGCACGTTCCAGCAGCTCGGTGGGCTGCAGGTCTGGTGGCGCGTGACGATCCTGGACCCGCAGGGCGCCGTGCTGGGCTACCGCGAGATCACGCAGACCGCGGACTGCCGCGCGGCGGACCGCGACCGGCTCGAGTACCTGAGCGAGGGCCGCATCGACCGGGCCTGCGGGCGCAGCGGGGCGGCGGTCTACGCGGAGCTCAAGGGGCGGCCGTGGCCTTCGCTGGTCGAGGTCTCGGGCCACGAACTCGCGCTGTTCGGCGTGCACCTGCGCCTGCCGTGGTGCTTCGGCGACGCGGCCGGCTACACGGTCCTGTCGCGCGACGTCGTCGAGCGCGCGGGCGAGCGCCTGCAACGGATCGTGCTGGAACGGCGACCGCCCGGCGGCCAGCTGGTCCTCGGACCCGAGGTCGAGCCGCGGCCGCGCGACCGGTTCGAACTGCTCTGCGAGCCCTCCGGTGGCCGGCCGCGCGAGCTCGTGCACCGGCTCGTGCACGGCGAGCGGGCCGGCGCGCCGCGCCGCGTGCTGCTCGAGGAATGGGTGGAACACGATGGCGTGCCGTTCGCGCGCCGGCGCACCTACGTCGACGGCGAGGGCCGTCCGACCACGGTGCTCGAGGTGCAGCGCATCGAGACCGTGCGCACCAGCGAACGCGACTTCCGCGCGCACTGACCCGCCCGTCGCGGCCGTCGTCGCTCGCTTCGTTCAGTCGAAGCGGGCGCCCTGCGCGATCCAGGCGCGCAGGACCGCGACCTCGTCGGCGGTCGGCTGCGGCTTGCCCTCCGGCGGCATGTGGTCCTCGTCGTCGACCGGCAATCCGCAGCGCACGACCAACGGGCTCGACTCGGGCTTGCCGGGCACGACCACCGGGCCGTTCTCGCCGCCGGCGCGGACGCCCTCGGGCGTGCTCAGCAGCAGCTGGCCCTTCCGCTTGTCGGGGTTGTGGCAGGACACGCAGGTGCGGTCGAGGATCGGCTGGACGGTCGCGGCGAAGGTGCCGGGCGGCGCGGCGCCGGCCGCCACGGGCGGGCCGCGGCGCGGCGCGAGCGGCGCGGTGAGGAAGCCCGCCCCGTGCGTCAGCGTCGCGCCGAAGTGGCCGGCCGGCACGGCGGCGCCGCAGGCGAGCAGCAGGGCCACGCGGAACGGCAGGCGCCCCGGCAGAAAAGCCAGCAGGGCCGCGAGGCACAGCAGCGCGCCGAACGCGATGGCGGACAGCCGGTGGCGCTCCAGCGCCTGGCCGGCGTGGTCGCCGTCGCCGGCGAGCGCGAGGCCCGTGGCGATCGCCGCGGCGCCGCCGAGCGCGCCGAGCCACGCGAGCGCGAGCACGGCACCGCGCGGCGCGGGGCGGCGCAGCAAAG
>VGXW01000325.1 GCA_016873195.1 Planctomycetota bacterium | reverse complement strand
CGTTTCGGCCTTCCGGTGGCGGCTGCTCGAGGTCCTGACGACCGTGGCCTCGGCGATCAGCGACTGGGTGAGCTTCGCGGTGCGCTTCTCGAGGTCGCACTCGATCGAGAACCTCGCGCCGCGCAGCATGGCCTCCTCGCCGCCGAGTTCGATCGCTGCGTCGCCATCCCACGACGTGCGCTCCTCCTCGGTCCCGTCGCTGCAACCGTCGCCCTCGCCGACCGAGAGCTCGCGGTCGTGCTGGTGGAACTCGACCTGGCCCGGCTGGTCGGACAGGAAACTGCGCTGCTTCGCCAGTTCGGCCATCTGCCGGTAGCCCGCCTCCATCTGCTCCCGGTAGAGCGGCGGCATGCGCTTCAGCACTTCGGGATCGGGCGGCGGCGGCGGCTCGACGCCCGCGACGTTCATCTTCGCGTCGGTGAACTTCAGCGACCGGGCGAGGCTCAGCTGGTGCGACGAGGTGCGCGTGAAACGGTGGCCGTTGGCGCGCAGCGTGATCTCGAGCTGGCCGATCGACTCGGCGGGCTGCCAGTCGCGCACCTGCAGGACGAACCGCACGCCGCCCTTCCACTCGAGCCGGTAGAGCGTCTCGATGATCGGGGTGATCAGGCCGATCGGGCCGTCCTTGAGGCCGATCGCGCCGGTGACTGCGTCGACGAGGTCCTGCTGCATCTCGGTCGTCTTGATCTGCGGCGTCACGACCATCGCCACCTGCTTCGCGAGCGGCATCACCTTCTTCGGGTCGAGCACCTTGGGCTGCGGGCAGCCCTCGACCTGGATGCGCGCTTCGCCGTTGCCGTCGGTCCTGACCTTCGAGATGTCGGGCTGGCCGCGCACCGTCTGGATCAGGTGGTACTTCGACGAATGGCGGTCCTGCTCGATGTCCCACTCGGTCTCGATGCCCTTCAAGGCGCCCGTCTTCGGCATGTCGAGGTCGAGCCCCGCGAGCACGACGATCTGGCGGTGTTCCTTCATCCAGTCGGTGACGCGCGTGCCGTCGATCCAGAACCGCGCGACCAGCGTGCGCTGTTCGCCGGGGTCGCTGTTCTTGGTGCGCACGAGCGGCTGGCCGGGCTCCTCCACGCGCACCTCGCCGCGCAGGAACGTGTAGGTCGCGATGAACTTGCAGATCGACATCAGCGCGTTGGCCTTGCCGACGCCGTTGCTGATCCCCTTGCCCCATTCGCCGAGCCCGCCGACGACCTCGCCCCAGAGCCCCGTGATGCCGCCGGCGTAGGCGTCCTCGGCCCAGCCGGGCGGCTCGTCGAGGATCGGGGTCGGCGCGGCCGCGGGGCCGCGCGGCGGCTCTTCCTTGCCGTCCTTGCCGGCTTCGCCGATCTCGCCGCGGCCGATCGCGCGGCGCAGCGGCGTGCCGAGGTCCTCGGTCAGCACGCGCAGCATCAGCAGCGCCTGCAGCGGGTCGAGCGCGACGTCGGCTGCGCCGTCGAGGCGGCCCTCGGCGCCACTGCGCTGGTTGCCGAGCGCCTGCAGCAGCACCGCGAGTGCGCGCGCCGACGGGTTGCTCGTGTTGGTGCCGTCGCGCAGCCAGGCGAGCACGAACGGGGCCACCGAGCCCTTGGCCCCGAGGCCCTGGTAGAGCACGTCGACGGCGGCGATCAGGTCCCCGCGTTGCACCGACTGCCCCTCGCGCAGCATCGTCGTGTAGGCGCGGATCTCGGCGTCGGTGATCGCGAGGCCGAGGCGTGGAGCGCCGAGCGGCTCGGCGAGCACCTGGCGGTCCTCGTCCCACAGCACGAAGCCTGCGAGCCGCACCGCCTCGGTCGCGAGCGGCACCGGATCCTGCTGCGGATCCTGCAGCAGGGCGGCGAGCTGCACGAGCCGCGCGAGGCGCGCGTTCTCGTCGGGTGCTGCTGCGGCGGCCTGCGCGGCGGGGGCCGTGGCGGGAGGGGGATCCTGCGGCGCTGCGGCATTGGCAGCAGAGGCAGGCCACGGCGCCGCGAGCGCGACGGACAGGAAGGTCTCGAGCATGGTTTGAATGGGGGACGAGGGCGGCGGGAGTCTACCGGAACGGGCCGCGCTCAGATGCCGTCGCGCGCCACGCGGGCGAGGATCGAAGCGAGGCGGTCGACCTCGGCGGTGGTCGTGAACACGTGCGGCGAGAGGCGCAGCGCGCGCAGGCCGGCGTCGACGGCGGTCGTCACGTGAACGCGGTGTTCGCGCCAGAGCCAGGCCGCCAGCGCCTTCGGCTCGGCCTTGGTGAACTCGAGCACGAGCAGCGCGCGGCAGCGCTGCGGGTCGAGGCTGCCGCACTGGCGCACGCCCGGTCCGGCGAGCAGCGGGGTGGCGAGCCGCTCACGCAGCACCTGCAGCCGGGCCGCCTTCCTGGCTGCGCCGAGCCGGTCGTGCAGGTCGAGCGCCTCGCGCAGCGCGAGGAACGGCGCCGCGGGCCGTGTGCCGCCCTGCTCGAACTTCGTGATCCTGCGGTCGAGGTCTTCCTCGCCGGGGTGCAGCGGCCACAGCTTGTCGAGCCAGTTGCCCTGCACGGCGAACACGCCGGTGCCGATCGGCCCCATGAGCCACTTGTGCAGGCAGGCCGTGTAGAAGGCGCCGCCGAGGGCTGGCACCGTGTCGGGCAAGAGCCCGAGGCCGTGCGCGCCGTCGACCAGCAGCGGGATGCCGCGCTTCGCGAGTTCGGGCGCGATCCGGGCGACCGGCAGCAACTGGCCGGTCAGGTAGGTCATCTGGCTCAGCACCGCGAGCCGAGTGCGGGCGGTGACCTTCGCGAGGATCGCGGCGGCGACCGCGTCGGGCGGTTCCGGCGGCGTGGCGAGCGGCACCTCGACCGTGACCGTGCCGTCGCGGCGTTCGCGCTGCCGCATCGCGTTCCTGCCGCGCGGGTAGTCGTGCGCGGTGGTGAGGATCTCGTCGCCGGCCCGCAGCGGCAGGCCCAGGATCGCCGTGTGCAGGCCGTAGGTCGCGTTCGGCGCGAGCGCGAGTTCCTCGCTGCGGCAGCCGAGCAGCGCGGCGAGGCGTTCGCGCACCGCCTCGAGTTCGTGGTCCTGTTCGCGCCAGATCACGCGGCTCGGGTCGCGGTCGGCGCGCGCGACCTGGGCGGCCATCGCCTCGCGCACCGCGCGCGGCGAAGGCGAGAGCCCGGCGTGGTTGAAGCTCGTGCCGTGCGGGTCGAGGTCGAACAGCGCGCGCAGCTGCAGCCAGGCTTCGTCGTCCTGCGGGTCGAGCCGGCTCCAGTCGAACCGGTCGAGCCGCGCGCGCGTGTCGTCGCGGAACGCGACCGCGAGCGGTGCGGCCAGCAGGACGCGGCGGGAGAGTCGCATGGGCGCAGGCCGGCACGAGCGGCCGGCGAGGGGTCGCATGCTACCCGGGTTCGGAGTTGGCCGTTCACCACGCCGGTCTCCTCGGTCCGTCGCTGCCCTGGGTGGGGGCCGATGTTCTCTCGGTCCTGGTCGATCGGCGCGCCGAGCCAGTAGGCTAGACGCGGAGTGCCTTGGCGCCCTCGACCCGAGCGCCGGACAGCGCTCGCGTCACGCTCGTGTACGAATCATGGTCAGGATGACGAACGGCGATACCGAGGCGCTCGCCAGGGTGGTCGACCGCGCCGTGCGGCCGGCGGCCGGCGGTCGCCGGTGCACCGGCATCGGGCATGGTGCCGCTGCGCCGGTCTGCCCGGGTGCTCGCGGCGCCGGGAATCGCGGGCACGCGTGGGGGGGCAGTTGATCCTGGTCACCGGCATGCAGCGTTCGGGCACCTCGCTGCTGTGCCGGCTGCTCGAGCGGCTCGGCGTCTCGTTCGGCGATCCGGCCGCGTTGGTCGCGGGCGACCGCTGGAACCCGGGCGGCTACTACGAGGCGGAGCCCGTGGTGGACCTCAACAGCCGCCTGATCACCGGGCTGTCGCGCTACGGCCGGCCCTTCGAGACCTGGCTCAGCAAGGTCGCCTACCTGCGCATGCCGCGCGCTGCGTCCGTCGCCGCGCGCGCAGAGCGTCTGCGCGGGCAGGTCGAAGTGCTGGGCGAACGCTACCGCCGCTGCGCGGTCAAGGACCCGCGCTTCTGCCTGACGCTGCGGTTCTGGCGGCAGTGGGCGGACGTGCAGCACGTGGTCGTCTGCCTGCGGCATCCGACGGCGGTCGTCGACTCGATGGCGCGGCGGCACTGGCTGCCGCGCTGGCTCGGCGCGCGCTTCTACGCCTGGCACGTCGACGCGCTGCTGGGGCAGCTGCCGGCCGCGGCGGTGCGGTTCGTCGACGTCGATCGCCTGGTCGCCGGCGATGCCGCGGAACTCGACGCGCTGCGGCTCGGGCTCGGGCTCGGCGCGGGGCCGACCTCGGCCGAACTGCTCGGCGACGTCGTGCGCGAGGAACTGTTCGGCACGGGTGCCGGCGGCTGCCCGCGCGTGGCGGTCGACGCGTGGCGGCGGCTCTGGGCCGAGGCCGCGCGGCAGCGCCCGGCTGCGGCCGGTCCGGGATCGAGGTGACCGCATGGCCGGTCCGCCGCCGCGCTGGCTCGACCTCGACCGCAGGTTGGTGCGGCACGGGCTCGCACTGCTGTTCGCGTTCGCGGCGCTCTTCCTGCGGCTCTCGTGCATCGACACGCAGCCGCTGTGGTTCGACGAGGGCATGACCCTGCACATCGTGCACGCGCCGGACGGGCTCGCCTACGTGCACAACACGCCGCCGCTCTACTACTGGCTGCTGCGGCCCTGGACCTCGTGGTTCGGCATCGGCGCCGCCGGACTGCGCTCGCTGTCGGCGCTGGCCGGGGCGGGTTTCGTCTGGGCGGCCTTCCACGGCGCGCGCTGTGCGTTCGGCAACCGCGCGGCGCTGCCGGCCGCGCTGCTGGCGCTGCTGTCGCCGATCCAGCTCTACTACAGCCAGGAAGCGCGCGCCTACGCGCTGCTGTTGCTGCTGCTGCTGGTCGCGCTGTGGATGCTGTGGCGGCTTGCGGAACGCGTGCGGATCGGCGCCTTCGTGCTGCTCGTCGGCGCGAGCGCCGGGGCGCTCTACACGCACTACCTCGCCGCGTTCCTGCTGGCGCCGGCCTACGCCGTCTGCGCCTGGTCGCCGCCGCCGGGGGCGCGGCGAACCCTGGTGCGCGCGCTCGGTGCCGCGGCCCTGGCCGTCGTGCTGCTGCTGCTGCCGTGGCTGCTCACGTGGTCGCAGAGCACGGAGTTCGAGGCGCGCGACCCC
>VGXW01000324.1 GCA_016873195.1 Planctomycetota bacterium | reverse complement strand
GAACTGCACCAGCAGCGGGCCGATCACCTGCGAAGTGAAGTTCGCGGCGATGCGGTCGGTGTTGATGTAGGCCGTCCTGGTCAGCGTGGCCGGCGGGAACGTGGAGTCGAACACCGTCAGCGACACGTTGTAGCTGCCGCACGTCGTGTAGACCCACGTCGGGTTCTGCAGGGTCGAGTCGATGACCGTGTCCCCGTCGAAGTCCCAGGCCCAGGCGAGCACGCCGCCCGGAGCGCTGCTGTAGGACTGATCGGTGAAGTTCACCGTCAGCGGCGTCACCCCGCCCGTCACGTCCGCGGTGAAGTTCGGGAACAACCCGGCGAGCGGCACGGCGTAGATGAAGACGCGGCCCATCTGACCCGTGGTCGGCGGCAGGAAGGTGCCCGAGAGGTAGTTCGGGTCGCCGATGTCCCACTGCCAGCCGCTGCGCTGGATCGTGTGGGGCACGCCGAGGATCGACGTGGCGAAGTTCGTCATCGACGCCGTGTAGGAGTTGTGCGCCGAGAAGTTGCCGGTCACCGCGGGCGACCAGTTGCCCATGACGTCGACCACGTCACCGTTGTTGACGATGATGTTCGCCGGGATGGCCGCCGTGGCGTTGCCGACGCTGCGGAACACGATGGCGCCGTTGACGCGCACGAGGAAGCCGGCGGTGTCGCCGGCCTGCAGCGCATCGAGCGGCAGTTCGAGTTGGTTGATCAGGAACTGCGTCTGCGCGGTGAAGGTGTAGCCGCGCGTGAAGCCGTTGTAGATCGCGGAGTGGGGCGGGATCGTCACCTGGGCGATCGCCAGCGACGCGGACAGGGCGGTTGCGAGGGAGACGAACAGAGCGGAGTTCATGGTTGGTTGGGTGCTTCTTGGCCGTGAAGGGTAGTCGTGAGACGAAAGGTGAGGCCGCGCGGGTCCCACCGCGGCGGCGACAGACCACAAGAAGATAGCACGGGCGAACGGCAGCGGACGGGGAAAGCGCAGGGGTAGGAGAGACTCCGACCCCGCCGCGTGCCGGCTGCGTGCCAGCGGCTCGCAGTCGCCTGCCCCCTCCCGTTCTTGCGGTCGACGGTGTTGTCTCGCGGGCCAGCCTTCCCGTGCCAAGGCCCCCGCCTCGTCTGCCTCGCGCCGCTGGACTCTGCCACTGGCCCGGTCCATCCTGCGCACTGTCCCCGTTTCGCCCCCGCCGAGGTCCCCACGCATGTCGCGTCTCCCCCTGCACTCCGCCGCCCTCGCCGCCCTGCTGGCCGGCACCGCCGCCGCCCAGACCGTGCCGACCGGCTTCACGGTCGACACCTTGATCGCGACCGGTCTCCAGGCGCCGCACGACTTCTGCTTCCTGCCCGACGGCCGCGTGCTGATCGCCAACCGCGCCGGGCTCGTGCAGATCTACGCCGGCGGTGCCCCGGCCACCGTCGGCACCGTGCCGAACGTGCAGACGAGCTCCGAGCAGGGCCTGCTCAGCATCGCCGCCGACCCGAGCTTCACGCTGAACGGCCACGTCTACGTCTGGTACGCGAGCACCGCGGACAGCTTCATGCACCTGGACCGCTTCACGTGCACGGGCGACCTCGCGAACCCCGCGAGCACGAACCTGACCTTCGCGGCCTCGAGCCGCCGCGTGATCCTCGGCACCTCGCCCGACAACGCGTCCAACCACAACGGCGGGTCCACGCGCTTTGGCCCCGACGGCATGCTCTACCAGTCGATGGGCGACGACGCGTCGCAGTGCAGCGCGCAGGGCCAGACGACCGGGGCCGGCTGCATCTTCCGCATCGACGTCAGCACGCTGCCCGCGGGACCGGGCACGGTGCTGCCGACGTTCGCCTCGCTCGATCCGGGCAACAACCCGAACTCGGCGAACAACACCGACATCAGCCAGCTGATCATCGCCTACGGGCTGCGCAACCCGTTCCGCATGGAGATCGACCAGCTCACGGGCAACCTCTACATCGCCGACGTCGGCCAGAACACGATCGAGGAGTTCGACGAGTACGTCTACCAGGTGCCGCTGCCGCTCGTGAACTACGGCTGGCCCTGGCGCGAGGGCACGAGCAGCTACTCGTCGTGCAGCGGCACGCTGCCCGGCGTCTCGGGCCCGATCGCGCAGGTCAACCAATCGGCGGGCTGGTACTCGGTGATGGCCGGGCCGCGCTACCGCAACCAGAACGGTCCGTTCGACTTCGGCGCCGCCTACGACGGCTCGGCGTTCTACTTCGACTACTTCGCCGGCCAGGTGCGGAGGCTCGTGAACACGGGCAGCTGGGTCGCGGCACCCGCGGTGCCGGGCCAGCCCAGCGCGACCGCGTGGGCGACCGGCCTCGTCGCCGTGCCGTCGCTGCGCCAGGGGCCCGACGGGGCGCTCTGGTTCGTGCAGCACAGCGGCACCTACGGCACCTCGGGCGGCTTCCTGAAGCGCGTCCGCCCGCTCGGCCCGACCAACAGCGTCGCCGCGGTCAGCGGTGGGGGCCAGGTCGGCGTGGCGACCGAAGTCTTCCCGGCGCCGCTCGTGGCGCGCGTGCTCGACCCGAACAACAACCCGCTGCCGGGCGGCACGGTGAACTTCACGATCGCGGGCCCGGGCGTGCTGTCGACGACGAACCCGGTGCTCGCGGACCCGAACGGCTACGCGCAGACCTCGGTCACGGCGACCAACGCAGGCGGCGCGATCACGGTGACGGCGAGCACGCCGAACTCGCAGACCAGCGGCACGTTCTCGCTGTTCTCGCGCAAGACCACGGTCGTGAACACGACGAGCCTGGTGGTGGTGACCTTGACGAACACGACGACCGCGGTGCCAGCGCAGGTGCCGTTCATCATCACGGTCGGCTTCCCGGGCGTGCCCACGTGGCTGTCGCCGATCGGCCCGATCTGCACGGACCCGGCGAGCTACCTGACGGTCGTCATCGAGGACAGCACGGGCATCTTCGGCGGCGTGAGCCTCTCGGGCACGGGAGCGATCGGCACGCCGAGCCTGACGAAGATCTACAACCTGGCGCCGGGGTTGCTGAACGGGCTCCTGCTGAAATTCACGGCGGTGGGCTTCGACCCGGTGACGGGGATCTTCCGGTCGAGCTGCGAGACGAAGCAGTTCTGAAGTGCGGCACGCCGCAGCGCGGCGACGCGTCGGGGCGGAACGGGCGCCGGGCACCGCCTGGAAGGGGGCGCCCGTGGGATGGCCTCTTCGCGCCACCCTCACCGCCCCTTCGCCCCCGGCGCCGCGGACTTCTTGCCGGGCACCACCCCACGAGCCGGAGTTTGGGTTAGCATCTTCTGCGCCACCCGCACTCCACCGCGACCGTGCGGGCGTCTGCCCCAGAACCACCCAGGGATCGCCACCATGCCAAGGACCGTCTCCTCCCTCTCCCTCCTCCTGTGTTCGTTCGCGGCGCTCTCCGCCGCGACCATGGCCCAGGAGGACGCCACCCAGGTCATGCTGAACTTCGGCGCGTTCGACCCGGCCTACGGGGAACCCGCCGTGCCGCCGGCTTTCCTCGCCGGCCCGACGAACCAGCTGTTCGTCGTGCAGTTCCGTGCCGTGCCGACCGAGGCCGACCGGGAGGCGCTGCGCGCCCGCGGCGCCGAGGTGGCCTGGTACGCGCCGCACAACGGCTACGTCGTGCGCGTGCGGCCCGACCGCCGTGCGGCGATCGCCGAACTGCCCGCCGTGCGCTGGGTCGGTGCGTTCCACCCGGCCTACAAGCTCGAGACCGCGCTGCTCGCCGGCCTGCAGCAGGGCGCGCTCGATCGCGGCCGCTACGTGATCGTGATGGTCGATCCCAAGCGCGACGAGCAGGCGCTGGTCGGCGCCGTCGAACGCCTGGGCGGCGCCATGTGGCGCTACGCGGGCGGCAACCTGCTGATCGAAGCCGACCTCGATGCGGCCCAGCTCGCGGCGATCGCCGACGAGAACACCGTGCTGTGGATCCAGCGCGCGACGCCGATCGGCGAAGACATGGACAACGCGCGCATCCAGGGCGGCGCGAACCAGATCGAGTCGCTCGGCGGCTTCACCGGCAAGGGCGTGCGCGGCCACATCATGGAAGGCATCTACCCGACGCACACCGAGTTCGCGGCGAACGCCTACCGCACGGTGCCGCAGCAGGTGTTCAGCGGCGTGGGGACCTCGCACGGCAACTCGACGTTCGGCGAGATCTTCTCGCGCGGTGTCGTGGCCGCTGCGCGCGGTCTGTGCCCCGACGGCCAGGGCTACTTCACCGACTACAACTACATCTTCAGCACCGCGGCGATGAGCACCGCGCAGAACAGCCGCTACGGCGTCGTGCGCGAGATCACCGACCCGACCCTGCAGTGGAAGGTGATGTTCCAGACCGCGTCGTGGGGCTACACGCAGATCATGCTCTACGACGCGCGGTCGGCGGAGATGGACTGGATCATCCACGAGTTCGACATCCCGATCTGCCAGAGCCAGTCGAACACGAGCAACCAGAACTCGCGGCCGCAGGCCTGGGCCAAGAACATCATCTCGGTCGGGGCGATCAACCACCTCAACACGGCCAACCCGAACGACGACACGCAGAGCGGCACGAGCATGGGGCCCGCCAACGACGGCCGCATCAAGCCCGACCTCTGCGCCTACTACGACCAGATCCACACGACCAACGGCTCGACGACCTACACGACGAGCTTCGGCGGCACCTCGGGCGCCACGCCGATGGTCGCCGGCCACCTCGGCCTCGTGATCGAGCTGTTCACCGACGGCCTGTTCGGCCACGCCGCCGCGCCGGGCTGGCAGAACCGGTTCGCCTACAAGCCGCACTTCTCGACCGCCAAGGCGCTGCTGGTCAACACGGCGCGCCAGTACGACCCGGCGATCAACGGCTCCGGCGCGACGAGCCGCTTCCGGCAGGGCTGGGGCTTCCCCGCGGTGCACGACCTCTACGACCTGCGCAACAACATGCTCGTGCTCGACGAACTCGACGTGCTGCAGCAGGGGCAGAACCGCACCTACTGGGTGCACGTCAAGCCGTCGACGCCGCAGTTCCGCGCCACGATGGTCTACGCGGACCTCGCGGCCGCCGCGCCGTTCTCGGCGCCGCACCGCGTCAACGATCTGAGCCTGAAGGTGACGGCGCCGAACGGCACCATCTACCACGGCAACAACGGCATGGCGACGACGCCGATCAACCGCTACACGCAGCCCGGCGGTTCGCCGAACACGCTC
>VGXW01000323.1 GCA_016873195.1 Planctomycetota bacterium | reverse complement strand
CTTCGCAGTGGTCGATGCCGAACGCGGTGCCCTCGACCTCGGTGATCGACGCCCCGGCCTGGATCGAACGCGCATGTTCGTTCAGGTAGGGCAGCAGCACGAGCTTGCCGATGTCGTGCAGCAGGCCGGCGACGAACAGCTGCTCGCCCGCGTCGACGCCGAGCTTGCAGGCCTTGGCGAGCATCCTCGAACCGGCCGCCACGCACGCCGCGTGCAGCCACAGGCCGCGCGGCTCGTGGCCGTAGACGCGGTAGTCGCGCTGCAGGAACCTGGCGGTGCTCGTCGCGAGCACGAGGCTGCGCACGCCGCGGAAGCCGAGCACCATGACGGCCTCCTTGATGGTCCGGATCGTGCGGTTCAGGCCGTAGAACGGCGAGTTGACCATCGCCAGCATCTTGGCGACGAGCACCTGCTCGTTCTGCATCAGCGATTCGAGGTGCGCGGGCTCGGTCTCCTGCTTGTTGAGCACCGCCAGCAGCCGCATCACGATGTCGGGCAGCGGCGGAATCAGGTCGCTCTTGAGCAGGATCTCGCGGCGCATCTTGTCCTGCCGCGCGAGTTGGTTCAGGGTGGAATGGCTCATGACGAGGTGGGCGAACAGAGGTGCGCTGGTCCCCCTGCTTTCGTCTTCGCGGGGGGACCGGCTTGACCGCCGGGCTGCCGCAGCTGTGCGCGCGATGCCCTGGGGCCGGTGGCACGGCGGCAGCCGAAGAGGGCAGGGCCTACGGGGAATCCCCTGCCCGACGGCAGGCGCGCGCGCGGGCGGGCTCCTGTGGCTTCGGGATCACCCCGGCTCAGGCCGCCGGGAACCGACCACCGATAGCCGCGGGCATGATCCACGGCTCCTGCGGCGACGCGACCCCGCGGACTCCGGAACGACCCGCCGCCGGCCTGCGCGCGCCGGCCGCTCGCCAGGGTCCCGCGCGGTTGCGGTTCCTCCGCGACGTGCTGCTGGGCGCAGCCTGCATGGTGGGCCTGCACCTGTTCGTGGTGCAGATCTCGGTCGTGCGCGGCAGTTCCATGGAGCCAGCACTGCACGACGGCGATCGCCTCGTCGTCGATCGCGTGTCCTGCGGCATGAACCTCGTGCAGCGCGGCGACATCGTCGTGCTGCGCTTCCCGCGCGACCCGGCGATCGACTTCGTCAAGCGCGTGGTCGCCCTGCCCGGCGACCTGGTCGAGATGCGCGACGGCGTGTTGCTCGTCAACGGCCGCGCGTGCGAGGACTACGACTGCATCCAGGACCGCCAGCGGCTCGAGCCCCTGGTCGTGCCCGACCGCCACTACTTCGTGCTCGGCGACAACCGGCCGATCAGCTGCGACTCGCGCGACTTCGGCCTCGTCGCGCAGGAACTGCTCGAGGGCCGCGTGCGCGCGCGGTTCTGGCCGCCGGGCACGGCGTCGCTGTTCTGACCTCCGGCCCGCACGGGCCCGCCGCCCGCCGTCAGTAGCGGTAGTGGCTCGGCTTGTACGGGCCGTCGGCCGACACGCCGAGGTAGTCCGCCTGCTTCTTCGTGAGCTTCGTCAGCTTCGCGCCGAGCTTGCCGAGGTGCAGCCGCGCGACCTTCTCGTCGAGGTGCTTGGGCAGCGTGTACACGCACTTGTCGTACTTCGTGTGGTTGTTGAACAGCTCGATCTGCGCGATCACCTGGTTGCTGAAGCTGTTCGACATCACGAAGCTCGGGTGCCCCGTGGCGCACCCGAGGTTCAACAGGCGCCCCTCGGCGAGCACGATCACGCCGTGGCCGTCCGGGAACACCCAGCGGTCCGTCTGCGGTTTGACGTTCTGGCGCACGATGCCGGGCACCTTGGCGAGGCCCGCCATGTCGATCTCGTTGTCGAAGTGGCCGATGTTGCCGACGATCGCGTTGTTCTTCATCCGCTTCATGTGCTCGACGGTGATCACGTGGAAGTTGCCCGTCGCGGTGACGAACAGGTCCGCGTAGTCGACGCAGTCCTCGATGGTCAGCACCTGGTAACCCTCCATCGACGCCTGCAGCGCGCAGATCGGGTCGATCTCGGTGACGATCACGCGCGCGCCCTGGCCCTTCAACGATTGCGCGCAGCCCTTGCCGACGTCGCCGTAGCCGCAGACGACCGCGACCTTGCCCGACAGCATGACGTCGGTCGCACGCATGATGCCGTCGACCAGCGAGTGCCGGCAGCCGTAGATGTTGTCGAACTTCGACTTCGTCACGCTGTCGTTGACGTTCATCGCCGGGAACGGCAGCGCGCCCTCCTTCTGCAGCTGGTAGAGGCGGTGCACGCCGGTCGTCGTCTCCTCGGAGACGCCGCGGACGCCGGGCAGCAGCCTGGTCCACTTGCCCGGGTTCGCCGCGATCGAGTTCTTGAGGCACTTGACGAGCTCGACCCAGTCCTCGCCGTCGTCCTTCTTGAGTGCGGGCAGCTTGCCGGCCTGCTCCCAGGCAGCGGCCTTCATGGCCATCATCGTCGCGTCGCCGCCGTCGTCGAGGATCATGTTCGGGCCGTCGTGACCCGGCCAGGTCAGCGCCTGCTCGGTGCACCACCAGTACTCCTCGAGCGTCTCGCCCTTCCAGGCGAACACCGGCACGCCCATCGGCTTCTCGACCGTGCCCTTGGGCCCGACCGCGACCGCCGCGGCGGCGTGGTCCTGCGTGCTGAAGATGTTGCACGAGGCCCAGCGCACCTCGGCGCCGAGTTCGACGAGCGTCTCGATCAGCACCGCGGTCTGGATCGTCATGTGCAGCGAGCCCGTGATGCGCGCGCCCTGCAGCGGCTGCTTCTTGCGGTATTCCTCGCGGATCGCCATCAGGCCGGGCATCTCGACCTCGGCCAGCAGGATCTCCTTCCGGCCGAACTCGGCGTCGGCGAGGTTCCTGACCTTGAAGTCCTCCGGGCCCAGCACCCGGCGCGCGGCCTTCGGCGTCTTCGTCTTCGGCGTGTTCGTCGTCGTCATCGCTGTCTCCTGTTCGGTGGTTCTCGGTTCGATCGGTGGAATGCAGCGGTGCTCAGGGCCTCTGCCCGCGCACCAGGAACATCGGGAACTCGGCGGGCTCGCCGCCGGGCGGCGCCACGCGATAGCGGTCGGCCGCGGCCTCGCGGCGCAGCTCGACGAAGCCCGCGCGCGCGAGCGCGCCGACCAGCAGTTCGGGGTCGAGGCCCAGGCGCAGGTCGCCCATCGCCTCGCGCATCCAGTCGGCGCGGTGCGGCAGCAGGTCGCTGACGACGGCGACCCCGGCCGGGCGCAGCACGCGGAACACCTCGCGCGCCGCCGCGTCGAGGTCGGGCACGTGGTGGAAGACCAGGTTGGCGAACGCCGCGTCGACCTCGCCGTCGCCGAGCGGCAGCGCGTCCAGGCGGCCGCGCCGGAACGTGATCCCGGGCCCCGACCGTCCGCGGGCCGCCGCGAGCATGCGTTCGCTGTGGTCGACGGCGATCACGCGCGCGCCGCGCGCCGCCAGCCAGTCGGCCAGGAAGCCGGTGCCGCAGCCGAGGTCCGCGACGTCGGCCCCGCAGGGCCAGGCGAGCGCGAGCGCTTCGGCGCGCAGCGTGCCGAGCGCCCACTCCTGGCCGAGCGCCGCCCAGTGCTCTGCGAGTTCGTCGTGGGCCGCGCGGCTCTTCACGCGCCGCTGGTCGATCACCGCGGCCAGCGCCTGCGCGTCCGGCCGGCCCTCGGGCGATTCGAGCCACGGTCGCACGGTCACGCCGAACAGCGCGGGCGGCAGTGGCCCCTGTTCGTCCGGCTCGACGAGCGAGTGGAAGCTCCACGTGCCCTCGCGGCGGTCGCGCACGAGGCCCGAACGCTTCAGCAAGGACAGGTGGTTGCTGATGCGGCTCTGCTGCAGCCCGGTGATCGCGACGAGTTCCTGCACCGCGAGTTCGCTGCGCGCGAGCAAGGCGCAGAGCCGCAGCCGGACCGGGTCCGAGAGCAGCTTCAGGGTCGACTGCAGGGTTGCCAGGGCGGGAGCCAAGGCCGGCTGTTTATCACAACATCCTGATGTTTCAATCATCGGCTGGCCTACGCCCCGGAGAACCACCAGAGGAGCATGCCGGCCGTGGCATCGGGCTCACGTTCCTGCGCCAGCTTGCGTGCGAGGGGGAAGCCGCGATGATCCTCCCCCCATGACCCCCCTGACCCGCTCCACCCTGATCCTCGGTTCTCTGTTCGCGGTCGCCTGCAGCAAGGCAGCGCCGGCCCCCGTCCAGCCCGCCGGCGGCGCCCCTGCGGCGAACCCCTCGGCCCCGCCGAACGACCTGAAGCCCGCGCCGGGCCAGTCGCCGGCACCGGCACAGCCGGCGGCAGCCCAGCCCGCCGCCGCAGCCGATCTGCAGCCCACGGTCGAGAACCTCGGCAAGATCCTGACGGGCATCACCGACGGCCCGACCGCGCAGGCTGCCAAGAGCAAGCTCGACACCATCATCGGGTCGCTGAAGTCGGCGGCCGAGGCGGCCAAGGGCCAGCTCGGCGGCGACCTCGGCAAGCTCGCCGGCGCGGCGGCGGCGAAGGCCGGCGTCGACCTCGGCGCGATCAAGGCGGCCGCGCTGCAGCAGGTCGACAAGCTGCTCGCCAACGACGCGATCCAGGGCGCGATCGGCCCGACGCTCGAGCAGTTGAAGGGCTACCTGAAGTAGAGGCGGCGAGGCGCGCGCGGTCGGTTTGACGATGCGCCGGTAGACCTCGTACCGGCACAGGGACGGCACGATCAGGCGCCTCGTGTCCTCGATCGCGGGCGCGAAGAACCCGGCGTTCGCGCCATCCGCGAAGTGCTCGAGCCACCCGGACGAGCCGACGACGTCCATGCCCGGTGCGACTCGCGCTCGACGCTCGTGTCGATACCACGCAGGAACCCGCGCATGTCACGAGGCCTGCGCACGGGGATCCACTCGATGCGATCGCCGACGGGGATGGCCTGCAGCTGCTGCCCTGGCTCGAGGCGCAGCAACTCCCGGATCGGCTTGGGGATCACGATCTGAAACTAGGGGGAGATGGTGATCGTGGTCGTGGCGTGCACCGATCGGTGGTTCGTCCCACCGAAGCCAGTTCGATCGCGCGGCCTGACACGTGGCCGCCCCCGCCGCTACCCCACCGTCCAGACCTCGCCCTGCCGCAGCAGGTCGCCGATCGACTGCTGCTTGCGTTGCCTGCTCGCGGCGATCTGCGCGTGCACGCCGCCCTCGAAGACCGGCTTCTCGCGCCGCCGGAACACGCCGATCGGCACCGGGAACTCGCTCTCGCTCATCCCC
>VGXW01000322.1 GCA_016873195.1 Planctomycetota bacterium | reverse complement strand
CCCCCAGCGGCCGGCGCCGAGGTGCACGGTGCCGAACACGGCCTTCGGGTCGGCGCTGCCGATCAGCGCGCCGAGCTGGCTCGCGCCGAGCACCACGCCGAAGCTGCTGCCCGTGTCCGTGCTGCGCATGATGCAGGCGTTGCCGGTGTCGCCGGTGCCGGCGAGCAGCGTCGTGCCGTTCCCCCCCAGGAAGTAGGTGTGCGCGCCGGTCGATCCGGGGCAGGCCACGGTGGTCCAGGTCGCCCCCTCGTCGCGGCTGAGCAGGAAGCGGTTGTTCGCGGTCGACGTACGTTTGCCGGCGACGATGCGGCCGGCGCCGGCGTAGTGGATCGCGGAGAAGGCGTCGGAACCCTGTGTGCCCTGATGGACGGCGAAGGCGCGGATCGGCGGCACGGTCGGGCCGCCTTGCGGCGCGGCCAGCGCGGGCGCGGGCAGCAGCAACAAGGCGAACAGTGCGGACGGAGGGCAGCGGAACATCGCGCCCGACATGCTACGGGATCCGCGGCGGTCGGGCCGGTCCGCGGCGCAGCGGCGCCGGGGAACGGAACGTCCCGCACCAGCGGTTCCCGGTGCGCCTCGATACGTTCGACGGAACGTGGCTCGGACCACCCGGTGTCACGCGGGTGCCTGGTTGCGCATACTCCACGTGCCTCACCACCACCGATGCCGATCACGATGACCGCCGCTGGACCCACGCGGTTCTTCTCGAGTTGCCGCGCTGCGGCGGGCGTGTTCTCCCTCGGCTTGCTGCAGGCAGCGCTCCTGTCCCCGGGCCTCGCCGCGCAGTGCACCACGCAGTGGCTGCCGGGCGACGGAGTCCCGGGCGTCGATGGCACGGTCCACGCGCTCACGCGGTGGGACCCGGACGGCGCGGGTCCGGCCCCCGCCGTCGTCGTGGTCGGCGGCGAGTTCACCGCGGCAGGGACGGTCATTGCCAACCACGTCGCCCTCTACGACCCGGTCCCCGGAACGTGGTCGCCGCTCGGCTCGGGCATGGGCGGTCTCGCCTACCCCTTCCCTGCCAGGGTCCGTGCGCTGATCACGCTGCAAAACGGCGACCTCGTCGCGGCTGGCCGGTTCACGACCGCCGGCGGCGTCGCGGCGAACAACCTGGCGCGCTGGAACGGCACTTCGTGGGCGCCGCTCGGCTCGGGCGTCAGCAGTCCTGTCAACACACCCGAGGTCTACGCGCTGACCACGCTGCCGAACGGTGACCTCGTCGCCGGCGGTTACTTCACGACGGCCGGCGGCGTCGCCACGAACCACGTCGCACGTTGGGACGGCACCTCGTGGGCCCCGCTCGGCTCGGGCATGGACGGCACCGTCATTGCCCTGACCACGCTGCCGAACGGCGACCTCGTTGCGGGTGGCGATCTCATGACGGCTGGCGGCGTCGCCGCGAGCCGCGTTGCGCGCTGGAACGGCGCCGCGTGGGCCCCGCGCGGCTCGGGCATGAACGCCGTGGTCAAAGCCCTGACGGCGCTGCCGAACGGCGACCTCGTCGCGGGCGGGGCGTTCACGACGGCTGGCGGCGTCGCCGCGAACCGCGTCGCGCGCTGGAACGGCACCGCGTGGGCGTCGCTCGGCTCGGGTATGAACAGCCAGGTCGAAGTCCTGACGACCATGCCGAACGGGGATCTCGTCGCGGGCGGCATCTTCACGACGGCCAGCAGCGTGCTCGTGAACTGCGTCGCGCGCTGGAACGGCGCCGCGTGGTCACCGTTCGGCTCGGGCACGGGTGCCGGCGTCGCCACGCTGGCGATGCTGCCGAATGGCGACCTGCTGGCAGGCGGGGCCTTCCGGACGGCTGGCGGCCGAGGCGCGTTCCACGTCGCGCGCTGGGATGGCGCTGCGTGGTCGCCGCTCTGCACGGGCACGGACTCCTACGTCATCGCCCTGGCGGCGCTGCCCAATGGCGACCTCGTCGCGGGCGGCAACTTCACGACGGTCGGCGGCGTCGACGCGAACCGCATTGCGCGGTGGAACGGCACCTCGTGGTCGCCGCTCGGCTCGGGCATGGGCAGCGTCATCTACCTCTTCAACTCCGAGGTCCGCGCCCTGACGGCGCTGCCCAATGGCGACCTCGTCGCGGGCGGCCCGTTCGCGACGGCCGGCGGCGGCATCGTGAACTGCATCGCGCGGTGGGACGGTGCCGCGTGGGCGCCGCTCGGTTCGGGCATGACCGGTGGCGCGTTCAGCGTCAACGCGTTGGCGACGCTGCCGAACGGCGACCTCGTCGCGGGCGGTCCGTTCACTGTGGCCGGCGGCGTGTCTGCGAACTGCATCGCGCGGTGGGACGGCACTTCGTGGTCGCCGCTCGGCGCGGGAATGGGCGGCAACGTGGCCAGCGTCGACGCCCTGGCGGTGCTGCCGAACGGGGATCTCGTCGCCGGCGGGTGGTTCACGACCGCTGGCGGAACCGCCGCGAGCAACGTCGCACGCTGGAACGGCGCCGTGTGGTCGCCCCTCGGCTCGGGCCTCGGCGGCCACGTGCGTGCCCTGACGGTGCTGCCGGGCGGCGACCTGGTCGCCGGCGGGGACTTCACGTCGGTTGGGAGCGGCGCGAACTACGTCGCACGCTGGGACGGCACGGCGTGGCTCCCGCTCCATACGGGTATGGACGGCACCGTGTTCTCCCTGACGGCGCTGCCGAACGGGGATCTCGTCGCGGGTGGCAACTTCATGCAGGCTGGCGCGGTCATGGCGGACCGCGTCGCGCGCTGGAACGGCGCGTCGTGGTCGCGGCTCAGCGCGGGAGCCAACGGCAGCGTTCGCGCGCTGGCGACGATGCCGAACGGTGAACTGACCGCCGGGGGCCTGTTCACGACGGCGGGCGGCCAGGTTTCCGCCGCGGTCGCGCGCTGGGCGAGCACCTGCCCGGCGACCGCTGTCGCTGCCGGAACCGGCTGCGCCGGCACCGCCGGGCCCATGGTCCTGTCTGCCCTCTCGCTGCCGTGGCTCGGCGGCAGCTATCGCTACCGCTGCACCGGCATGTCGGCGAACGCACTGGGTTGGAGCGTGTTCGGGCTCACCCCGGTCAGCGTGCCGCTGTCGGTGCGGTATCCGACCGGCGGTGTTGGGTGTTTCCAGTTCATCACCGACGACGCGGTGACGCAGCTGTCGCTCGTCGCGGGCACCGTCACCTACCAGCTCGCGCTGCCGGCGTCCGCGGCCCTCGTCGGCGCCGTGATGCGCAATCAGGTGTATCAGGCCGAACTCGGTCCCGCCGGCGACATCACCTGGCTCGGCAGTTCGAACGCGCTCGTGCTGACGGCCGGTCTGTACTGACCCGGCCTCCCCATTGCGCGACGCCGCACGGTCGACAGACCCCTGCCGGCACCGCCCTCCGCGACCGCCGCCACCGGACTACCCCTGCCCGTCCGCGACCAACAGCCGCACCGAACCCCCGCGCCCCATGCCCGTGCCGATCACGCGCCGCGCGATCAGCATCGCCTTGATCCGGTCGTAGCTGTCCTGGTCCCAGCCCAGTTCCCGCAGCAGGCTGATGTTGCCCGACGTGCCGCCGCAGCCCCGCAGCGCCTGCACGAACGTCTCGGCGAGCGCTTCGTCGTCGACCCCGCCCAGCACCCCACCGGCCGCCGGCGCCAACAGCCCGGGCAGCGCCCCCGGCACCGGCCCGCGCGCCACGTCCTCCAATTCGTCGACGCCGTCGTCGCTGTCCGGGATCGCGGCGAGGTCGGCGCCCGCGATGCCCTGCAGGTCGGCCTGCAGGCCGCTGATGCCGCCGACGGCCAGCGCCATGAGCCGCTCGCGCTGCGCCCAGATCTTGTTCATCGCGGCCCGTTCGCGGTCGAGCACTTCCCGCATGCGGTGCAGGCCCTGGATCATCGCGCCGGCGCGGTTGCGGAAGTCGGGCCCCGTCAAGTACCGGTAGACGAGCGTCATCTTGTCCGCGCGGCCCTCCTCGGCCTGCCGCGCCGACGCCGCCTCGAGGATGCCGCGCCGCAGCAGCGCCGCGAGCACCGCGGCCTGGCCGAACGCGCAGACCCAGACGTCGCCGACCTGCCCGATGCCCTCGACGCCGCGCGGCATCGCCTGCGTGGCCAGCGCCGCGACGCTCGCGTTCTGCCGCGCGCGGTCGCTCTCGAGCTTGCCGATCCAGCCGTCCGACCAGTTGCGCGTGCGCTTGGACTCCCACAGGATCGTGCCGCAGTCGCGGCCTCGCTCGTCGCGCACCGTCTGCACGACGTCGGCGCCCTCGACGCCCTTCTCGACCGCCGCGAACCCGTCGCGCGGGAACGCAGTCCGCAGCACGTCCTCGAGCACGATCTCCTGCGCCTCGCCCTGGGCCTGCTGCGAGCCCTGCGCCAGCTTGCGCTGGGCGTCCTCGAGCTTCTCGCGCAGCTGGCGGTTCAGCTCGTCGGCCTCCTTCTGCTTCAGCGCCGCCTGCGCCGTCGCCTCCTGCGTCGCCGCCTCGCGGATCCGCGCGCGTTCCTCGTCGAGCTGCTGCTGGACCTGCAGCGCCTGCGCGCGCGCCTGTTCCTCGAGCTCGTTCAGCCGCTTGCGCACGTCCAATTCGCTCTGCATCGCCGCGCGCAACCTGCCCTGCGCCTCGCCGGCCTCCTTCTCCTTCGCCTGCAGTCTCAGCTCGAACGCCTGGTTCGCGCGCGCCTCGATCTCCTTCGCCAGCTTGTCGCGCTCGCTCGCCAGCTGGCGCTGCAGCTCGAGCTCCTGGTCGCGCTGCCGCGCCGCCACCGCCTGCTCGCGGCCCAGCAGCTCGGCCTCGCGCCGCCGGGCGGCCTCGACCTGCGCCAGCGCCTCGTTCGCCGACTTCTCCTTCGCCTGCAGCTGCAGCGCGAACGCCTGGTTCGCGCGGGCTTCGATCTCCTTCGTCAGCTTGTCGCGCTCGCTCGCCAGCTGGCGCTGCAGTTCGAGCTGCTGCTCGCGCTGCTTCTGCTCGACCGCCTGCTCGCGGCCCAGCAGCTCCACCTCGCGCCGCTCCGCCGCTTGCAGCCGCGTCTGCAGGCCCTGCAGCGCCGCCTCCTTCGCCTGCAGCTCGACGCCGAGCGACTGCCGCGCCTGCGCAGTCGCGGACTCGAGCAGCTGCTGGCGCGCAGTCTGCAGGCGCTCGGCGACCTCGCCTTCGACGTGGTTCTGCAGCGCGGTCGTCGCGTCGAAGACGGCCCGGCATTGCGGACAGGTGACGTGGACGCTCATGGGTTCCTCCGGCGCGATGACAGGCGGTGACGACAGGCGGCAGCGGCAAGCGGAAGCAGACACGCGC
>VGXW01000321.1 GCA_016873195.1 Planctomycetota bacterium | reverse complement strand
GCACGCAGACGACCGCGCTGGCCGACGTCGACGGTGACGGGTTCCCCGACCTGTGCCGCGGAACGGCGAACTACGGCACGCCGACGCTCGCGCTCAACGACGGCACGGGCACGTTCCACTACGCGCCGAGCCGGTTGCCGCCGCTGAATGCGCTCGCCGGGCAGCTGCGCGGGGCCGACCTCGACGCCGACGGGGACGCCGACCTCGTGCTCACCGGCCTCGGCGTGCCGCCGCAGGTGCTGTGGAACGGCCACCGCCACCTGTCGCTCGCGAGCCCGCCCGTGCTCGGTGGCCAACTGGCCTACGAACTGTCCGCCGCGCCGGGCTACGGCACGACGGCGCGCGTCGGGCTGCTCGCCGTCTGCCTGTTCCGCCTGCCGGGCCGGTTCGCCGTGCCGCCGTGGGGCTGGCTCGAGATCGACACTTCGGGCCCGATGGTGGTGACTGCGATCGCCTTCCAGCCGAACGACCCGCCGCAGCGTGCCGCGTTCCCGGTGCCTGCCGTTCCCTCGCTCGTCGGGCTGCCGCTCTACGCGCAGGGTTTCGTCGACGTGTGGCCCGACCCGCTCGCGACGCGGCTCACCGCGCTGGTCACGGCGACGATCCGGTAGGTCGGGGGGCGGGACGGAGGGCGCGCCGCCGGCCTGCCGGCCGACCCGGGCCGCTCGGCGGCGGCAGCCGTCGTGAGCAGGGTCACTTCCCCTGCACTGCGGCCCCGTCGCGCACGGCCCAGTGGCAGGCATCCGCGTCCCAGACGAGGCGATGTCGGTTCGCCGAGTACCACCGCTCGAGGAACGCGGCGATCGCGGGCGTGCACGTGCCGGCGGGCTCGCCGTCGACCTGCACCAACGAACCGAGCTGCTGTCCGAGGATCCACATCGCGTTGCCGCAGATGCGGAACTCGGCGAACAGGGTCCGGCGATCGTCGAGGGCTTCGAGCAGGTTGCCGAGCGCAAGCGGTGCCTTCACCTCGAACATCGCCTGCAGCGTCCACTGCCGCAGGCGAAGGTCCCTGTGCGCGAGCGCGGCGTCGAGGGCTCCGGCCACGGCAGGGTCCGTGGTGCCGTCGCCGAGGTGGCAAAGGTCGCGAATGCCCTCGACCGCTTCGGTGCGCACTCTCGGCGGCTCGTCGCCGCGCGCGATCGCGACGAACAGCGGCAGGCACGCCGGGTCCTTGTGCATGGCCAGCGCGCGCACGACCTCGGCCCGCCTCGGTGCAGGCGTGTTCGCGCGCTCGAGCTGGGCGCGCAGGAACCCGACGTTCTCGGGCAGGCGCATCCACCCGAGCGTGGTCGCCGCGTGGCGCATTGTCTCGCCTTCCCCTTCGAGCAGCGCGCGCCGCAGGGCGGGCACCGCGGGCGGGCCGAGCCGCGCGAGCCGCTGCATCGCGGCGTTGACGCGCTCGACCCAGGCCGAAGCCGCGGCCCGCAGTGCTCGCTCGGCCGCCTCGTCCTGGACCCCGGCGAACCGCTTCGCGCGGTCGAGCAGCGAGGAACCGGGGAACGGCACGGCGCCGTCGGCGAGCAGCGCGTCGATGTGCGCGCGCAGCGCCTCGGTCAGGACGCCGTCAACCGCGAAGGTCGCGCGGCCCTGCATCACCATCGCTTCGTCCCGGTGCGCACCCTCTGGGCATCGCGCGAGGTAGTCCTGCGTCGCGAGCGCGAGTTCGGGCCAGCGCTGCTGGTCGAACGAGGTCGTGCACAGGAGCCACAGCAGCCGCTCGATCTGTTCGGCATCGCCTGGCGCACCGCGCCTCGCCAACGCCGCGAGCTGCGGCGCAAGGGCCTCGCGATCGCACCGCGCACAGGCGAACTCGCCGAGCGCCACCGGATCCGCGCCCGCGGGCGGCGGCGCGGCAGCAGCCGCCGCCGTCGCGAGTTCGCGCAGGAGGTCGGCGGGCGGCAAGGCACCCGACCACTGGTGCACCTCGCGCCCGTCCGCGGCGAGCGCGACGAACGTGGGGAGCGAGACGGTGCGGCGGTGGCGCGCACCGACCTCGCGGTTCGCGGCGAGGTCGACGTCGAGCTTGCAGACCTCGATGCCGGCGAACGCTTCGACCACCTCGGGAGCGCGGAACGTCACGCGTTCCATGTTCTTGCACGGCCCTCACCACTTCGCCGTGAAGTAGAGCAACAGCAACACGCGGCGCTCGCGCGCGGCGGCTTCGGCCTCGGCGAACGACGTGCGCAGAGCAGGTGCGGGGCCCGCGGCGGCTTCGACGCGCGGCGGCCGCGGCACGAGCCGGATCGAGGAGGGATCCTGACCACAGAGCGGGCCGAGTGCGGACAGGGTGGCGAGCAGCGCGACGGACGCACGGGACATCGGGGTTCCTCCGGGCCCTGGCACGATACCGGGAGACCGGGCTTCCCGAAGTTCCCGGGCCGAGGCAGTGGCTCCGACGCGATCAGCCACGCTTCTGCTGAACGCGCTGCAGGAACTGCTCCTGGACCACCACCGCGCGCTCGTGGGTCGCCTCGCCCACCTTCTCGACCGCGTCGAAGGCCTCGATGCGGAACACGAGCTTCCTGCCGTCCACGGCGACCAGCTGCGCCACCGCGCGCACGCGCATGCCGACCGGTGTCGCCGCGAGGTGGCGCACGTCGATGCGGCTGCCGACCGTCGTCTGCCCCGCCGGCAGCTGGCCCGCGAGCGCCAGCACCGCCGTGCGCTCCATGAGGCCGACGAGGGCCGGCGTGCTGTAGACGGGCACCGACCCGCTGGCCCAGCGCTCCGCGGTGTCGGCGGCGGTCACGGTCGTCTCGGCTTCGGCCTGCAGCCCCGGGGTCAGGTTGGTCATGGCGCCTCGCGTGTTGCTCCGACGATGCGCGGCGGCGGAGCGCCGGTCAACGTCGGCGAGCCAGCGGACGGGTCAGGCCGCGAACAGTTCGTCGAGCGACTCGGCGACCAGCAGCGCGCGCGCCCAGCGGTCGAGGTCGGCGAGCTTCGCGCGGCGGATGCGGTTCTTCGTGCGCCGGTCCAGCTTGCCGAAGCGCCCTTCCAGGATCGTCAACAGCAGTTCGATGCGCCCACTGTGCTGACCCTCGTGCAGGCCCTTGCGTCTGCCCTTCTGCAGGCCCTTCTCCATGCCCCTGTGTAGGCCCTTCTCCAGGCCCTTCTCCATGCCCTCGCGTCGTCCCTGGCGCAGCAGCCGTTCCGCAGTGGTGATCATGTCCGATGCTCCTCGCGAGCCGACCACGCGCCGCAGCACCCGATCGAGTGCTCCGGCAGGCAGGTCGGTCGTGAACAGGATGTAGGAAGATAACGTCTCGAGGTCCTCGCGTCCGGCCGGCGTGCGGGCGAGCGCGCGCAGCGGCCCGGCCCAGCGGTGCAGTGCCGCGACCACCCCGCGGCGCGGGCGGAACGCGAGGTACTGCAGGAACAGCACGACGAGGCGGGCGAACGATGGCAGCCGTGCCCGCAGCATCGCGGCTTCCGGCCAGCGCGACAGATCGACGAGCAGGAACGGCCAGCGCCGGCGCAGGCGGCGCAACGCCTCGGGTGGCGGTTCGAGCAGGTCGCCCGCGTCGGTCGCGGCGCGGTTGCGCACGCCGTGGCTCCACACGATCGGCACCACGAGCGGCAGGCGGCCGCGGTGTCCGCGCCGGTGCAGGTGGTCGAGCAGTTGCACCTCGTAGCGCAGCACCTGCAGCGCCACGCGGGGTGCATCGCCGGACTTGTGCTCGTGCACGAGGTACACGGAGCTCCGCCGGCCGCGCCGGGCCGCCCGCTGCACTCCGTCGGGCAGGTGCGCGCGCAGGCGCCGGTCGACGGTCCGCGCCGGCCAGGGACGCAGCGTGCGCCACCGTACCGAGGCGACGAAGCCCCGCGGCAGAAAGCAGCGCAGCAGCGCCCCCACCGCGGCCGGCCGCGCGAAGAGCCGCCGGAACAGATGGTCATGGGGAGTCTGCACGTTCGCTGCCCTGTGCACCGAACCGGCGAACGGTTACACGGAAACCGGGAATCTCCGGCACCGACGTGACCCGCCGCGCGCCCGCGCCGCTTGGCACGCCGTGCGCGGCGGCCCGGGCGCTATCCTGCCCGCCCCCTCAACGCACCCGACCGTGACCGACCTCCACAGCCACCTCCTCGCCCGCCTCTGCGCCGCCGTCGCCGAACTCGGCCTGGCGCGCGACGCCGCCGTGCCGCTCGTCCGCCTCGAGTCGCCGAAGAACAAGGACCACGGCGACGTGGCGCTCGGCGCGTTCCAGCTGGCGAAGCTCGCGGGCAAGGCGCCGCCGGCGTTCGCGGCCGAACTCGCCGCGCGCATCGCGCCCGACGACGTCGTCGAGACCGCGACCGCCGCGGGCCCGTTCGTGAACTTCCGCTTCCGCCGGCGGGCGCTCGCCGCGCACGTGCTGACCACGATCCTGGCGGACCAGGCGCCCTACGGCCCCGCCGCGCCGAACGGCCGCACCGTGTGCATCGACTTCAGCTCGCCGAACATCGCCAAGCCCTTCCACATCGGCCACATGCGCAGCACGGTGATCGGCAACGCCCTGTGCCGCATCCACCGCCACCTGGGGGCGACGGTGCACGGCATCAACCACCTCGGCGACTGGGGCATGCCGTTCGCCAAGATGATGACGGCCTACATGCGCTGGGGGAACGAAGCCGAGCTGCACCGGTCGCCGATGCGGTACATGTTCGACCTCTACAAACGCTACAGCGTCGAAGTGAAGACCGACCAGGCACTCGACGACGAAGCGGCGAAGCACTTCCAGGCGCTCGAGAGCGGCGCGGACAACGTCGAGCGGCGCATGTGGCAACTGCTGCGCGACGAGTCGCTGAAGGCCTTCCAGGGCCCGTACTCGCGCCTTGGCGTGACGTTCGACCACGTCACCGGCGAGTCGTTCTTCGAGGACAAGATGGAGGCGGCGATGCAGCGCGTCGCCGCGTCTGGCGTGCTCGAGACGAGCGACGGTGCGGAGGTCGTCTGGCTCAAGGAACTCGGCATCAAGGAGCCGTGCATCCTGCGCAAGAGCGACGGCACGACGCTCTACCACACGCGCGACCTCGCCGCGGTCTTCTACCGCGAGGCGACGTTCCGCCCCGACCGCATCCTCTACGTCGTCGGCGCCGAGCAGAAGCTGCACTTCGATCAGCTGAAGGCGATGCTCGCGAAGATGAAGGAGCCGATCGCCAAGGCGGTCGAGCACGTGCCGTTCGGCCTCGTGCTCAGCAAGGGCGAGGACGGCAAGTGGGAGAAGTTCGCGTCGCGCGCCGGCAACGCGGTGTTCCTCGACGAGATCCTCGACGAGTCGGTCGCGAAGGTGCGGCAGGTGATCCGCGAGAAGAACCCGGACCTGCCCGGGG
>VGXW01000320.1 GCA_016873195.1 Planctomycetota bacterium | reverse complement strand
GGGGTCTGAGCGGGACGGTCAACGTGAAGGCGATCGACCAGGTCGGCGAACTCCTGCAGCTGGGGCGGGACCGCGGCTACCAGCACTTCAACATCAAGGTCGGCCCGGATCCGGAGTTCGACGTCGAACTCGCGAAGGCGGTGCGCGCGCTGGCACCGAAGGCCTTCCTGTGGGCCGACGCGAACGGCGGCTATTCGGTCGAGAACGCGCTGCGCGCGGCGCGGGGCCTCGCCGACGCGGGCGTCGACGTGCTCGAGTCGCCGCTGCGGCCGAACCAGATCGCCGGCTACCGGCGCGTGAAGCAGCTCGGGGCGCTGCCGATCCTGATGGACGAAGGCGTGACCACCGTGGGCGATCTGCGCGAGTTCCACGAGCTCGGCATGCTCGACGGCGTGGCGATGAAGCCGTCGCGCTGCGGCGGGCTGCGGTCGTGCCGCGCGCAGATCGAGTACTGCGAGCAGCACGGGCTGGTATGGCTCGGCAGCGGGCTCACGGACCCGGATGTCTCGCTCGCGGCGACGCTGCAGCTGTTCGGTGCGTACGGGTTGCGCAGGCCGGCGGCGCTCAACGGGCCGCAGTTCCTGACGGCCGACGTGCTCGCATCACCGATCCGGGTCGCGGCAGGCAGGATCGCCGTGCCGCAGGGCCCGGGGCTCGGGATCGAGGTCGACGAGGCGAAGGTGCGCGCACTGGCGAGCCGCTGATCGCCGACAACGATCGCAGCTCCGGCAAGCCGTTCCGCCCTCCCGCGCCCGCTGCCTCGGCACCCGGCCGGCGGCACGAGCGCGGCGCTGCCTCGGCGCGCAGTGGCGCGCCTTCTCCGGACCGAGCGCGGCGCTGCGTTCGAGGTGCGGGTTGCCGACGCCGGGCGGGCCCGGAGGAACTCCCGGCGCGGGGTTGACAGCCCCTGGGGCTCGTGCCCCACTCTGGTTGGTCAACCAACCAACACGCATGAGTCCACGCCCGACTACCGACGACACCCGCGAGAAGCTGATCGAGGCCGCCATGGAGCTGTTCACGTTCCAGGGCTATGCCGCCACCGGCCTCGCGCAGATCGCCAGGAAGGCCAAGGTCCTGCCCGGTTCGCTCTACTACTTCTTCCCGACCAAGGCAGACCTGCTGCACGCCACGCTGGAACGTCGCCACGAACTGCTGCAGTCGGCAGTGCTCGACCCGGTCTGGCAGGGCGTGGCCGACCCGATCGAGCGGGTGTTCGCACTGCTCGCCGGCTACCGGCAGATGCTGACGATGACCGACTTCCAGCACGGCTGCCCGATCGGCAACCTGGTGATCGAGGTCGGCAACACGCATCCCGACGCGCGCAGACTGCTGGTGCGCAACTTCGACAACTGGCTCGACGCGGTCGAGCGCTGCTACCGCGACGCGTTGCCGCGGCTGCCGCACGGCCAGGATCCGCGCCAACTCGCGGTCTACACCCTGGTGACCATGGAAGGGGCGGTGATGCTCGCCCGCGCCTACCGCAGCTTCGAGGCCTACGACGCCGCGGTCGTGCAGCTGCGCGACCACGTCGAGCGCCTGCTGGTCGAAGCCGAAGCCCACCCCCGTCCCGTGAAGGAACGCCATGCAACGAAACGCGCCCGCCGCGCCTAGCGCCGACCCGGAGAAAGCCGCCATGGAGGGAGCATGAACACCGCCCTTGCCCGTCTCGCCGGCAGCGGCCTGCTGGCCACCGCAGGGTTCGCCCAGGATCCGGTGGCGCTGGCCCCCGCGTTCGAGTCCTACGTCGCCCACATCGCTGCCGCGGAAGGGGCCATGGCCCGCGGCGCCACCGGCGAGGTTTGGCGCTGGCTCGACGCGGTGCCCGCCGCCGACCGGGGCTTCGAATGGCGGTTGCTCGCCGCCGAGGCCGAGCAGAGCCTCGCCGCGTGGCCGGTGTACGCCGCGGGCGCCACCAGCCTCGCCGTGTCGCCGGACGGCGCCGTCACCGCGGTCGGCACCGTCGACGGCAACGTGCTGCTGTTCGACACCGCGGCGCTGATCGGCACGGCGAGCGCGCCGGTGCCGCGCCGCACGATCGCCGCGCACCAGCACATGATCTACTGCCTGTCGTTCGACGGCGACGGCAAGCGACTGGCGACCTCGTCGGCCGACCGCGGTGCGACGATCTGGGACGTGGCGACCGGTGGATCGCTGGCGAAGTTCGGCAACCACACCTACCCGGTCGGCAGCATCCGTTTCGCGCCGGACGGCCGGCGGGTGTGCAGTTCGAGCTACCAGAGGCCGAAGGGTGGCGAGATCCGCATCTGGGACGCCGCGTCCGGTGCGGAACTGGCGGTGCTGCAGAGCGGCTATGCGCCGATGACCTGTTCGCATTGGAGCCCCGACGGCCAGCGGATCGTGGGGGCGTCGTGGGACCAGCACCTGCACGTGTTCGACCTGGTGAAGCCTGACCAGCCGGTGACGGTCCGGCTCGGCTCCGAGGCCGCCTACCGGGCGGCGCAGGCCTCCGCGCTGTCGCCCGACGGTGCCCTGGTCGCGGTGGCGTGCAAGGACGATCAGGTCCACTTGTTCGAGGCGTTCACCGGCAGGCCGGTGCGCGACTTCGTCGGCCACACCAGGATCGTCGAGGGCGTGGCGTTCTCGCCCGACGGCACGCTGGTGGCGAGCGTGTCGGCCGACACGACGGTGCGACTGTGGCAGGTGGCGACCGGGGCGCAGGTGGCGACGCTGCGCGGCCATCGGGGGCAGGTGCGCGGGGTCGCGTTCACGCCGGACGGCACGCGGCTGCTCACCGCCAGCGCCGACGGCACCGTGCGGGTCTGGGACGTCGCTGGTGCGCGGCAGGCGAACCGACGCTTGCCGCTGGCGAAGACGGGTTACGGAGTGGCCGAACGGCCCGATGGCGGAGTGCTGGCGCTCGGCGATGCCGAAGGGGCATTGCACCTGCTGTCGCCGGACGACGGTCGCGTGGTCGAGACGCTGGCCGCCGACGATGGTTGGGTCAATACGGTGCTCTGGCGGCAAGCGGCGGGCGGCGGCTGGCAGCTGTTGGCTGCGGGCAACCAGCTGCTGCAGCTGTGGGATCTCGCCGGCAAGACGCGGCGGACCTTCGCGACCGCCGATGCGCCGGCACCGAAGCACGGTTGCGGTGGCGGCATGGACGGCGCGGCCCGCAGTCCGGACGGGGCGCGGATCGTCGCGGTGTCGCGCGACAACAAGGCGCGGGCCTGGGACGCCGCGAGCGGTGCCATGCTGTGGCAGATCGACTTCCCGCGCCAGCCGCTGCGGGTCGCGTTCACGCCGGACGGCGGCACGCTCGGCATCTGTGGACTGGCCGGAGCGGCGCTGCACGACCCGGCCACCGGGGCGCAGCGGGTGGCATTGACCGGTCACCGTGGCGGCGTGAAGGCCCTGCAGTTCACCCCGGACGGCAAGGAGGTGTTCACCCTCGGCGACGACGGGTGGCTGCGAATGTGGAACACCGTCGACGGCGTCGCGGTCGCGGCGGTGCGGGCCCACGACGGGAGCGGTGCGGCGGCGGCGCTGTCGCCGGACGGTGCGCGCCTTGCGACCTGCGGCGAGGACGACCGGCTGGTGCTGTGGCACGTCGCCACCCGGGCCCCGGTCTGGTCGCGCGACCTGAAGGACGGCTACTGCCTGTCGTGGAGCGCCGATGGACGGCGCCTGTGGGTGCTGCCGCTCGGCAAGGAGCTGCTCGGCTTCGACACGGTGCCGGTGCGGGCGCGGGTGCCGGTGCGGGCGCGGTGAGCCGGGGCCCGGCGCCACGTGTGGTTCACGTGCGAGGAGCCTGCCGGCGGCGGAGCCGGTCGCGACGCCGAACGCGCTCCGGGCCGGAGCGGTCGTGGAAAGCCCCCCAGCCGCTGGATCGCCACCACCGCGCTGTCTAGAAGTCGCGAGCCGACCGCGCGCGCGGCCGGCCCGTCCCCCTCCGCGAGACCCCACCGTGCAAGTCCTGACCGTCGTCGGCGCCCGCCCCAACTTCATGAAGGCGGCGCCGCTGCTGCGGCGGCTGCGCGCGCGCGGCCACGGCTGCCAGCTCGTGCACACGGGCCAGCACTACGACGAGAACATGTCGGGCGCGTTCTTTCGCGACCTCGGCCTGCCGCCGCCCGACCGCCACCTCGGCGTCGGTTCCGGTTCGCACGCGCAGATGACCGCCAAGGTCATCGCCGCGTTCGAGCCCGTGGTGCTGGAACTGCGCCCTGACGTCGTCGTGGTCGTCGGCGACGTCAACTCGACGCTCGCCTGCACGCTCGTCTGCAGCAAGCTGCTGGTCCCGGTCGCGCACGTCGAGGCCGGGCTGCGCAGCCGCGACCGCACGATGCCCGAGGAGATCAACCGGCTCGTCACCGACTGCCTCGCCGACCTGCTGCTGACGCCCTCGCCCGACGCCGACGAGAACCTGCGCGCAGAAGGCGTCGACCCCGCCCGCATCGTCTGCGTCGGCAACATCATGATCGACGCGCTGCGCCACCGCTTCGAGCACGAGCCGCCGTCGGACGTCGTGCAGCGGCTCGGCCTGCACGGCGACTTCGGCGTCGTCACGCTGCACCGGCCGTCGAACGTCGACGAGCCCGCCATGCTGCGTTCGATCATGGGCGCGCTCGAGGCGATCGGCCGCGATCTGCCGCTCGTGTTCCCGTGCCACCCGCGCACGCGCGCGCGGCTGCAACAACAACCCGACCCGGCTCGCGTGCGGCTCTGCGAACCGCTCGGCTACCTCGACTTCACCGAACTCGTGCGCCGCTGCCGGCTCGTGCTGACCGACTCGGGCGGACTGCAGGAGGAGACGACCTGGCACCGCATCCCGTGCATCACCATTCGCGAGAACACCGAGCGCCCGATCACGGTCAGCCAGGGCAGCAACGTGCTCGCCGGCACCGACCCGCAGCGCATCCAGGAACTGGCGCGGGCGGCGCTGCGGCGCGACGCCGCGGGCTACCGCGTGCCCGAGCTGTGGGACGGAAACACCGCCGATCGCATCGTCGACGCGCTCGAGCGCTGGCTGGCCGCGCGCGCGCGCGGCTGACCCGGTTCAGCGCGCCGCGGGCGCCAGCAGGCGCAGCAGCGGCGCGAACGTCCGCTCGAGCCCGTAGGCGACCGCCTCCGGCAGATCGGCCGGCCGCGGGTCCAGCGCAGCGATCGCCACCGCCAGCGCCTCCGTCTCGCCGTGCCGGAAGCAGCACCCCGCGCCCGAGGTCTCCGCGGTGATGTCCCAGGCGTCGCCGCGATCGCCGACGAACAGCACCGGCCGGCGCGCCATCAGATAGTCGTAGAGTTTGCCCGGCACGAAGACGTTGTCTTCGGCCCCGGCGCCATTGACCAGGACCCGGGGGG
>VGXW01000319.1 GCA_016873195.1 Planctomycetota bacterium | reverse complement strand
TGGTCGACGCCAGCGACTCCTGGTGGCGCGCCCCGACCTCGACCGGCACGGCCATCAGCTGCTCGAGGCTCAGCTCGGTCAGGTCGAGCGAACTCTCCACGGGCACCGGACGCTGCGTCTCCGGCTGCTGGGCGAGCAACCGTGCGACGATCACGATCGGCAGAAGGCGGTATGGAACTCGGGTCACGTTCTCGGCTCCTCGCCGCCGGCGGCGGCGGTCTCGTGGTCGGGATCAATCCGGCGGCGGCCCTGCTGGGCCAGCAGCGCGCGCAGCCCCGGAATCGACAGCGGCTTGGCGAGCACCTCGTCCATGCCGGCCTGCAGGCAGGCGTCGCGGTCCTCGCGGCTCGTGTTCGCGGTCAGCGCGATGATCGGCACACGGCCGCCGTGGACCACCTCGCCGCGGCGGATGTGCGCCGCCGCATCGATCCCGCTCATCTCGGGCATCTGCATGTCCATCAGCACGACGTCGAACGCTCCGGGCGCGTAGGCCTCGACGCAGAAGCGGCCGTTCGCGGTGATCGTGACCTCGTGGCCGTCGCGCCGCAGGATGCGCTCGATCAGCTTCTGGTTCACGGCGTTGTCCTCGGCGACCAGGATGCGCAGCGGTTCGCCCGGACGCGCTGCCCGGCAGCTCCCGGCGGGCGCCGCGGCCACCGCCCCCGGCGCGGCGTCGCTCTGCAGCAGCAAGAGCCGCTGCGCGAGTTCGCGGCCGACGACCGGTTTGATCAGGTAGCCCGCGTAGCGCCGTTCCTGGCAGCGCGCCGCGGCACGGGTGAGGTCCTGGTAGCCCGCCAGCAGCAGCACGCGGCGCAGACCGTCGGGCCGTGCCGGCACGGCCGCGTCGATCAGCGCGTCGTGGTCTGGATCCGGGTCGTCGACCAGCACCGCGTCGCGCGGGCCCAGCGCGCCCACCGCGGCCAGTTCGTGCACGCTGCCGACGGCCACGCAGCCGACCCCGAGCCGCTGCGCGGCGGCGGCCACGGCCCGCCCGATCTGCGGCACGTGACAGGCGAGCACGAGGCGCCAGCCGGGCTCCGGCGGCGGCACCGGCTGCAGCGGGCTCGGCGCCAGCGGCAGCGGCAGCGTGACGCGGAACGTCGTGCCGCCCCCCGGCGCGCTGTCGACCTCGATGGCCCCGCCCATCAGCCGCACGAGGCGGTCGGTGATCGACAGTCCGAGCCCCGTGCCCGCGAACCGCCGCGTGATCGAGCTGTCGGCCTGCGTGAAGGGCGTGAACAGCGCCGGCAGCCGATCCGCCGGGATGCCGATGCCACTGTCCTGCACGGCGATCTGCACCCGCTGCACGGCGGCGCCGACCGCCGCCCCCACCGCACCGATGCGCACCCGCACGAAGCCCCGTTCGGTGAACTTGATCGCGTTGCCGACCAGGTTGGTCAGGATCTGGCGCAGCCGCACGTCGTCGACGAGGAAGCCGGGCGCGAGATCGGGCGCCATCTCGAGCACGACCTCGATCGGCTTGCTCTGGATGCGCGAGGTCAGCGGCCGCAGCACTTCGGCGGCGACGGACTCCAGATCGGTGGGCACCGGCGACAGCTCGAGCTTGCCGGACTCGATCTTCGAGAGGTCGAGCACGTCGCACAGCGTGCCGAGCAGGTTCGCTCCGGCGCTGCGGATCACGCCGACGTACTCGCGCAGTTCGGCCGGATCCTCGGTCTCCATCGCGAGGTCCGCCATGCCGAGCACCGCGTTCAGCGGCGTGCGGATCTCGTGGCTCATGTTGGCGACGAACGTCGACTTCGCGCGCGTCGCCGCCTCGGCCGCCTCCAGCGCCCGGCGCAGCTCGGCGGTGCGTTCGCGGACCTGCTGCTCGAGGCGCTCCGCTCCGCGCGCGACGCGGACGTCGCGCTCCTCGATCACGTCGAGCATCGCGTTGAACGAACGCACCAGCGCGCCGACCTCGTCGTCGGCAACCGGGCGCGCCCGCAGCGAGTAGTCCTCGGTGGCGCGCACGCGCTGCGTGGTCTCGACGAGCGCCGCCACGGGCCGCAGCAGCCCGGCGAGCAGCCACCAGGCCGCGAGACCGAGGCCGCACAGCGCGAGGCACATCGTCGCCCACAGGCCGCCGGCGAAGTCGGCGAGCCGCTGTCGCAACGGGGCGCCCGAGGCGCGCACGACGACGCGACCGCACAGCGTCTCGCCAGCCGCGTCGCGGTACGTGAACGGCACCGCGTGCAGCCAGTCGTCGCCGGCGCGCCCCGTGGCGACCGGCGCCAAGGGGGCGAGGCCGGGGTCGCCGGCCATCGCGAACCGGTGGTTGCCGCCGGTGAACACGGCCGCCGACTGCAGTTGCATCGAGCCGACGACGTGCCCCAGGAACTCGCCGACCTCCTGGGGATCGGCGAACTCGAGGCCGCTCCGCACGTTCGCCGCGACCAGGCGCGCGAGCACGTCGAGGTTCTGGCGCATCGCGCCCTCGAGACCGTCGCGTTCGCGCGCGTAGGAGTCGAGCCCGGTCACGCCGAGGGCGACGATCAGGAACAGCAGGCAGACGCCCGTCAGGCGCCGCCGCAGCGACCGGCGGGGCAGCCTCATCGGGCCGGCCCCTTCTGCGAGTGTTTCAGCAGTTGCGGGCTCGCCCGCAGCTGCTGGCGGCGCAGCGCGTCGATGTTGACTTCGAACCGCGTGCCGCCGTCCTGCACGAACAACTGGATGGTGCCGCCCGCGGCGGCGAAGCCGGGCCGCATGCTGACCATCGCCAGCGGCTTCTCGGCGCCGGCCGCGACCACCTTGGCGACGGCCTCGTCCGCGCACGACGCGGCGATGTACAGCAGGTCGCACTGCTCGGCGGCGCGGCCCGCGACGGCGTCGTTCTCGTCGACGACGACGACCACGACCTTCGCCTCGCCGACCTTCTTGCCGACCAGGATGTTCTGCGCGGTGACCGCCGTCCGGTCGGTGCCGAGCAGGCCGATGCGGTACTCCTTGCGCAGGGGTTTCGCTTCGCCGGCGTCGGGCGCGATGTAGGAGGCGAACTTGTAGACCAGCGCGGCGCGCACCGCGGCGGACTTCTCCTCGGCGTCGGGACCCTGCACGGCGGTCTGGGCGGACGACAGCGCCGCGAGCAACAGCAGTGCGAGCGGCAGCACGTGTGCCCTCGGCGCAGGTAGGACCCAGGATCTCCTCGACATGCCCAGCAGGCTTCATCGAACGGCGCGCGGCCCGGGCTTGACGCCGATGCCGGCGTGCCCCCCGGCCCGGGGACTCTCGCGATGGCGCGGTGCCACCGATGCGAGGTTGCCGAAGCGAGGCGCTCCGGGGCCTGCGCTCAGTGCGGATGCCGGTGCCGCAGCACGTGCGGTCGCTCGAGCCCGTGCGCGAGCATCAGCTCCTCGTCGTCGAGCACCTGCACCGTGGGCCCGTCCGCGACGACCTTGCCGCCGTCCAGCACCACCACGCGCGGACACAGCGCCACGACCAGTTCGAGGTCGTGCGTCGCGATCAGCTTCGTCGCCTGGATGCCGCCGAGCAGCGCCGTGAACTCGCGCCGGCCGCGCGGGTCGAGGTGGCTCGTCGGTTCGTCGAGCGCGAGCACGCGGCCCGTGCACGCGAGCAGCCCCGCGAGGCACACGCGGCTCTTCTCGCCGCGGCTCAGCTGGTGCGGCGAACGCGGCCCGAAGCCCGCCAATCCCACCTGCTGCAGCGCCCGCTGCACCACCTCCCGCACCTCGGCCGCCAGCAGGCCCAGCTGCTGCGGCCCGAACGCCACGTCGTCGGCCACCGTCGGGCAGAACAGCTGGTCGTCCGGATCCTGGAACAAGAGCCCCACGTCGCGCCGGATCTGCGGCAGCGTGTCGCGGCCCAGCGCGACTCCGTGCACGAACACGCTCGGCTCGCCGTCGAGCCGTTCCGGCAGCACGCCGTTCAGATGCAACAGCAGCGTCGACTTGCCCGCGCCGTTCGGGCCCACCAGGCCGAGACTCTCGCCCGGCTGCACGCGCAGGTCGATGCCAGACAGCGCCTCGCGGCCGTCCGGGTAGCGGTAGCCGAGCCCGCGCAGCTCGAGGGCCGGCGTCATCGGTAGCCTCGCGCGACCATCGCCGCGTAGATCCGTTCCGCGCGCGCCGTGGCGCGCACGAACAGCTGGCCGACCACGGTCGCGAGCGAACGCCAGGCGTGCCGGCGCGAAGCCGTGAACGTGCGGCTCTGCCGCGCGCGGCGCAGACGCTGCGCCTCGTCGGCGAGCACGAACAGGTAGCGGTACATCAGCGCGATCGTCGTCACGAGCAGGCGCGGCACGCGCAGCCGGCGCAGCACGGCGAGCAGGTCGGCGAACGGCGTCGTCGCCGCGAGCAGCACCATCGTCGCGAGCGACAAGGTGCTGCGCACGAGCAGCGCCGCGCCGACCAGGAGGCCGCCGGGCTGCAGCAGCGCGAGCAGCGCGAGGCCCAGCACGAACGGTTCGAGCCACAGCAGGCGGCGCAGCAGCGCGCGCGGCGGCACGCGGCTCAGCGCGGCGGCCAGCACCAGCACGGCGGCGGCTCCCGCGTGCACGGGCCACTGCGGCAGCGGCGTCACCACGGTCGCCACCACGATCGCGACCGCAGCGCCGAGCTTCGTGCCCGGGCGCAGCCGGTGCACCGGACTGCCGATGCGGCTGTGCCGTTCGAAGTCGCCGCGCATCAGCGCTCTCTGCGCGCGGGCACCAGAGCGCGCGCGAGCCACCAGGACAGCAGCAGCACGACCAGCGCGCCGGCGGCGCCCGCGAACAGCGTGCCCGCGACGGCCGAGCCGAGGAACGGCGCTTCGTAGTCGGGCAGCGGCGCCGGCGCGGCGGTCCCCGCGACGAGCCCCAGCGCTCCGGCGACGTGCTCGAGGCCGTCGGGCAGGGAGCTCGCGAAGGGCGCGAGGCACAAGGTCAGCCCGACCAGCGCGACGCCAGCCCAGAGCCGCGGCCGAGCCGGTGCCGGGGTGCCGCCCTCGCCGCCGACGAGGTCGGGGCGCGCGCGCAGCAGCGCTGCCAGCACGAGCGCGGTGATCAGGCCCTCGCCGGCGCCGATCACGACGTGCACGCCGACCATCGCCGGCAAGGCCACGCGCAGCGACGCGGCCCCCGACAGCGCCAGTTCGACGGCGCAGGCGGCGGCGGCGACGACGACGCCGAGCCAGCCGCCGAACGCCGCGCCGACCAGGAGCCCGCGATGTCCGGCGAACAGGCGTTTGCCGAGTTGCAGCCCGAGCAGGCCCGCGAGCGGTGCCAGGATCGCCATGTTCAGCACGTTCGCGCCGAGCGCCAGCAGGCCGCCGTCCGCGAACAGCAGGCACTGCACGAGCAGCACCGCGGTCAGCACGACCACGGCCGCAGCCCCC